>JBKQMB010000116.1:0-9893 GCA_052326605.1 Acidimicrobiales bacterium | reverse complement strand
AAGCGAAGTACCGCGAAGCCCAGAAGTTCCAGCCGAGTTGCGAGCTGGACGAAGGTCGAATACGCGTTCACGTACTCGCGTCCGAACGGCGGGCAGAGGACGACCGCCCCACGGGCCTGGGTGTCAGGCAAATTGAGAAGGCCGAACAGCGGCGCGTCGGTGGGCCCGAACCAAACCGGCCGCGATCGGTGTGCCGACGCGGTAGACCTCTTGGCGATCACGGCCAGAGTCGCGAGAGTGCCAGCGTCATCCACGTCGAGCGCAGGCAGATGCCACCGGCCTCTGTGACGATGGACTCACCGCCAGCACCGAGATTCGACCTGTCGCACGCGCACGTGAGTCTCACGCGCGCGTGACGCGTCTGAAACGAGTCGAGCCCTGGCACAATTTCCTGCCAACTCACCGAGGACTGAATCTGCGTGCGTCTCCACGGACCAGGGAACGCCGCGATGGCGTCTCATCCAGAGCATAGCTACACCAGTCACCGTCCAAGGGAGGCCTGGGACGTGGATCACAACCGAGAATTCGTGCGAAGCCATTCACTTCAGAACCTCGCTGTGCTAACGAGCTGGATCAACGCCACAGCCTCAAGAGCTTGATGAGACGCGTCAACCGAGGTCAAGACTGGTAGTGCCCGTGGACGGGCCCTTCGGGTTCCGCAGCTGCCGTCGAGTGCGTCAGGTTCTCGGGGCGAGCCAATTCCTCATGACGGCGACCTCGTTGGAGAGCTGATCGCGGGCCGCGGTGTAGGGCGGATTCGCTCGCAAGAGTCGGTGCGTTCTCAGGAACGCGTTGTCACGCGCTACCCGTTGCCTCACGAGGTTGAGCGCCCGTTGGTACTCGATCTTGTAGCTTGCGGTAGCTCTCGCCGCGAGCCCGTGCCCGAGCACCGAGACCTCGTCTTGGATTTGATTGCGCGTTGCGGTGAAGGCTGCATTGGAGCGCGTCGGCCCGTGAGTCCTTAGGAACACCTCGTCGATCGAGACTCGCTGCCCGATGAACGTGAGAGCCCTGGCGTAGTCGAGTCTGTATCTGTCCGGTCGCTTGTGCACTCGGGAGGGCGGCTGCGTCGTGGTCGTCGTCGTGGGACGCGGCTGGGTCGTCGTGGTCGTCGTCGTGGAGAGCGGCTGCGCCGTGGTGGTCGTGCCGGTGACGGGCGGCTGGGTCGTGGTGGTCGTGGTCGTAGCGGGCGGCTGGGTCGTGGTCGTGGTGGTCGTAGCGGGCGGCTGGGTCGTCGTGGTCACGGTCGTGGGGGGCGGCTGCGTCGTGGTGGTCGTGGTCGTGGCGTTGAACGTGCTTCCACCGTCCTGGTTGTAGGGCGAGCTCTGCCACGCCGCCTCCGACACGGCGCCGCTCGCCCCCTGGCAGACGACCTCGAAGCCCCAAGCCAGGGGCCCAGTCCAGGAATAGGCGTTGTTGCTCCAGACGTTGTGATCCGATTCGGACACCTGGGTACCCATGACGGGCGAGTAGCTGGTGCTGGCATACGGGTTCCACTGGTCGTAGTCGCCCATGCCAGGCGTGTAGGAGATCGTCGCCATGACGCCGCACAGGACAGCCGCGGTGCAGCCGGTCACTGTCGAGCTGTCCAGGTTGAACTGGTTGCCGGAGACCGTGACGCTTTCAGCTCCCGCAATGATGCAGTTGTCGTAGTACTTGGCGGGGGGACTACCGGTCACCGAACCCGGAGTCGAGCCGAGAAGGTCGTACAGGCCGCAGCCACCGGGCGTCCCGGTGTCGATCTCAAGTCCGCTCCCCGAACCGGTTGCGGCCGTCGTGAGGGTGATGTCGTTCGGGCTCGTGACGCTCGCGACGGTGTCACCCGTCGGGATGTGTGATCCGTAGACCAGCGCGCCGACCGTCGGAGAGCTCACCGCGCCAGTCTGCGAGTTCTTGAAGCCGGCTGCGGAAGTGATCGTCGTCGTGCCATTGGTGACCCCGTCATAGGCCGAGAGCGTCGGGTTGTCGTAATAGGTCGAGTTCGTCTGCTGGAGCGAGCAATTCCCTTGTGACGGCGAGCTGCAGAACCGCTGAGGGTCTTGATAGACGACAACACCACCGAAATTGTCGGTGAGCACGTTGCCCTCTACGAGCAGGGTGCCCGAGTAGTTGCTCGACACGAGACTGTTCCCGCCTGAGTCCGAGATCAGGACGGCGCCGTAGGGAAAGTCGGTCGACCCCGTCAGCGGGCCGTAACCGTTCGCGAAGTTCTGTCCTCCACAGTGCGTACCAGTGCAGGCGGGCCACGCGCCGTCGGACGCCCAGCCGTTCCCGACGAGGGTGTTGTAGGAGATGCTGGCGTTGTAGCTCGCCTCATACTCGATCCCTTCGCCCCAGTTGGAGGCGATGTAGTTCCCTGAGATGTTCGCCCCGGCGTTGTTGAAGTCGGCCCAGATCCCTGTGCCGTAGTTGTCGTGCACCCAGTTGTTCGTGATGACCGCGTTCGTCGACCAGAAGACCTTGCCGCCCGCCGCGCAACCGCAGTTGTTGTCCGGGTAGTCGCCGAGGGCATTCAAGCTGACCTCGTTGTTCGAGATCACGATGCCGGTGAGGAGCTCGCCCGGACCGCCGCTCGCGTTGAAACCGCCCTCCGAGTTCCCGGTGATGCAGTTGTACTCGACGGTGTCGTTGTCGCCGACGCCCAGGCCGTAGCCGTCGTAGGAGGCCTGGCCGTTTGGGTTGTTCGGCCCAATCGTGTCGTTCTCGATCGTCCAGCCACTGGCCTCGTTAGGGTTGACTACGTCCTGCCCGCTCGGCTGCCAGAAGTCCTGGATCGTCAGGTACTTGATCGTGACGCCCGTCGCCGTCTGGTTGAACATCGAGTCCTCGGTGCCGCCGCCGTCGATGATCGCTCCTGGCGCGCCGATGTAGGTCGAGTTGTTGCCGGGGATGATCTGCGTCTCGATCGTGTGCACGCCCGTCGCGAAGTAGTAGGTCGTGCCCGCCTCGTCGAGGCCGCCGCCTGCGACCAGGCCGGAGTTGTTGCCGGCAGGGACCGTCACCGAGCCAGCGGGTGCGACCGACGGTCCGGCGAGCACGTCCGAGTTCCCGCAGATGACCGCCGGTGGACTCGTTGGTGCGCCCGTGCCGGCGCTAGCGGGACTCGAGGTCCGCAGTACCGGGAGCACAATGGCGAGGCCGGCGAGCGCTACCATCGTCGCCGCTCGGCGCCTCCGAACCGCAACGGAAACCGTCTCGCGAACAAACACGTTCTTCATCGAACGCCTTCCCATGGATCAGCCGGACTCAGCCGCGCCACTGTCCTCTGGTGGTGTGAACACTGACAGTCACTGTACAACCACTAACCGTGGTAAGTCAAACAAGGGATCCGGCGCTTCTACCAGGGATTACCACACCAAGCGGTTATAACACCACTAAAGGTGACTAATGCGAGAACCGAGGACGCCGGCCACGGTGAACCCCGATGACACCAATGGGGACGCCTCATACCGGTGGGCGGGGCGATCCACATGACCGTTGACGCTCGGTCGAGAATCATGGTTCTGGAGGGTGCTCGATCGCGCGAGGCCAATCGACCGGGTGGCCCGCGCAGCTCTCAAGAGGGTCTCGGCAGGCATCCGAAGCGCAGGGCTACGCACCGTCAGGCGCTGTCGGCCTATCCCTCGCTGGGCCGGCTCCGCGTCACTTGGGCCGACCGTGGTCGCCGGGCCGAGGCGACTCGAAGCCGGAGCCCAGGTACCAAGCCCTGAGCAAGTCAGGAATGCGCTCGGCACGCCAGCTGTCGTCTGGCTCACCCCGTCCCCGGAGTCCCTCCAGACACGCACCGATGCGCCGGGGCAACGTGCGTGCCGGTGCTACGGGAACCACATGGGCGTTGAGGCCGGCCTGGAGCGCCGAACCACCGGCGTCGAGACATACGACTGGACAGCCCGTGGAGGTGGCCTCCCCCACCGCCCATGAGGACGAGTCGTGGAAACTGGGAAAGAGTAGGGCGTCGGCGAACCGAAATGCCCCAAGCACGTCAGAGCGGGGCACGTTGCCACGAAATTCGAGCCGGTCTCCTACGCCGATGCGCTTGGCAAGGGCTGTGGCGCGCCTGTGATCGGGGCCTTCACCCAGGACGACCAACTTCCACCCCGGGGTGTACCGGAGGCTATCGACGGCCAGAAGGAGTCCCTTCCAGTGGATCAGCCGACCGACGAACAACGCCGTACGAAGTTGCTGAGCTTCCGGGAGGCACTCCGATTCAGCTGCCGCTGCCAGCTCGCTGTAGTTCATTGCGGAGTTGGACTCCACGACCACGGGCGTCGGACCTGAGCGCCACCTCGCCTCGACATCATTGTTGAGCGCGACCACAAGGGTCGCGTGCCGGGCCAGCCACGTGCCGGTCGTGGCGCGCAACGTGCCGTTCGTGATGTCCCGGATGACCTCACGGGTCTTTCCCCATGGCGTCAGGTACCGGTACAGGCCCCACGCCGTCCGGGTGGCCCCGCCCACAGGCCCCCATACCCTTACCGGAGCTCTCGAGGCCAGGAGGGCCGAGGGGAGCGAGTCCGATGCCCACGTGACGTGGTGAACGACGTCAACGGACTGCCGGCGCTCGATGCGTCGGATGACACGTCCTGCCATCGCCTGCCAGAGGCAGTAGCGAGGGCCGAAACCCACGACCTTGGCCGGGATCAATCGATGGAACCAGGGCGGCGTGTCGACCCATCGCACCGTGATGGGCAGCTCGAGCTCGGCGATAGCGGATTCGATCTGAGGTCGGTGCAACGACTCGGTGATGAGAATGACGTCTGCCACTTCCGAAGCTGCCTTGGCCCAGGTCCATCCGACTCCGCGCTCCGAGCCCGCCCCCGGCCCGCACGAGAAGCAGATGAGGATCGCCACCGGCCGACGGGAGGTCTCGCCCGTGAGAGGGACCGGCCCGGCCACCGCACTTTCGGAGACCTGGTCGGAGCGATCTCGGGCCGCACTCGACATCTGGTCCATCGTGTTCGCGTCCCCGAGGAGCTCTACGAACGCGCCGACCAGAGCTCCGCCTCATACGCGCGGAACCTGTTCAGACGGTGGCTGCCGCCATCCAAGGGCGACCCTGCTTCGGACTTGCACGTCCTCACCGTGTGCTCGCTCCACCGATCGCACCGTCGGCGGGGTCGGGATCGACAACCACGACACCACTGAGCGGATGCTGATAACTGGCAGCGGCGTCTGCGACGACGGCCAGCTGCTCGGCCAAGGCGTACCCTGCCGACACTGCGAGCACCGCCACCGTCGACCGAGTGCCTCGTGTTGGCCAACAGCGGCTCAAGTCGGCACCTTCACTCCTCAACGGGTCGATCACCGCCAGCGTCACGCTCAGCCCACGGCCGAGATCCATCTCGGCCGGGCCTTCCCGAGTGACGAGGTTCGCCCGTGGCCCGCCCTGCTTGCGTTCGTGCCCGGCGCAAGCCTGCCTCATCGCCTCCACCGACTCGTGTTCGATCCCCACCACGAAGTCGACCTGAAGGCCCTGCATCGCGACAAAGACCGCCAGCTCCGGGGCGACGCCAAGAGCGCCCCGATCGCCCGCGACAACGAAGACCGTGATGTCGAGGTCGAAGTCACCGAGCGACCCCGAGGACCGCTCCCGAAGTGGCCCGGGTCGGTGTCGGGTGCGAGGCGAAACAGGTTGAAAGGCCGTATCTTTGAAGGAAAAGCCCATCGCATCCAGCAGTCGGCGCATTCTCACCTGGTCGGTGAGGCTCGGCTGCCACTGTTCGAACAGCGAAAGCCAGTCGTCGGCCTTCTCTCGGCGCTGGGACGGAAGTGACTGAAGCACTTGGACCCCGGCGGCTGTCGCGATGTCGTCGCGCCTGCGGAGGCGTCGATCCCGGCGATCCACTACATAGGCGACAATGCCTCCGATCGCGAGTCCGCCCAGGGCACCCAGGGCGCCGAGCTCGGGTATCCGCAGCGGTGACGGGTGAGTCGCCGTCGTGGCAGGTTGAAGCAGCTGGGCGCCGACGCCGATGGTGGCGGCGAGCACGGAGGAGCTCGTCGAGTACTTGACGAAGCTTTCCGATTCGTCGTTGGCGAGAGCCTCTGCCTCCCGAGCGGTCTTCGCCCTGGCGGTGATCTGAAGCAGATCGGGGGTCAGCGCGGTGATGGAAACCCTGCGTTGCAAGTCCTGGTAGCTGAGCGTGAGGCCGGCCGCCTTTCCGGCAGGCCCGAGCACGGGTTGGCTGAGTGCTACTTCCGCGTCGGTGTTCACATTCTGAGTCGGTTGGCCGGAGGCGGTTATTGCCGACGTGGGAAGCAGGACGAGCGCGATCGACGACGGCATCGGAGGCGCGAACAAGACGTACCCGAGACCGAGACCGCAGCCGAGAAGCGTGAACACGAGCAGGATCCTTGGGCGTCGGCGGATGAACTGAGAGATGCTTCTCGGGCTTATCGCTTGTTCTTCCACTCTTGGCTCTTTCTGGGATCACGCCCTCGACCACGGGAATGTGACGACGAGCGGTTGAAGTCTCGGACGAAGCCTGCGCGCCCTGTGGCGACGCCGACTGCACCGCCTCCAATGACCAGCCTCGGGCCGATTCGAAAACTCACCTGACGTCCTCATGGTCTGATCGCTGGAACGGGGCCGACAACAACCCGCGGCCCTCGCGTTCCGTCGTCACCGTGCAACGATAGCCGCCACTGAGGCACCGAAAGCCGACGTCGACACCGACGTCGCCTCTGTCAGGACGAGAATCGAATCGACGTGTGGAGCTCGACTACGGCGGTGTCGCAGCGTCCTTCGCCGACGAATGTCGTCGTCGGGACCTTGGTCCCGAACGCACTTGAGTACCAGCCGAGAACCGGCGCTGTTTCGCCACAATGCACGCTCCACTGAAGTCCCCTGGGGAGCGCTAGCACGGCTGACTCGTAGCCGCCAATCGTCGGCCAGCTCAGATTGGCCGTCGAGTCATCCACCTCGGCATGAACGGTCGGGCCGAGGTGAAAGGCCATTCTCAGCACGTGCCGACCGACGGTGTCGATGCGATCTGCGATGTCGATGCGCCGCTCGCCATGGTCGAGCCGAACTGTCCTGCGGTGCCGTGCCGGCGGGTCGAGCGCTTGGTAACCGTCGTGCTCGGCGGACCACTCCGTCACCGCACCCTCGTCGTCGTGGCGCCCGTCCACGATCACCGTTCGGGCATGACGGAGCCAGAGGAACGGACCGCCGGAGAGCGACTGGTCTTGTCCCGCCAGCTCGACGGTGTTGTGCGCCAGCGTGGAGCGGAAGTAGCGGCGCCACTCGGGTTCTCCGTGGTAACAGTACGTGCCGGGATCGGCGAGCACGTCTACACCGCCGTAGCGAACCTCCACGGAAAGAGCATCTGCATGGGCGTGACCGGCGATCGAGAGATAGCCGTGAGGCCCCCCGTCGCATCGGCACCAGATCTCGGGGCGCTCGCCGGGGTGCGTGCGCAACAACGCGAGACCGGCATCGGGGAACTGCGAGCTTCGCCGGCCCGGCCGACCACTGGCGACAGGACGACGACCCGACAATGATCCGAGCAGCACGCTCATCATGCTCGGTGTGGTCTTTGGCCACCACGGCGCGGGATCGAACAAGGCGGCGCCCGTCGAGAACAACGACGTCCATCGATTGACGTCCGGCGCGTCGACCACGAGGGCGCGGCCTTCGTCACTGTCGCCTTGGCGAGGTGCCCGCTGCGACTCGTCGACAACGGAGGCGGCCGCGTCGATCATCCGGCAAAGCCGTCGCCAGGTGTCGTCGGAGAGCGGCTGACCAAACACGCCGGCTTCGACTGCGGCCAACACGCCGAGCTCTGCGACAAATCCGTGATAATCGAAGGCTTGCTCGCGATCAAGGCCACTCGGAAATGTGTTGGCGCACAGCTCGCGCTCGAGCAGGCGTGCGGCCTCTGATCTCCATCGGTCACTTTCGGCGAACCAAGGGAAAGCACAGCTCGCTGCCAGCTGTCCGGCGGCCTCGGCGATGACGTGGTTGTTGGCGGACGAGCCCCGGCTCTTGAAGGTGGCAAGGTACCGCTGATGCCAGAAGACCTGCGACCTGGCGACACCGTTGTCCTCGAACAGGCTCGTCGCGCCTGACCAGCCGTCGAGAAGACGACGCATCCAGACCCACGCGACGAGACGGAGCCCGAGCTCGATGCCGCTCGTCCAGTTGATGCCGGAGAGGAAGGTGTTCTCGCTCCACCACGAGCGCAGCTGTCCGGCCGCCGCCTCTGCGTAGTCGGCGTCGCCGGTGACAAACCACGCCGCAGCGAGGATCGTCAGGTGCTGATGCCTGGATAGCTCCCAGATCTGTTTGACATTGCCGGTCTCAGCCTCGGACCGGTGATTGACCCGAAAGGCGTACTTGTCTTGCGGGGCCCTGATTCCCGTGATCGGATCGCGGAACCAGTCCGGCGCCCGAAGATCGGTCCTCAATACGCCGAGGACCTTCCACTGGCCCGCGAGGACTCCGTCGGCAGCCTCGACGAGGCTGTCTCGAATCTCCCTGGGAACCGCGTCCCGGGTTCCTGGCGGCAGGACTGGCGCGAAGCCGCAATGGCGTGGAGATCGAGGTGGAAATGACTGGGTGCCTGGGCGGACCTGCCTGAACACCCAGGCTTCACGCCGCGCCGCGTCGCGTGCTCGCCAGACGATCTCGGCCGCCGACATCCGGCTAACTCGACGCGCGTACCACCGAAGTCGCCGTTGGTTCACAGAAGTTCTGGGCGCCGTTCTGCCTGGCTTCGGGCGACGGCCAGCGTCGCCCGCGTGGTCGCCGCGAGGCACGACAGCGAGATCGGCATCGGCGCATCGGTGCGAACCGCCTCGACGAACCGCGCCAGTTGCTGGCGCTGGCCCTTGTCCACGGCGCCCCAGGCTCGCTGCATTCTTCGCCGCCGCCCTGTCCAGACTTGCGCGAGCCGGAAGTTGTCGAGCCGCGCGGTCCGCCCGTGGGCAGCGATCTCGAAGATCTCCTTCGGATATCGCGGGTTTCCGTTGGTGGTGTACGCGATCGTCGCAATCGAGCCGTTGTCGAATCGCAGCTCGACTTGAATGTCGTGCGGGTCCAGCGCGGCTGTCGCGAACACCTCGGTAGGCCGGGCGTCAAGCCACCAGCTGAGCGTGTCGATGAAGTGGCCGCCCTCGCCGGCGAACCGGGAACCCTCGAGCTTCTCGTCGCTGTACCAGCTCTGACGTCCTAGTGTCCCGGCATTGACAGAGTATCGGGCAACCGCTCCCGACATCGATCCCCCGAAGCGGGATCGCATCTCGACCAACAAGGGCGCGAATCGTCTGTTGAACCCCACCATGAGGCGGTCGTTGCCGGTCTCCGCGACGACATCGAGAACTCGGGACAGCTCGTCCTCGGTGAGGGCCAGAGGCTTCTCGACGAACACCGTCCTGCCGGCTCGGAGAGCGCGACAGGTCAGCTCGGCGTGGGAGTGGTGGCGGGTCACGATGAAGACCGCGTCCAAGGTCTCGTCTTCGAGCACGGCGTCGACGTCGGTTCCCGCACTCGAGAAGCCGAAGCGACGCTGTGCGTTGACCGCTGACAGCGAACGGGTCGTGGCTACGTGCCGCAGATCGACGCGCTCGTCGGCCGCAAGAAGCGGCAAGAGGACCGACGAGGCATAGTTGCCTGCCCCGATGAACCCGAAGCGCGCCTTGCCGCCGGCCATTCGGCGAAAGTGAGCCGTGTCACGGTCGACATCGAGCTTGGGCACGTCGGCCGCAGCTTTCGCGGTCTGTTCGTGCTGGACCGGGTACTCGAACAGAACGCCGATCCCACCACGCGAGCCGGAGCTCAGCCCCTCGTAAACTTCGACCGCACGCTCGAGCGGAAAGACCTCCGAGACGAGCGACTCGATATTGAGCGATCCGCGGGAGATCAGCTCGAGGAAGCACGCCAGGTTGCGTCG
>JBKQMB010000115.1:0-73668 GCA_052326605.1 Acidimicrobiales bacterium | reverse complement strand
CCAGCTCCACCTCGCGAGCGAAAGTCTCCAATGCGGCGGCAGCCTCGCCACGTCCGCCGCGGTCCCGTTGAGCCACATGGACGACCTTGGTCCGCTGTCCGGTTTCGCCGGGAACACGAACCCTGAGACGTGCCCGTCGCGGGCCCAACCACGTGATGCCGCCACTGCCGTACGTGCGCTTGGCGGAGTCTGTCATAACGCGAACCCTAGGAGAAATTGAGTCATATTTGAGTCACGATTACCCCTTGTCGGGGTAAAAGTCCTGGTTGACGGTGAGCCGGCCTGTAGGCGGGATTCTGTCCACCCCCTTGCGGGAGTTGGGTGGCCATCCATCTGAGCGGTCTACCTGGGGGTGGTGCCCTCGGAAGAGCACCGGACGGGCAGCCCGTTCCCCCTGTTCGACCTTGCTCCGGGTGGGGTTTACCGAGCCGACCGGGTCGCCCCGGCCGCTGGTGCGCTCTTACCGCACCGTTTCACCCTTACCTGTGCGCTGCCCGGAGGCCTCGCCATCGGCGGTCTGTTCTCTGTGGCACTTTCCTGCAGGTCACCCCGACTGGCCGTTAACCAGCACCCTGCCCTGTGGAGTCCCGACCTTCCTCAGCTCGTTCCCGACCGGAGGGGTGGCCCCCTGCCGGTAGGAGCCGCGACCACCCGGCCGGCTCACCGTCGCCCCCATCGTCGCACACGCAGCGTTCCCGGACACGAAGCGCGCGGGGGTGGTCCGCGAAGACGTCCTGCCGACACCGGCGGCGGCGGCCGTCGCCTGACGGGCATCGGGACCGGGTCGGGCGGCCGGTCGGCGGAGCGGTCCCACCCGCGCTCTAACCTGGCGCAGTGTCCCTCGGTTCGCGCACCACCCGTCCCGGTTCGGATCTCACCGCCGGCGACGCGCTCTCGATCAGCGATCTCTACGGTCGGATCGACCGGGCCCTCAAGAGTGCCCTGCCTGGCGAGGTGTGGGTGTCGGGCGAGGTGCGGTCGTTCAATGTCAGCTCCCGTGGGCACTGCTACCTCGACCTGGTCGATCCGGTCAATGCCCAGGACAGCGGTACCCCCATCTTGAAGGTCGTGTGCTGGTCCGGCCGGTGGAGCCGGGTCCGGACCACCCTTGACCAGCTCGGGATCACCCTCGAGGCCGGCCTGGTGGTCCGGGTTCGCGGTGAGGTCCAGCTCTACAAGCCGCGTGGTGACATCAGTTTCATCCTGTCGGAGCTGGACACCCATGCGCTGCTGGGCAAGGTGGCGGCCGAACGCGCCCGATTGATCAAGGCGCTGGTCGACGAGGACCTCTTCGACCGCAACCGGCGCGTCCCGGTACCCCGCCTCCCGCTGCGGGTCGGCCTGGTGGCCAGCCCAGGCACCGAGGGGTACCGGGACTTCATCGGCCGCCTCCACGCCTCGGGGATGGCCTTCGACGTTCGCACCGTACCCACCCAGGTGCAGGGCCGTGAGGCACCAGCGTCGGTGGCGTCCGCCATCGGGCGCCTGCAGTCGGAGCCGTGCGACGTCATCGTGGTCGTCCGGGGTGGGGGATCCAAGGCCGACCTGGCCACCTTCGACGCCGAGCCGGTGGCCAGGGCCGTTGCCACCTCAGCTGTCCCCGTGTGGACCGGAATCGGGCACACCGGCGACCAGTCGGTGGCCGACGAAGTGGCCAACCGCTCCTTCATCACGCCCACGGAGTGCGGCCAGGAGTTGTCCCGCCTGGCCACGGACTTCTGGAGGACGTGTGTCGAGGCCGGGGTGGTGGCTGCCCGGACGGCACGTGAACAGGTGGCCCGCACCGAGCGTGCGCTCGACCGGCAGCGGCACGCCATGGCCACTGGGGCCCGCTTGCAGATCGACCGCCATGCCGACCGACTGGACCACCGGGCTCGAACCGTGCGGGGCGCGGTCAAGGGCCAGCTCGACTCCCACGCCCAGCACCTGGCCACCAAGGGGCGCGCGGTGGCCAGGGGCGCGCGGTGGTCGCTCGCCGCCGACGAGGAGCGCCTTTCGGGGCGCACCCGGCGGCTCGCCGCGTTGCCGGGCCGGCGCCTGCAGGTGGAGGACCTCCGGGTGGCCCAGTGGCGACGCCTGCTCGGCGCCTATGACTATCAGCGCCAGCTCGAACGCGGCTATTCGGTCACCCGTGACGGGTCCGGGGCGGTGCTCCGCTCCGTCTCCGGCCTGGGCCCCGGCTCCCGCCTGGTGACCCAACTGTCCGACGGCGAGGTGGGCTCCGTGGTCACGGCAGACGGTGCCGGCCGGGCAGGCGGCACCGGTGGCAACATCGACAAGCAGCACGACGAAGGGAAGAAGCAGTGATGGCAACACGTGGAAGCGAGCGAAGCGGCTCCGAGCCCGGTGCGACGGCAGCAGACGTGACCGGACTGAGCTACTCCGAGGCCGGGGCCGAGCTCGACAGGATCATCGAGGAGTTCGAGACCGGCGTCATCGACGTCGACCGGTTGGTCGAGCAGCTGGAGCGCGCCACCGAAATCGTGGACGAGCTCGATCACCGCCTGCGTCGCACCAGGATGCGGGTCGAGGAGCTCGTGCCCCGACTCGAGGCCATCGGCCAGAGCGACGCCGGCACCGGGCCCGACGAGGAGGAGGTTGAGGTGGAGCCGGCCGACGGGTCCGGCGGTGACCCAGGCCCCCGGGGACTGTTCTGAGGGTCGGTTCGGCTCGATCAGCCGATGTTGCGATCCCTGTCGGCCCAGTACGGCTTGCGCAGTTCGCGCTTGAGCACCTTGCCGGAGGGGTTACGGGGAAGCGCGTCGACGAATTCGATCGACGTGGGGCACTTGTAGTGGGCTAGCCGATCACGGGTGGCCGAGAGGATGTCGGCGGCAAGGGCGTCATCGTCACCGATGGCCGCCGGCGACTTGACCACGATGGCCTTGACGGTCTCACCCCACTTGTCGTCGGGCACCCCGATGACGGCCGCATCGGCCACCGCCGGGTAGGACAGCAGGGCGTTCTCCACCTCGGCGGGGTAGATGTTCTCGCCTCCCGACACGATCATGTCCTTGATCCGGTCGTGGAGGAACAGGTAGCCGTCCTCACTGAGCCATCCGGCGTCCCCCGTGTGCAGCCATCCCTCCGAGAGCAACGAGGCGGTCTCTTCGGGCTTGTTCCAGTAGCCGAGCATGTTCTGGTCGGATCGGGTCCAGACCTCGCCGACCGCACCCGGCGGCAGGGCCTCGCCGGTGGCGGCATCGACGATCTTGAGCTCGACGTGGTCGAACGGCCGCCCGGCCGAGCGCAGGAGGTGGGCGCGCGGGCCGTCGGGGTCGTGGTCCTCGGGCAGTAGGGAAGTGATGGCGCCGGTGGTCTCGGTGAGCCCGTAGACCTGGGCGAAGTCGCATGCGAGCGCCTCCATCGACCGGACCAGCACGTCCTCGCTGATGGGGGACGCGCCGTAGAAGACGGTGCGGAGCGAGCTGACGTCCGTGTTGGCGAGGTCGGGGGTGGCCAGCAGGAACATCAGTACGGCGGGCACCACGAACGTCTCGGTGATCCGGTGCTCCTCGATGACCCGGAGTACTTCGACCGGGTCGATGTCCCGGATGATGACCGAGTGCCCGCCGCGGGACATGCCGGCGAGTGCCCAACCGGTCCCCCCGATGTGGAAGAGGGGCATGGCCACCAGCGAGACGGTGTCGGGGCCGATCTGGAAGTTGTTGGCCGCCTCGCCCAGGATGGTGGAGAGGTTCCGGCCGGAGATCATCACGCCCTTGGGGAGCCCCGTGGTCCCCGAGGTGTACAGCTGGGTGACCACGTCGTCGGGCCCGGGCTCGAACCCCGGGTCGCTCGGCTCGGCTGTGACCCCTGCGCCCCGCCAGTCGTCGAGTTGTGCGAGTGGCACCCAGGTGCGGACAGAGGTGACCAGGGGGGCCATGTCTTTGACGGCGCCGGTGTAGCCGTCGCCGTAGAAGAGGATCGTAGCCTGGGCATCCTCGACGATGGCGGCCATCTCGGCCGGCGCAAGCCGCCAGTTGACGATGATGCTCACCGCGCCCAGCAGCGCGCACCCGAAGAAGACCTCGAAGAACTCGATGCTGTTGCGGTCGAGGAAGGCCACCCGCTCGCCGGGCACCACCCCCTCGGCCGCCAGCGCGTGGCTGACCCGTTTGGCGTTGGCGTAGACCTGCGCCCAGGTGAGCGTCCGGTCGCCCAGCGTCAGCATCGGGGCATCGGGGGTCCGGGCCGCCCAGTGACGCAGCACCTGTGCCGCCGCCAATGCTTCTGCCTGGTCGTCGGTCACAGCACCACCCCTTCGCTCCCCGTTCGGTCTCCCCGCCGGACGGTCGTGGATCGGCGCCCGGCGTCCGGCCGCCGATCCGACCACGGCGCGACCGGTGCCGCGAACTGTAGATCGATCCACTCCAGCATGCAGCGACGCCCCCGGAGCCCCTCGAGGGCCCCCGGAGGTGTGCTCGACCGTAGAGTGTGGATGTGACCGACGCCGACCTGGAGACCCCGGGCCCCCCGGGCCCTGACCGTTTGTACTTTCGCCAGCTGTTGGCCGGGCAGGACTTCGCCGTGGACGATCAGATCGCCCGGCAGATGGTGAACTTCGTCTACCTGGTCGGCGACAGGCAGACCGGGGAGGCACTGATCGTCGACCCCGCCTACGGCGTCGACGAGCTGCTCGGGATCCTGCGGGCCGACGGCATGGAGTGCGTCGGCGCCCTGGCCACCCACTATCACCCCGACCACGTAGGCGGCGACCTCATGGGTTGGGGGGTCGAGGGCATCGCCCGGCTGCTCGAGTTGGTGCCGGTGCCGGTGCACGTGCAGGTCGATGAGGCGCCGTGGGTCGTCCGGTCGACGGGTGTGGGGTCCGGAGAGCTCGTCACCCACCGGGGAGAGGACGTCGTCCGGGTGGGCTCGGTCCCCGTCACCCTGGTCCACACACCGGGCCACACCCCGGGAAGCCAGTGCTTCCTGGTCGACGGGCGCCTGATAGCCGGTGACACCCTCTTCCTCGACGGATGCGGCCGGACCGATCTGCCCGGCGGGGATCCCGAGGAGATGTACGAGTCGCTGACCACCCGGTTGGCCCGGGTTCCCGACGACACGGTGCTCTACCCGGGACACCTCTACTCGGCGGACCCCTCGGCCACCATGGGGCACACCCGCTCCCACAACTACGTGTTCGGGCTGCGGACACCCGAGCAGTGGATGGCCATGTTCGGCCGCTGAGGCGATGGGACCCCTGGTGGTGCCGGCCACCTACGATGACGGCCCATGAGCGATCCCCTAGGCAAAGACGCCACCGTCGTCGTCGTCGGCGCCTCGCTGGCCGGACTGCGTGCCGCCGAGGAGATCCGCCACGAGGGCCACACCGGTCCGGTGATCATCGTCGGCGACGAACGGCACGCCCCCTACGACCGGCCGCCCCTGTCCAAACAGCTGCTGGCCGGCACCTGGGACGTGGAGCGCATCCACCATCACGCCCCCGACAGGCTCGACACGTTGGGCCTCCAGTTCCGGCTGGGCCGACGGGCCGCGTCGCTCGACACCGGGGCCCGAACCGTGGCATTCGACGACGGGCAGGTGCTCCAATACGACGGGCTGGTCGTGGCCACCGGGGCCCGGGCCCGTCGACTGCCGGGCACCGAGGGGATGCCCGGGGTGTGGGCACTGCGGACCCTCGACGACTGCCTGGGCATCAGGGCGACCCTCGCGTCCGCCGGCGAGGGTGCACGGGTGGTGGTGATCGGCGCGGGGTTCATCGGCTCCGAGGTGGCCGCCACCTGCCACGGCCTGGGGGCACGGGTGACGATGGTCGAGGCACTGGCGACCCCGCTGGGACGCGTGTTGGGCGTTGCGATGGGGGAGGCGTGCACCAGGCTTCATCGCGATCACGGAGTGACGGTCCTCACCGGTGTCGGGGTGGAACGGCTGTCGTCGTACCCGGGCGCAGCGGCTCCCGTCGTCGTCCACCTGCTCGACGGCACCAGCCTCGACGCGGACCTGGTCGTGGTGGGTGTCGGCGTGGAGCCGTCGGTCGACTGGCTGGAGGACTCGGGCGTCACCGTCGAGGACGGCGTGGTGTGCGACGAGAGCCTGTTCGCCCACGACCGGGTGGTGGCGGCAGGGGACGTGGCCCGGTGGAGGCGACCCTCCACCGGCGAGTTGGCGCGGGTGGAGCACTGGACCAACGCCGCCGAGGGCGGGGCTGCAGCAGCCCGCAACCTGCTGGCCGGGTCGGCCGGGTCCCAGCCCTACGACCCGATCCCCTTCTTCTGGTCGGACCAGTACAAGACCAAGATCCAGATGATCGGGTTGCCGGGCCCCGACGACGAGGTGGTGGTGGTGGGGGGATCGGTCGAGGAGGGCAGGCTGGTGGCGCTCTACCGGCGCGCGGACCGACTGCTCGCCGTGCTCGCCTTCAGCCAACCCCGCCAGCTGATGTCCTACCGGCCGCTGCTGGCCGCCGGTGCCTCGTTCGACGAGGCGCTGGAACTGGCACGGTCCTGATCGGCATCGCGTCGCCCCCCCCTCCCTCGCCGCTGCGAACGGAAGCGGCGGGTGTAGGAGAGTGCGCGGGCGATCTGGTCGGTCGACGGCTCGATGCCGCCGTAGGTGGAGCGCTCGACCAATCGGGTCGCCCCGGTCAACCCTTCGGCGTTCGGGGGATCGGCGCCAGCCAACCGGTCCCCGTAGGCGGTGAGGGTCTCAGCCGTTCGCCGCGGCCGGCCCAGTCGGCGCCCACCCCGTTCCAGGTCGTCGGCGATCTGCCGGGCCCACGTCGGCGGCCGTAGCCGGCGCCGCCGCCGGAGCTGCCAGGTGGCGATCCCCGAGGCGGCGACGATGGCGATGGGGATCCAAGGGAGGTGGCGCAACGTGGCCCCGGCCCGGTTGGCGATGACCGAGCCGGGTGACGGATTGGCCAACGGCACCGCGGCGGTGGGGTCGAAGTTCTGCCAGCCGTATCCGGGGAACCAGACCTGGACCCAGGCGTGGGCGTCCTTGGCCTGGACGTCGTAGAGGTCGGTGATCGGGTTGTAGGACCCCGGGACGTACCCCACCGCCTCCCGCGCCGGAATGCCGAGGCTGCGCAGCATCACCACGGTGGCCGTGGAGATCTGTTCGCAGTAGCCCAGCCGGGTGCCGAAGAGGAAGGTGTCCACCGCGTCGGCGCCCGGTGGCAGCTTTGGGATGTCCGTCGTGTACCTGATGTGCGACGACATCCAGGTCTCGATGGCTTCGACCTTGTCGTAGGTGCGAGGATCGCCATCGCCGGGGGACCCGACGCCCGAGACGATCTGCTCGGCCAGGGCGGACACCCGTGGATAGGCATGGGGAAGCTGGAGGTAGCGAAGCTGCTCGGCGGGGCTGAGCGGTGCGTTGGTGCTCGGATCGTCGGGGGGCAGCGAGACGGTTGCATCCCGCAGCTGTTGCGCGGTCGCCGTGTTGTCGCTGGAGACGACGGTGTAGATCGTTCCGGCTCCCATCGTGGTGGACGAGACGATGGTGCCGTCGCCGGTCAGGAAGAGGGAGCGGGACTCGAGGTACACCCGCTGGACCGTGTCGGCATGGAAGACCAGGTTCGGTCCCGACTGGGCCAGGTAGAAGGTCTGGACGTCGGTGGTCCCGGCGAGCTGGGTCGCCAGTTGGTCGGCCGCCGGGGGAATGGTGAAGGGGGAACCCGTGTCCAATTTGGTCACGTGCCCGTTGGTGCCGCTGGCGGGATCGGCCGACTGCAGCCAGCTCTGCCCGTCCCACTGGTCGTAGGTCTGGCCGATCCAGAAGTTCGGCCGGCTGGCCCGTACCCGCATCACCACCTGGTTCCCCAGAGATGCCCGGACGCCGGTGTCGAGGGACTTGGCGAAGCCGAGGAAGCCGCCGACCCCGGTGCGACCCTGGGGGCTGGCGGCGTGGGCCGGTAGGGAGCCGGAGCCGTCGGTGAGATTGGTGGGGCTGTCGACCGACGAGGAGTTGGGCGAGCCGGACGGGAAGATGAGCGATGTCGAGACCCGGGGCGCGGGCAGGACGGCCACCAGGAGAGCGGCCATCACGAGGACGGTCGGCCCGGCAATCGACACGGTGCGCCACGGGAAGCCGCGGACCCCGGCCATCGACTGCCACATGGACACCAGCCCCCAGATGCCGCAGGCAATCCAGGCCACGACGTACACCGCGAGCGAGAGATCCACCGACTGCGAGGCGGCCACCGCCATGAGGGCGGCCGATCCGGCGAGCGAGTAGGCCACATCCCGGCGGGCGGGAACGTCGAAGGCGTGGGTACTCAGCACCCAGGCGAACAGCACGGCCAGCGGTCCTTCCACCGTCGAGATGTCACCGGGTGTGGCGGTGTGGGTGACCGTGGCGATGAACCACACGAAGCCGCCGACGGCGCACGCCGCCAACACGAGCTTGACCGCCGGCCACGGGTCCGCACGACGGTGGTAGGACAGGACATTGCCGACCACGGTGGCCACCATGGTGAACACGGTGACGGGCACGCTTAGCTCCCCCTGGCTCCAGCAGGCGGCAACAGCGATCATCACTGCCGCTGCCGATGCAACACGGAACGGGACGGAGTGTTCGGGCGGCCCGGGTCGATTGGCGTCGACGACCCGTTGCCAGACGGTCACCGACGCCCCCACTGGGGGACAGGGCGGGGCGAGCCGTCGGGTGGCGCCACACCCGCCGGGGGCACGGCGCGGGCCAACCGCCTTCCGAGGTCGATCCGGTCCCGCAACGGCCGTAGGGTGCGACCTTCCGGCTCGTCGGTACCGAGCACAACTGGCCGGCCCCGCGCCAGGAAGTCGGTCGCCGCGGCCATGACCCGCTCGGTCTCGGCCTCCGCCAGCGTCGGGTCGTCCGGCAGCACGACGTCGATGACGATCGGATCGTCACGCTGCCGTTCGGTCTCCCGCACCATGAGCACGCCTGCGTGCGCTGTTGCCGGCCAGTGAACGGACCGCCGCGGATCACCGGACCGGTAGGGGCGCACGCCCCGGGGCTCGCCCATGCCCGCAGGCGTCCGGAGCGGCGCCTCGCCGAGCGCGTCATCGGTGACGGTCGACAGCGCCCCCGGCTCGCCGGTCCGGGGTGCGACGTGCAGTGGGCGGGCCAACTCGACCGTTACGTCCTTGGCCCACCACAGGATGCCGAAGGGCGCACTCGTGGCCACTTCGACCACCAGCCTGTCCAGGACGCCGCGCCGGTCCGGGGTGATGGTCACCTCGACCGGGCGCTGCCCGCGGACCCTCCCTTCGGCCAGGGAGGGCGGGCCGACGGGATAGCGCGGCCGCAGCCTGACCGGGCCATTGGCCACGAGGGTGATCGCCAGTGCACGCCCGGCCTGCCCGTCCGGCGGGCACTCGGTGCAGGCTACGACGGCCCGCCGAGCCGGCACGGCAGGGGCCACCATGCCGGTGAGCAGCACGGCGGCCAACAGGGCCCCCACGGCCTGGACCCATCCGGACCCACTGGAGTGGGCCACACCGGCCCAGGCGAACATGGCCACCGCACTGCCCGCAACGGGTCCGAACCACCCCACCGGGCGCACCCGTCGGCGCATCCACTGGCCGCCGGGCAGTGCGGCGGAGGTCCGGCGCCGTCGACGGGTCACCGAGAAGGTCCAGGAAAGTGCCGCACCGGTCACCAGGCACGCCGCTCCGATGGAGGCCCCGGCCACGACCATCTGGGGCCCGAAGAGCGCTCGCGCCAGTACTACGCCGCACGCGCCGGCGAGCAGCCCGGTGAACGCCGCGTTGACAGTGCGCCAGAAGGGCTGCCGGCCGTCGGGCGTCGAGGCGTTCACGTGGGCGGGACAGGTGCTGCGGCGAGGATGCGGCCCACCATGGTGGGACCGTCTCCGCCACTGCCCTCGGCGATCAGGCGGTGGGAGAGGCAGGCGACGGCCACGGCCTGGACGTCCTGGGGGGTGACGTAGGCCCGCCCGGCGAGTACCGCGTAGGCCTGGGCGCTGCGGAGGAGGGAGATGGCCGCTCGCGGGCTTGCCCCCAGGCGCACGGTGCCGGCCGACCGGGTGGCCCGCACCAGCGACACGGCATACTCGGCGACCGTGGTCACCACGTGCACCGAGGCCGTGGCGCTGATCGCCCGGTGCCACTGTGCGGGATCGGAGACGGGGACCAGCGTGTCGAGGGCATAGCGGCCGCCGTTGTGGAGGACGAGGCGAGTCTCGATGTCGGCATCGGGGTAGCCGATGGAGGTGGACAGGCCGAACCGGTCGAGCTGGCTCTCGACGAGCGGGTAGGTGCCAAGCTGGCCGATCGGGTTCTGGGTGCCGATCACCAGGTGTGGCTGCGGCAGGGGCCACGATTCGCCGTCCACCGTGACCTGTTGCTCTTCCATGGCCTCCAGCAGCGCAGACTGGGTCCGGGGCGGGGTGCGGTTCATTTCGTCGAGGAGGACCACGTGGGCGAAGACCGGGCCGGGCCGGAACTCCCAGGTCCCGGTCTCCGGCGAAAACACCGTCACGCCCGTGATGTCGGAGGGAAGGAGGTCGGGGTGCCCCTGGACCCGCGAGAGCTTGACCCCGAGAGCGGTGGCCAGCGCCCGGGCCAGCACCGTCTTGCCCACGCCGGGCACGTCCTCGATGAGCAGGTGGCTCCCCGAGAGGGCCGCGATCACCGCAGTGGTAACTGCCGCCGGTGTGCCCAGCAGGACCTCCGAGAGGGCGGCGTGGAGGGCCCGGGCCAGTCCTACCGCCTCGTCGATCGACGGCACTGGTTGCGTGGTGCGGACCGACGACTCGACCCCCACCGTCTCGATGCCCCTGGTCATGGGTCCTCCTGCTCCCCTGGGTCTACCCCTGCGTTCGCCGGACCCGTCGGCTGCATCGGCCCCATCGCCGAGCGTGGTGCCTCCCCCACCCTACGGGTTTTCCGTGGCTTTGTTCAATGCGCTGTGCCGGGGAGGTGCCAGCCGCGTCGGGCCGGAGCCGGCACCGCCGACCACAGGCCCGACCTGCGCCACGCCCGGGTGGCCGTGGTCAGAAATCAAGGGCGGACAGCTCGGGGATGGTGCCCTCGGAACGCTTCCGGGCCTCGAGCCAGCGTGTGCGGGCAGTCGTGCGCTCGCCGGCGGTCGTCGTGGGCTCCACCACCTGGCGCGGCGCCCAAGCGGCGGCCACGTCCTGCTCGTCGGCCCAGGTGCCCACGGCCATCCCGGCCAGGAAGGCGGCACCGAGGGTGGTGGCCTCCACGAACGGGGCGATCTCGACCGGTCGTCCGCAGGCGTTGGCGAGGGCCCGGGTGAAGACCTCGTTGGCCGACATGCCTCCGTCGATGCGCAGGTTGCCGACCGTCATCCCCGAGTCGGCCTCGGCTGCCTCGAGGAGGTCGGCGCCCCGGTGGGCCACCCCCTCCAGCACAGCCCGCACCAGCTCGGGGCGCCCGCTGCCACGGGTGAGGCCGAGGACGGTGCCCCGGGCCCCGAAGTCCCACACCGGCGTGCCCAGCCCCAGCAACGCGGGCACGAACCACACGTCGCCGGTGTCGCCGCAGCGTGCGGCCACCTGGGCCGAGTCGGCGGCCGAGTCAATGATGGCAAGGTCGTCGCGCAGCCACTCCACACAGGTGCCGGCCGACAGCATGATGGCCTCGACGCCCCAGGTGATCCTTCCCTGTCGCCGCCAGGCGATGATCGGGATGGTGCCGGCCGGGCCGCGCGCGATCTGGCGGGGGCGGTCGGTGCCGGTGCACTGGTCGAGCATCCCCCCGGTGCCGAAGGTGGCCTTGGCCTGGCCCGGCTGGGTGCAGCCCTGGCCGATCAACGACGCCTGCTGGTCACCGGCCATACCGGCGATGACCGGCTGTCCGGCCAGGGCGTCGGCCACCCCCAGCACGCCGGTGGAGTCCACGATGGTGGGCAGCAGCGACTCGGGGATGCGGAGGGCGGCCAGAAGGTCCTGGCTCCAGCCGGTCCCGTCGCCGTGGACCAGCCCGGTGACCCCGGCATTGGATGCGTCGGTCACGTGGAGGCGCCCGCCGGAGAGGGTCCACGCCACCCAGGTGTCGACGGTGCCGAAGGCCAACTCGCCCCGCTCGGAGCGGGAGCGGTCCGGGTCGGCCGTGTCGAGCAGGGCCGCCAGCTTGGTCGCCGACGCGTTGGGTGCCACCCGGATCCCCTGGCTCTGGAGCTCGAGGCAGGTGCCCACCGTCCGGAGGTCCTGCCAGCCGAGGCCGGGCCCCACCGGCACGCCGGTGGCACGGTCCCACAGGATGGTGGAGGCCCGCTGGTTGGCGATCCCCACCGCGTCGACCGGGCCTCCGTCGGCCAGGGAGCGCGCCGCCACGTCGAGTACGGCGTCGGCCATGGCGGTCGGGTCGAACTCGACCAGCCCGGGGAACGGAGTATCGGGGAGCACAGCCACATGGTGGATGTGCTCGACCGAGGCGTCCGGCCGCACCACGGCCCCCCGGACGCCCGAGGTGCCCACGTCGACGACGAGGATGCTCATGGCCAGGTGACCTTGCCGTAGGGAGCGGCCAGGCCGAGCTTTCCGGGGTTGAGGATGCCCCTCGGGTCGAGGGCCTGCTTGACCGCGGTGAGCACGCCGAACCCGGCCCCCAGCGCCTCGGGGAGGAAGCGCGCCCTGTTGATGCCGATGCCGTGATGGTGGCTGATGGCCCCGCCGGCGGCCAGGGTGGCCCGGGTGACCTCGTCCCATGCCTGCTCGTAGTAGCGATCGGTCCACGACCGGAGGCCGGAAGGAGGCTGGTCCACCGGGGACCGCCCGGCGAAGGTGAAGTAGAGGCAGGCGCCGTCGGTGTAGGCGTGGGACTGATGGGACGAGGCGGCCAGCGTCCCGTCGACCCCGTGCAGCGCCTCGAGCACCGATCGGTAGAGGCCGGGCAGGGCGCTCCACCTCGCCGAGACCTCCACGGTGTCCACCACGATGCCCGATCGCCACAGGGGGGCGAGGGCGGACACGTCGTTGCGGTGGGTCAGCCAGCGGTCCACGATCCCGGCGTCGAGCCGGTCGGCAGGTCCGCACTCGTCGTCCACCACGGCGAGGGTGGCCTCGACCAGGCCGGGGTCGGCCTCGTCCAGGACGATGAGGACGTTGGTCCCGGGGTGGTCGAACGACCTCCCCGACTCCGTCTCGTCGTAGAGGCGGAGGACCGCGGGAGTGGCGCCCCGGCGGAGGATCCGGCGGCACGCTTCGAGCCCGTCGGCGAACGAGGCGAACCCGAAGGCGCGCCGGCCCTCGCCCCCGGGGATCGCGTGCACCCGGAACCGCCCCTCGGTGATGATGCCGAGGGTGCCCTCGCTGCCCACGAACAGCTGGGTGAGGTCGGGGCCGGTGGCCGACCTCGGCCCGTTCCCACCGGTCCGGACCACGGTGCCGTCGGCCAGGACGACCTCGAGGCCGAGCACCATGTCCTCGATCTTCCCGTAGCGGTTCGAGTACTGGCCGGCCCCCCGGCAGGCCAGCCATCCGCCCACGGTGGAGAGGTCCATCGACTGGGGCCAGTGCCCGAGCGTGACGCCGAAGCCGTCGCGGAGACCGGTCTCGACCTCGGGGCCGAAGGTGCCGGCCCGCAGGTCGGCCACCAACGACTCGGCGTCGACTTCGCCGATCCCGGCGAGCCCGCAGAGGTCGAGGGCGACCCCCCCGAACAGGGGGATGGACCCGCCGCACACCCCGCTCCGCCCGCCTGCTGCGGTGACCGGCACACTGAAGTCGTTGCACAGGGCCAGCACGGTGGCCACCTGATGGGTGTCGGTGGGGCGGACCACCACTGCAGGCCTGGCCGGGACCTGCCCGTCGACGGCCCATCCGATGGCAAGGGGCCACCAGTCCCGCGCCGCATCGGCACGGGCGTCGTCGCTGTCGGTGACCTCGTCGCACACGTCGGCCAGCCGCCGCCGGAGGGCATCGTCGACCGGTACCCGGACACCGCCGAAGTGGTCTTCCACCGCGTCCGCGGCGGCGTCGACCGGGGTCACCGGTGTGGGCCGTGTCACCCGCGTTCCGATCCCTGACCGGCGGCGAGGGCCTCGCCACCGGCCCCGGGGGCCTCACCACCGGCCCCGGACCCGAAGGCCCTGGACCCGCCGGCCCCGACGGGCTGCTCGGCTGCGGTGGCTTCGTCGAGTCCTGCTCGCGCCAGCTCCGCTCGCAGCCCCTCGGCGTAGGCCGCGGCCTCCCGGAGGATCCGTTCGCCGTCCCACCCGAGTTCGGGCCCGATGAGGGACGCCACCCGCAGAGCGGCGTCGGCCGAACCGCGGGCATCCCGCAGCGAGGCACGTGTCCGCCGGTCAAGGACGTCGGCCACCGACAAGGCCATCTCCTCCCGGACCGCGTAGAGGGCCTCCGCCTCGAGGTAGTGGAGTCCCGGGACGAGGGGTTCGAGCAGTTCCGGGTCGTCGTCGGCCACCGACAGCACCGCGGGGGTCTCGGTCCCGTAGCGCCGGACCAGGTGGGCGGCCACCGCCACCGCCTCGTTGTCCGGCGCCGCACCCTGGTCCGGCGCGATCCCCCCGGGCCGGGCCGGCGTGTGGCCGCCGGGGGTCGCCCCTCGCAGTCGCAGGTCCTTGGTCACACACCGGAGCGACCGGCGGCCCAGGACCTTCACCGCGACGTCGACGGTGTCCTCGGCCATCTTCCGATAGGTGGTGAGCTTGCCTCCGGTGACGGTGACGACCCCCCCCGGCGACGTCCGAACGGTGTGGCGGCGGGACAGGTCGGCGGTGCGCTCGCTCGGTGCGCTCTTGCCCTCGACCGGTGCCAGCAGTGGCCGCAGGCCGCTCCACAGCCCGGTGATGTCGGACCGTCTGAGCGGTCGGGTGGTGACGGCGTTGGCCGCATCGAGAAGGTAGTCGACGTCTTCGGGCGTGCAGTCGGGGTCGTCGAGCGGCCCGTCCCACTCGGTGTCGGTGGTGCCGAGGTAGACCTGTTCCCCCCACGACACGACGAAGATCGACCGGTGGTCGTGCTTGACGGGGATGACGGCGGCGATGTCGCAGGGGAATGCCTCGGACGGCATGGTGATGTGGATGCCCTTGGCGGGCCGGATGGAGTGCGGATTGTGGCGCTCGTCGAGCGCGCGGACCTCGTCGGCCCACACACCGGCGGCATTGACCACGACCGAGGCGCGGACGTCGAACGGCTCGGACCCCAGTGGTGCCACCGTTGCACCGACCACCCGGCCGGTGGGGTCGGAGTTGAGGGCGACGACCGGCGTGTAGTTGGCCGCCACAGCACCATGGTCGAGCACGGCGGTGCGGATCACGGCAAGGGTCAGCCGGGCGTCGTCGGCGCTGGCGTCCCAGTAGAGGAAGCCGGCCACCAGGTGGTCGGCGCGGAGGGTCGGCATGTGGGCCAATGCCTGGGCCCGTGACACCTTCTCGTGACGCCGGCCGATCCGTATACCGCCGGTCAGGTCGTAGAGCCACAGTGCCGTCAGGTAGACGCGGGCCACACTGCGATTGACCACGCCGTCCTTCCCGAAGAGCGGGATGAGAAAGGGGAGGGGCGTGACCAGGTGGGGGGCATTGTCCAGCAGTCGCTGGCGCTCGGCCAGGTTCTCGTAGACCAGCCGGTACTCTCTCTGTTGGAGGTAGCGCAGACCGCCGTGGACCATCTTGGACGACTTCGACGACGTGCCGGAGGCGAAGTCGTCCTTCTCGACCAGGGCGCTCCTGAGGCCACGGCTGGCGGCATCCAGCGCCACCCCGGCCCCGGTGATGCCACCTCCGATGACCAGCACGTCGAACTGCTCGGAGGCGAGTCGGCGGAGAGCATCCCCCCGCTGGAATCGGCCGGCGTGCGGCTCGGCGACGCGAAGGCGATCGGGCATGCCCAAAGCCTGCCACAGGTGGCCGGGCCCACCGTCTGGAGGGCGGCGCCACCAGTCTCCGGCCAGCGCCTCGATCCTTATCACCAACAATTGTTGAGAAACAATCATTGGTGATATACTGGCGGTCATGCGTACCCCTGAGGAGTTGACCGAGCTGTTCCGGTCCTCCGGGCGCAAGGTGACCGCCCAGAGGCAGTGCATCTTCCGGGTCCTCCAGGGCGACGAGACACATCCCTCGGCTGAGGCGGTCCATGCAGTGGTCAGTCGGGAGATGGAGACCATCTCGCTCAAGACCGTGTACCAGACCCTCCACGACCTGGCCGAGTTGGGGGAGATCGCCTCGCTTGACGTCGGCACCGGCATGACACGATTCGATCCGAATGTGACCGATCTCCACCACCACCTGGTCTGCCGCCAGTGCGGCAGCGTGCGCGACCTGGTGGCTGTCTTCCCCGAACTGCGAATTCCGGAGGGGGCGGACCTCGGGTTCGACGTGGGTTCGGCGGAGATCGTCTTCCGGGGCCTGTGCCCCGAGTGCCGGGCGCCTGCGGGCCGCGGCCGGGCCCGGGCGCGGTCCTCGACCTAGATGCCCGACCCGGGAGCCAGTCCGATCAGCGACCATCTACCACCGCCGATTCGTGGAAGCCTCCACGACGGCTAGAGCCAGGAGAGGAACACCGTGCCAGCACTGAAGCACAGCAAGACCGAGGAGAACCTGAAGGAGGCGTTCGCCGGCGAGAGCCAGGCCAATCGCCGCTACCTCTACTTCGCGCAGAAGGCGGACGTCGAGGGCTACCCAGACGTGGCCGCGCTCTTCCGGTCCGTCGCCGAGGGGGAGACCGGACATGCGTTCGGCCACTTCGACTTCCTCCGCGAGGTAGGCGACCCGGTCACCGGCGCCCCGGTCGGCCCGACCGAGGACAATCTGAAGTCCGCCGTCGAGGGCGAGACGTACGAGTACTCGGAGATGTACCCGGGGTTCGCCCGGACGGCCCGTGACGAGGGCTTCGACGAGATCGCCGAGTGGTTCGAGACACTGGCCCGGGCGGAGAAGAGCCATGCCAGCCGGTTCACCGAAGGGTTGGCCTCGGTCTCCTAGGCACGTCGGGTGGTGTGCCACCCCGGTGGAGCAGGGGACCGGCCCGGGAGGAGTCCCCGGGCCAGGTCCTCTCGCCACCACGGGCGTGGAGCCGGTCTGCGGACCCCGACCCACGGCAACGACCCTTCGATCCACGGCACCGACCGTTCGAGATGACGACCACCTACGACCCCGCTCATCCGGAGTACCTCGACGAGCCCGACCTGCGCGTCGAGCTCGAGCGCGTCTACGACCTGTGCCACGGGTGCCGGCTTTGCTTCAACCTGTGCCCGTCGTTCCCGACGCTCTTCGATTTCATCGATGCCAGGGACGGGGACGTGGCCGGTATGACGCCGGCCGAACAGGACCAGGTGGTCGACGAGTGCTACCAGTGCAAGCTCTGCTACGTGAAGTGCCCCTACGTGCCCCCCCACGAATGGCAGCTCGACTTCCCCCGGCTGATGATGCGGGCCCACGCGGTGCGCCACGCGGCCGGGGTGCCGCTGAGGGAGCGCCTGACCGATCAGTTCCTGGGCCGCACCGACCTCCTGGGCAGGGTGTCGACGACGGCGGCGCCGGTGGTCAATGCCCTGACCGGCCGCCCGGGCTCGGTTCCGCGGCGGCTGATGGAGAAGACGGTCGGGATGGCCTCGGAGCGGCTGCTCCCGCCGTATGCCCGGCAGCGGTTCTCCACCTGGTTCAGGCGTCGGCGTCACCGGATGGCAGCCGACCTCCCTGGAGAGGGGAAGGCTGGCCCGCCACAGGGCTCGGTATCGGTGTTCCCGACCTGCTTCGTGGAGTACATGGATCCGGCCATCGGCCAGGACCTGGTCAAGGTGTACGAGCGGAACCGGGTCTCGTGCTCGCTGCCCGAGGGAGCCCAGTGCTGCGGCGCCCCCTGGCTCCACCAGGGAAACATCAAGCAGTTCATCCGGGCGGCCACCCGGAACGTCGAGGTGCTGGCCGCCGAGGTCCGGGCCGGAAGGGAGGTGGTCGTGGCCCAGCCGACCTGCGCGTACGTACTGCGCAGGGACTACCCGATCTACCTGGCCCGGACCTCGTCGGCCGCCGACGCCGAACTGGTGGCGGCCCACACCGTCGACCCGGCCGAGTACCTGGTCGCCCTGCACCGCGGCGAGGACACCGAGCTCGACACCGAGTTCCCCGGACGCGAGTCGGGGGCGGTGCCCGATGTGGTCACCTACCACGTCGCCTGCCATCTGCAGGCCGAGCAGATCGGGATGAAGAGTCGTGACCTGCTGCAGGTGGCCGGGGTCAAGGCGACCCTGGTCCAGCGCTGCTCCGGCATCGACGGCACCTGGGGCTACCGCGCCGAGAACTACGCGCTGGCACGCAAGGTGGCCGGCCCGCTCGGACGCGAGGTGCAAGAGGCCGGCCACGACGTGGTGTGCGGCGACTGCCACCTGGCCAATGGGTCGATCGAGCAGGAGACGGGTCGCCGGCCGGTCCATCCCATGCAGTTGATGGCCCGGGCCTACGGCATCCCCGAGGAGGGACGGCGATGACCGCAGTGCGAAGGCTCACCCTCGACGACATCGCCGACCAGCGGGCGTACGAACGGGAGCGGGAGGAGTTCCGCCGGCGGGTGGTTGCCGTGAAGAAGCTCCGACGGGTCACCGTCGGCCCGGTGGTGACGCTGACCTTCGAGAGCAGGATGACCATGCGCTTCCAGGTGCAGGAGATGGCCAGGGCCGAGCGGATGACCACCGACCGGCAGATCCAGCACGAACTGGATGTCTACAACCGCCTGCTCCCGGCACCGGGCGAGCTGTCGGCCACCTTGTTCCTCGAACTGGTGAGCGAAGTGGAGCTGCGGACGTGGCTGCCCCGCCTGGTCGGCATCGAGCGTTCCTGCGAGGTGCGGATCGGCACCGGTGACGCGGTGGAGATCATCATCTCCACCGCGGAGGAGGAGCATGAGTCCCACCTGACCCGCCAAGAGACCACCTCGGCGGTGCACTACGTGCGGTTCCGGCTCGACGAGGACCAGGTTGCCACCTTCGGCCACGGGCCGGTGACCCTGGCGGTCAACCACCCTGCGTACCCGGACGGTATGCCGGGGGTGGTGCTGAGCGAGGCGACCCGGGCCGAGCTGGCAAGGGACCTGGCGGGGGAGTAGCCCCCCGGCCCGGCCGTCAGTTCCCGGAGAAGCGCGGCTCCCGGCGCTCCAGCGAGGCGGCGATGCCCTCACCGAAGTCGTCGGTCCCCATCAGCCGCTGTTGCTCGATCCGCTCGTGCTCGACTGCGGCGGCGAACCCGGCGGTCAGCTCGGAGCGTTGCGTCCTCCTGATGGACCGCACCGCCAGCGGCGCCGACGCGGCGACCTCCGCGGCGAGGTCGTGCGCGCCGGCCCGGGGGTTCTCGGCCAGCCGATCGCACAACCCGATCCGGAGGGCCTCCTCCCCGCCGATGCGCCGGCCGGTGACCAGCAGCTCGAGCGCCCGCTGGTGGCCGACCGCCCTGGGAAGGGTGAGGGACAGCCCGAACCCCTGGTGGAACCCGAGGCGGGCGAAGTTGGCCGCGAATCGGCTGTCCGGCGACCCCACCCGGAAATCGCCGGCCAGGGCCAGGCCCAACCCTCCGCCGATGGCTGCGCCCTGGACCGCCACCACCACCGGGAGCGGGCCGTCGACGAGGGCGATGGCGCAGTCGTACAGCGTGCGGATCGCATCAGATCGAGCCTCGTTCGACCGGGCGAAGTCCATCCCGGCACAGAAGTGCCTGCCCTCCGAGCACAGGACGATCGCCCGGCACCCCCGGCCGTCGGCCCAGGCGATGCCGTCGACGATGCCGGCCAGCAGGTCGGTGTCGAAGTAGTTGGCCGGGGGTCGGTGCATCTCCACTTCCGCCACGTGGCCGCCCGACAGGTCGACGGTGACGTCTCCGAAGGACTCCATCACCGCGAGCCGTCCGCTGGTGCGGGCGGTGACGCGTCCGGGCCGGCCCGAGAGGCGGCGATCTCGCCCATCACCTCGGCGTTGTGCTCGCCGCTGAGTGCCGCCGGCCGTCGCACGACGGGGCCGGTGGAGCGCGAGAACCGCACCGGCTGGGGGATCACCTTGTAGCGGCCGGCCACCGGGTGGTCGTCCTCGGGCAGGGCATCGACCAGTTCTTCCAGGGTGGGGATGGCCGAGGCCGGGACGTCAGCGGCCTTGCAGAACGCCAACCACTCCTCGGTGGTGCGCTGGATGAGGATGGCGGCCACCTCGGCGTAGATGCTGTCGATGTGGGCCAGGCGTGAGCGCGCCGTGGCGATACGCTCGTCCCCGACCAGGTCGGTCCGACCTCCGGCTCGGAAGATGTCCTCGAAGTTCTTGCGGGTGTAGGGGAGGACGCTCACCCACCCGTCCTTGGTCCGTTGGGGTCTCCGGTTGGGGCTGAGGATCCGCAGGTAGCCGGGCACGCCCTGGGGCGGGCGGGCGGTGGCCGCGCCGGCGTGCTCGACGAGCACGAACGCAGTCATGACGTCGACCATCGGGACCTCGATCCGCTGTCCCTCCCCGGTCCTCTCGCGATGGAGGAGGGCGGCGAGCACCGAGTAGGCAATGGTGAGGCCGCAGACCTTGTCTGCGATCAGGGTGGGGACGAACTGCGGCTTGCCCTCCATGCGGCGGAAGGTGTCGGGGAGGCCGGTACCGGCCTGGATCACGTCGTCGTAGGCGGGGGCGTCGGCGGCCGCCGAGTCCGACGGGTACCCCTGGGCCTGGAGGTACACGATGTCGGGCTGCACGTCGGCGATGTCCTCGTAGGAGAGGCCGAGCCGCTGCAGGGTGCCCGGCCGGAGGTTGGTGACGAAGACCTGCGCCGTGGCGACGACGGCCAGCAGGGCGTCCCGCCCATCGGCGGTCTTGAGGTCCAGCACCACGTTCCGCTTGTTGCGCAACAGGTTGAGGGCGATCCCGGAGAGCTGGGGGTGGGGTCCGGCGGTCATCACCCGGCTCAGCGTGCCTCTGGGGTCCTCGACGGTGATCACGTCGGCCCCCAGGTCGCCGAGGATCTGCGTGGCCAGCGGGCCCATGATGACCGTGGTGAGGTCGACCACTCGCACGCCGTCGAGGGGGCCCGTATTCGTTGGTTTGGTCACAGTGTTCCTCGGGGAAATTCCCCCTCGCGGACCGGTCATCAGGAGGCGGCAGCTGACGGCTGAGTGCCCACCTGGGTCGAGTCATCATCGGACCGCACGGTGCAAGTCGCTACGGTGTCCCCGTGGTGTGCAGCGCCCATGGTACAGAGTGGCCCCCGGCGGCTGGGGTTCATCGCCTCCTTTGTCGGAGCGTTCCACCGACCGGTTCCGCACCGGCTTCCCCTCGCCGTGGTGGCGCCGCCTGACGGGAGCGGCAAGGTGGTGGCAGAGTTCAACGCCATCCCGGGCAGGCCGTTGCACGCCTCCGCCGTGCCGTCGACGGAGGCGGGTACGTCCGAGTTGTTGCACCTCAACGTCTACGGGGTCCTGTTCGTCGACATCAGGGCGACCTCGCACCGGCTGCTCGGGGCGCTGCTGGTCTTCTGCGCGGGGGCGTTCTCGATGGGCCTCCAGGTGGTGGCCGGCACCATCGGCATCGGGACCGATCTGCTGGTGATCGGCCTCTAAGGGCTGGTCGGTCTCGCCCTGGTCTACGGAGTGCTGCTCCGGATCGGCCACCAGATGGTCCACCTGCCCGATGCGGAGCGACGTCGCGACGTCGAAGCCCGGCGGTGACCGTGGTGCCCGCGGTCCGCCGGCCGAGGGACCGACTCCAAAGGGCCGCGGCTCAGCCCCCGGAACCCTCCCGGGCGAGGGGATTGGGGGTCGGCGGCCCGATGCGGGTGAGCGTGTTGCGGTCGATGTGATGGAACGGCTGGTCGCGGTCGGGGATCTCCAGGACCCCCTCCTCCTCGTAGGACCAGGTCCCGTCGGGATGGGTGACCACGTGCATCCGGTAGCTGAGGGTCCGGAAGGCCTGGTCGAGGAAGGGGTTGGACAGGATGCCGTAGACCTCGGAGCCGACGGCCGCCCTCACCTCGAACTCGGATGCGTCCTGCTCTGCCGTGCCACCGGCCAGGAGCACCTGGCCGCGTGGAATCCCCAGGGTCAGGGTCACCGTGCCGGTCGCCGGCTCCCACAGCCAGTACCCCACCTGATCGTGGAAGGTCTCCGACTCACCCGGCTTGACGATGTGGGTGTGGTACCTGAGGCCGTACAGGAGCTGGGGGCCGTTGGTCTGACGGTCGATGGGCTGGAGCTCGTAGCGCTCGACGAACGCGTCGCGTTCGGTCCCGTCGGCAGACGGGTGCTCGTCGTCCCCCCTGGTCCCCTCCCAGACGCCGGCCAGGGCGGTGAGCGGTCCGAGCCTCGACAAGGTGTCTGGGTCACCGTCGGGTTCGGTGAAGAGATCGTCCCCGTACGGCTCGATTCCGGTGAAGTTCATCGCCATGCAAACCTTTCGTCTCGCTCCATCTGCCGCCACGGCCTGCGCAACCGGCAGCGGTGCTCTCGGGGTCCGGCGACCCGCCCAGTGTAGGTGGGGCCGGCCCGCATGGGAGGTGGTGCGGCGCTCCGGGCAAGGTCTCCGGCCAGCTGTTGGAGCCGGACCGGGCAAGGTCGGGCGCTCATCCTCGCCTCGTCGCCCACAGCGGGTGGCCTGACCGGAACCTCTCCGAGGACCGGCGGCGACGCACCTCGGTGCACGAGAGAAGGAGAACCACCATGAGCAGCGCAACCACCACCACAATCACCGGCAACCTGACCAGGGACCCGGAGATCCGCTACACCCGAGACGGGCAGGCCACCACCTCACTGGGCGTGGCCGTGAATCGTCGGTGGCAGAACCGGGAGTCCAACGAATGGGAGGAGTCGACCTCCTTCTTCGACGTGGTGACCTGGCGCGAGTTGGCGGAGAACGTCGCCCTCAGCCTCACCAAGGGCATGAGGGTGGTGGTCAGCGGCCGGCTCGAGCAGCGCAGCTGGGAGACCGAAGAGGGTGACCGCCGGTTCAAAGTGGAGATCGTGGCCGACGAGGTCGGAGCCAGCCTCCGATTTGCCACCGTCGATGTCCACCGGGTCGAACGCCAGTCGGCGACCGACGCGGGGCACGGCCCGTCGACGGACGGCTCGAGCGCGGAGGGCGAGTCGGTGGGTGCCAAGTCGTGAGCCCGGGCGCCGGGCCGTGGGCGGCGACACCGCGGGCGACCAGGGCCCGATTCTCTTCCTCGGTGCACCTCACGAAACGAGAGGTGTTCACCGCTTGCCAGGCGCTGGCCGATGCCGACCGGGTACTGGTGAGGTCGGGGTTGGTGGAGGAGGCGCACGCCCTGGGGGACCTCTTCGAACTCTTCGAGGAACGGCTGTCGGCGGTCGAGTTGGGGCGGCCGCCGTGCTGATCCCCCGCACGAGGTGACCCCGTTGCTCCCTGCCGGGCGGGATGCGCCCGGCAGGCATGGCCCGCTCAGCGGGCAGGCAGGGTGAGCAGGGCGCGGAGGAGGCCCGCTCAGCTCTGTCCGGGCTCGTACTCGAGAGACAGGGAGTTGATGCAGTAGCGGAGCCCGGTGGGCGCGGGCCCGTCGGGGAAGACGTGGCCGAGATGGCCCCCGCACCGTGCGCAGGTGATCTCCGTCCGCCTCGTAACGAAGCTCCGGTCCTCATGCTCGTTGATGGTCCCCTCGTCGAGGGCCCGGTAGAAGCTGGGCCATCCGGATCCGGACTCGAACTTGGTCTCACTGGGGAAGAGGGCGGCACCACACCCGGCACAGGTGAACATGCCGCTCCCCTCGACGTGGAGCAGATCGCCCGACCAGGCCGGCTCGGTGCCCTTCTGACGCAGCACCGCGTAGCGCTCCGGCGTGAGCCGCTCCTTCCACTCCTCGTCGGTCAGCTCCACCCGGCTGGCGGCGTCGGTCGGCTTGCTCTCGGTCATCGTCACTCCTCCTCCAGCCGGCAGGGCACGGGACACACCCCGTGGCCGGATGCCGGCAACGAACACAAGAGTGAACCCCGGCGGAGGGCGGGGTGTTCCCGGCACCGCCCGAAGGCGCCGCCCGGTGCCCGGCGGAGGGACATCTCCCGGTGCCGACGCCGCCGCACGCCGGCCGCGAAACCCCGAAAGTCCGTTTGCTAACGTCGCGTCAGATTTCTCCGGACCCGGGTCCCCGGGCGGACCGGCCACGCAATACCGCCGCCCCGGGGCCGCACACGCTGGACCGGCGCCACAGGACGCCATCGCCATGGACCTTCGAGATCGACCTGAGGACGAGACCTTCCGGAAGGAGATCCGGGCCTGGCTGGACGACCACGTCGTCGGGGAGTTCGCCGCCCTCGGCGGACGCGGCGGTTCGGGCGACGAGACCTTCGGGTTCGAGACCCGCCTGGCGTGGGAGAAGGTGCTGGCCTCCGGCGGATGGACCGGCATCGGATGGCCGGTGGAGTGCGGCGGCAGGGGCGCGAGCATTGCCCACCAGGTCATCTTCAACGAGGAGTACGTGAGGGCCAGGGCTCCCGGTCGGGTGAGCATCCTCGGCGAAGGGCTGATCGGTCCCACCATCATCCAGTACGGGACCCCGGCGCAGAAGGAGCGGTTCCTCCCCCCGATCCTGGCCGGCACCGAGCTGTGGTGCCAGGGATACTCCGAGCCCGATGCCGGGAGCGACCTGGCCAACGTGCAGACCAGGGCCGTCCTCGACGGGGACGAGTGGGTGATCACCGGGCAGAAGGTGTGGACCTCCCTGGCCCACCAGGCGGACTGGTCCTTCGTCGTGTGCCGGACCGAGCCCGGGTCCGTCCGGCACCGGGGGCTGTCGTACCTGCTGGTGCCCATGGACCAGCCGGGCGTGGAGGTCCGGCCCATCACCCAGCTGACCAGGACCTCGGAGTTCAACGAGGTGTTCTTCGACGGCGCGCGCACCGGACGGGATCACGTGGTCGGAGCGGTGGGCGACGGCTGGCGGGTGGCACTGGCCACCCTCGCCTTCGAGCGCGGGGTGGGCCTCCTCGGCCATCAGATCTCCTTCCGCCGTGAGCTCGACCACCTGATCGCCGTGGCCCGCGCCAACGGTGCGGCCGCCGACCCGGTGATCCGCCAGCGCCTGGCCCGTTCCCATGCCGAGTTGGAGATCCTCCGCTACAGCACCCTGCGCAGCCTCTCGAACTTCGACGGCCCGGTGGCGCCACCGGAAGCATCCATCATCAAGCTGTACTGGGCCACGTGGCACCGTCGGCTGGGCGAGCTGGCCATCGACGTCCGGGGCCCGGCCGGGATGGTGGTCGACGCCCCTCCCTACGAGCTCGACGAGTTCCAGCGCACCTTCCTGTTCAGCCGGTCGGAGACCATCTACGGCGGGTCGAACGAGATCCAGAGGAACATCATCGGCGAGCGGGTACTCGGACTGCCACCCGAACCCAAGGGGGCCGTCCGATGACCGACCGAGCCACGAGCGGTCCCCGCCTCCCGGTCCCGCCGTCGGGGCACGGCCTCCTCGACGGCAAGATCGTCGTGGTCACCGCGGCGGCCGGCACGGGCATCGGGTTCGCCACCGCCAAGCGATGCGTGGAGGAAGGCGCCACCGTGGTCATCTCCGACGCACACCACCGCCGGCTCGGAGAGGCGGCCGATGCCCTGTCCGAGTTGCCCGAGCTCGCCGGTGTGCGCCCCCTGGCCGTACCTTGCAACGTGACCGTGGAGTCTGAGGTGCGGTACCTCTACGACGCCGCCGTGGAGCACCACGGCCGGTTCGACGTGGCCGTCAACAACGCGGGCCTCGGCGGCCAGGCCGATGTCGTGGACATGACCGACGAACAGTGGTCCCTTGTCCTGGACGTGACGCTGACCGGGACCTTCCGCTGCACCCGCGCCGCCCTCCGGCACCTCTACGCCCGGGGCGAGGGAGGGGTGATCGTCAACAACGCGTCGGTGCTCGGTTGGAGGGCCCAGGCGGGCCAGGCCCACTACGCGGCGGCCAAGGCCGGCGTGATGGCGCTCACCCGTTGCAGCGCGGTCGAGGCGGCCCCCCACGGCGTGCGCATCAACGCCGTGTCGCCCAGCCTGGCCGTGCATCCCTTCCTCAACAAGGTCATGGCCGACGAGGAGCTGGCCGAACTGAGCCGACGCGAAGTGTTCGGACGTGGTGCGGAGGTCTGGGAGGTGGCCAACGTGATCGCCTTCCTGGCCAGCGAGTACGCCACCTTCCTGACCGGCGAGGTCGTCTCCGTCAGCAGCCAGCATCCCTGAGCGCGTGTACAGGCATGGTGTCGAGCGCGTCCGATGGCGTCCCCAGCCGGCCGGCGGGGGCCATGCACTACCCTGACGGCGTGTCAGATGTGACGGATCCCCGCGGGGACCTCCAATGGGGGACCATCCCCTGCGTGGTCGAGGACGCAGCCGCCCGGTTCGGCGGGTCGGAGGCCCTGGTCGACCGGAACGGCCCCGGCGGGACCACCATCCGGCTGACCTTCGATCAACTGGCCGAGGACGTGGCTGCCGCCACCCGGGCCATCGTGGCCGACGGCATCGATCGGGGCGACCGGATAGCCATCTGGGCGCCCAACTGCGCCGAGTGGGTCATCGCCGCGCTCGGCGCCGTGGGGGCGGGGGCGGTGCTCGTCCCGCTCAACACGCGGTTCAAGGGGGCGGAAGCCGCATACGTCCTCCGTGAGTCGGGGGCGAGGTTGCTCCTCACCGTCGAGGGCTTCCTCGGGACTGACTTTCCACGCATGCTCGACGAGGCGGTGTCCGCCGGTGAGAGGCTGCCCAACCTCCAACGCGTGGTGGTCCTGCGGTCCGATCACAGCGTGGGGAGGGAGGGCGCAGCCTCCACGGCGACGGGTGGCCGGGTCGTCCAGTGGGACGCCTTCCTCCGGGAGGGCGGCTCGGCCTCCCCGGACGTGGCAGCGGGCCGGACCGCCTCGATCACCCCCGGGGACCTCTCCGATCTGGTGTTCACCTCGGGGACCACCGGCCGGCCCAAAGGGGCGATGACCACCCACGGCCAGACCTTGCGCACCTTTGCCACCTGGTCCGAGGTGGTCGGCCTGCGCCAGGGAGACCGCTACCTGATCGTGAATCCCTTCTTCCACACCTTCGGGTACAAGGCGGGCATCCTGGCCTGCCTGATGACCGGGGCCACCATGGTCCCCGAGCCGGTCTTCGACGTCGACGTGGTGCTGGCCCGCCTGTCCGAGGAGCACATCTCGGTGCTGCCGGGCCCACCCACCATCTTCCAGGCGATCCTCGACCGTCCCGATCGCCAGGGATTCGACCTGTCATCCCTGCGCCTTGTGGTCACCGGAGCGGCCGTGGTCCCGGTCGAGTTGGTCGAGCGCCTGTGGTCGGAGCTGGGGGTCGAGACGGTGCTCACCGCCTACGGCCTCACCGAGGCCACCGGGACGGTGACCATGTGCCGGCGGGGCGATTCGGCCGAGGTCATCTCCGGGTCCTCGGGCCGGGCCATCCCCGACGTGGAGGTCCGGATCGTGGATGCCGACGGGGCCGAGCTGAAGCCGGGCGAGCCCGGCGAGGTCGTCGTGCGCGGCTACAACGTGATGCGCGGCTACTTCAACGACCCCGTCGCCACCGACGAGGCAGTCGACAGTGACGGATGGCTCCACACCGGCGACGTGGGAGAGATGGACGAAGGCGGGAACGTCACCATCACCGACCGCCTCAAGGACATGTACGTCAGCGGTGGATTCAACGTGTACCCGGCCGAGATCGAGGCGGTGCTGCGGCTCCACCCGGCGGTGGCCCAGGTGGCGGTCATCGGCGTGCCCGACACCCGACTGGGCGAGGTCGGGCTGGCCCTGGTCGTGCCCGCCCCCGACGCCGCACCGGGCGACCTCGAGCCGGAGCTCGTCGCCTGGGCCAGGGAGCGCATCGCCAACTACAAGGCCCCGCGTTCCGTGCGGGCGGTCGAGGCCCTGCCCCTCAACGCCAGCGGCAAGGTGCTCAAGCGCGAGCTGCGCGAGCAGTTCGCCGCCGGAGCGTGAGGTGCGCCCGCAGTGCCGGCCCCGCTGGCGACGGGCGCCAGTGAGCGCTACAGGATCACCCCCGCAGTTCGGAGCGAAAGGAGAGTGCCGTGCGAGGCATCGTCTACACCGGTGAGGACGTAGAGGTCACCGACCAATTGAGTCTCGGCGACCCGGGTCCCACCGAGGTCCGGGTGGCCGTCGGGGCTGCCGGCGTCTGCCATAGCGACCTCTCGGTCATCAACGGCACCATTCCGTGGAAGGCCCCTTCGGTCCTCGGCCACGAGGGGGCCGGCGTGGTCGAGGCGGTTGGCTCCGAAGTGCAGTCGGTGAAGGTCGGTGACCATGTGGTCATCGCCACCCTGGCCAGCTGCGGCACCTGCCGGGCCTGTAGCACCGGCCACCCCACCTGGTGCATCAAGACCCTGGGCAATGTGTCCCAGCCGTTCACCTACAAGGGTGAGCCGGCGTCCAACTTCGCCGCCACCTCGGTGTTCGCCGAGTCCACCATCGTCAAGGAGGTCCAGGCCGTCAAGATCTCCAAGGAGGTCCCGATGACCTCGGCCTGCCTCATCGGCTGTGGCGTGCTGACCGGTGTGGGAGCGGTGCTCAACCGGGCCAGGGTGCAGGCGGGGGAGACCTCGGCGGTGTTCGGTGTTGGTGGCGTCGGGCTCAACGTGATCCAGGGGCTGCGCCTGGCCGGGGCCAGCCGGATCATCGCTGTCGACACCCTGGCGTCCAAGGAGGGACTGGCCCGCCAGTTCGGGGCGACCCACTTCGTCGATGCCTCGACGACCGACGCAGTGGTCGCCATCCGCGAGCTGGTCCCGCCCGGGCCCGCCCGGGTGACCGGAGCGCTCGGATGGACCGGGGGGGTCAACTGGTCGTTCGACTGCGTTGGCCATCCGGCGGTCCTGCGCAACGCTCTCGACGTCCTCGACTGGGGGGGCAACGCCCTGGCCATCGGCATTCCACCCCAGGGCACCGAGGTGGCCGTCGACGTCAACTCCCTGGCCTACGTCGACCGCGGGCTGCTGGGGTGCCGGTACGGGTCGTCCCGCCCCCACCACGACATCCCTCTCATGGTCGAGCTGTACCTCTCGGGCAGGTTGATGCTCGACGAACTGGTCACCGAACGCCGCCCTCTCGAGGGCTTCCGCGAGATCGTGGAGGACATGGAGGCCGGCAAGTTGGCTCGCGGTGTGCTGACGTTCTAGTCCGCCGTACTGCCGCACTGCCGGAGGCGTCGAGCCCGTACGATCCGGGTAGAACGTGTTCGAAGGATCGTGGTCCGGCTACAGGGGTTCCGGCACTTGCGGGCAACCGCGCACAGAGCAGTCGGGTGAAAGCGAGGCAAGCATGAGCAAGGCAGGCAGCGGCACCGTCCCGATGGTGACCCTCAACGACGGGCACCAGATCCCGCAACTCGGGTTCGGGGTGTTCCAGATCCCGCCAGAGGAGACGGTGGAAGCCACGTCCAGTGCACTCGAGATCGGCTACCGGCACATCGACACGGCCGAGATGTACCGCAACGAGAAGGAGGTGGGCGAGGCGGTGGCCCGGTCCGGCCTCGATCGCTCCGAGGTCTTCATCACCAGCAAGCTCAACAACGGCTTCCACCGCCCGGAGGACGCCCGCAAGGCCTTTGACGAGACGCTCGGTGCACTCGCCTCGGAGTACGTCGACCTGTTCCTGATCCACTGGCCGCTGCCCACCCGGTACGGCGGCGACTTCGTGTCCACATGGAAGGCGCTCATCGAGTTCCGAGAGGAGGGGAGGGCCCGGTCGATCGGCGTGTCGAACTTCCAGCGCCATCATCTAGACCAACTCCTGTTGGCCACCGAGACCGTGCCTGCCGTCAACCAGATCGAGGTGCACCCCTATCTCGTCCAGGACGAGCTGCGGGCCTACGACGCGGACCACCAGATCGCCACCGAGGCCTGGTCGCCGATCGCCCGGGGCAACGTGCTCGACGACCCGGCAGTCTGTTCGGTGGCCGAGCGGCGGGGCAGGTCGGCGGCCCAGGTCGTGCTCCGCTGGCACATCCAACGGCGGGACATCGTATTCCCCAAGTCGGTCACGCCCTCTCGCATGCAGGAGAACTTCGAGCTCTTCGACTTCGAGCTCGACGACGCCGACATGACCGCCATCTCGGCGCTCAACCGCGACGAGCGCACCGGGCCCGACCCGGACACCTTCGACCTCATCCCCGACTAGGCCGTGGGCTGACCGGGCGGGGGCAAGGGGACCGGCTCTCGGATGATCCGGGAGGTAGCGCCCTGTTACAGTCGGCACCCGATATGACGGTGCGTCAGATTGAGGGGGAGTTCGCGACCGTGGTCGACGTGCTGCGCGCCGCCTCCTCGGCCAACGCTGACGTCGAGGCGTACGTTGAACCGGCCACCGAGGTGTCACCGCGGCGGTCCGTGACCTTCTCGGAGTGGGACATCGCTGCCGGCGGGGTGGCCGGACTGTTCGCCGAGTGCGGGGTGACCCGCGGCTCGGTGGTGTGCCTGCTGCTGCCCAGCTCCATCGAGTACATGATCTGCTATGCCGCCGCCGTTCGACTGGGGGCGGTCACCTCCGGCATCAACCTCCGTCTCGGCGCGCCCGAGGTGCGCTCGATCCTCGAGCGGACCCGACCCGTGGTGACGGTGGTGGAGGACGGTGCCCCCCGTCCAGGGCCGTCCGCAGGTTCGGTTCTCGAACGCTCCACCGTGGCGGTGTCCTTTGACGGCCCGGGCGCCCGGAGCCTGCCGGCGTTGGCTCCATCCGACCCGGTGGCCGTGGTGTGGACCAGCGGGACCACCGGGCTGCCCAAAGGGGCGGTCTTCGACCACGCCAACCTCCGTGCGGTCGCCGATGGCACCGACGTCCTCTCCGTGCCCGGCGACCGCCGGCTGTCGCCGCTGCCCTTCGCCCATGTCGGATCGATGACCCGCATGTGGGACGAGATCGCCAACGCCGTCACCACCGTCATCACGCCGACACCCTGGCGGGCCGCCGACGCCATCCGGGTGATGGCCGAGGAGCGGATCACCGTGGCCCAGGGGGTGCCGACCCAGTGGGCACTGGTGCTCGCCCACCCGGACCTCGAGGGAGCCGACCTGTCCTCGTTGCGCATCGCGGGCACCGGCGCCTCTCGGGTACCACCCGAACTGGTCACGACAATGCGGGAGCGACTGGGGGTACCCGTGGTGGTGCGATACACGTCGACCGAGGCATCCCTGGGCACCGGCACCGTGCCCGGCGACCCCGACCTGGCCGTGGCCACCACGGTCGGCAGGCCGGTCCCGGGGGTGTCGCTCGGGCTGGTCGACGACGACGGCGCGCCGGTGGCACCGGGCGACGTGGGGCGTGTGCTGCTGCGCTCGGCGGCGGTGATGCGGGGGTACTGGGGTAGGCCGCTGCGGGGTCCGGGCATCGAAGGGGTCGCCTACGACGACGGGGCCACCGCCGCGGTGCTCGGCAAGGACGGCTGGCTCATGACCGGCGACTTCGGATTCCTCGACGGCGACGGTCGCCTACATCTGGTCGGCCGGGCGAACGAGCTCTACATCCGGGGAGGCTACAACGTCTACCCTGCCGAGGTGGAGCGCGTGCTGGGCGACCATCCTGACGTCGGTCAGGTGGCGGTGGTCGGTGCCCCCGACCCGGTGCTGGGCGAGGTGGGGGTGGCGTTCGTAGTGCCCGCCGGCGACGTGCTGCCCGACGAGGGTTGCCTGCTCGACGGGCTCCGGTCCCTGGTCAGTGGCTCGCTGGCCGACTACAAGGCGCCGGACCGGGTGGTGCTGGTGGACGGCCTTCCCCTGACCTCGATGATGAAGGTAGACAAGAGGATCCTGGCCGAACGGGCCGCCACCCTGCCGGATGCGGGGAGCCGGCCCAACGTTCCGAAGGACGGGTCCGGAGATCGACGAGAGACGACGAACGGAGCACGAGCATCATGACCGGAAGATCGATTCCCGCCCAGGGCGGGGTCACCGACGATCCCATTCGGATCGGCACCATGCTCTACACCCTGGTGGAGCCGCACCGGGGCCACCAGGTGGCCTATAACCGGTGGTACGAGCGGGACCACTTCTACGCCGGATGCCAGATCGGCGCCTACAACTTCGCCGGCGCCCGCTTCGTGGCCACCGCCCCGCTGAAGGGGCTCCGGTATCCCGCCGACGGTGCGGGCGGACCGTCCCCCCTGGTGCCCGATCCCCAGGTCGGGAGCTACGTGGGGATCTACTACGTGCTCGACGGCCACCACGACGAGTGGAACCGGTGGGCCGTCGACCAGGTCAACGTGCTGCACGCCGCGGGCCGCATGTTCGACGAGCGCGACCACATCCACACGGGGCTCTACCGGTTCGAGTGGGAGCACCGTCGCGAGGAGGACGGTGTGCCGGCCGAGCTCACCCTCGACCACCGGTTCGTGGGGATGACGTCGGTGTTCGTCGAAGCCGGTGAAGGGGTGTCGCCGGAAGGGGTCGGTGCCTGGTACCGCGACGAGTACCTGCCCTCGGTGCTCCCGGGCACGGCCGTGGCCACCGTCCTGGCCTTCAGCCCGCTGCCCCTTCTGGCCGACGCACCGGGCGACGTGCCCCGGTCCGAGTCGGTGGACCAGCGGGTGCTCCTCTTGTTCTTCCTCGACTCGGAACCCCATGGTGCCTGGGATCAGGTCTTCGCCCGACAGGGCGAGGCAGTGTCCTCCGCCGGCCTCGGCCAAGTGCTTTGGGCCTCGCCGTTCATCGCGACCGTCCCCGGCACCGACACCTACACCGACCAGCTGTGGTCGACCCCGGCACCATGAACGACGCCACCGACTTCATCGACCAGCTGGCCGAGCGGACCGACGCACGCGGATGGGTGGGCGCGCCCACCCTGTGGGAGCTGATCGAGCGGCGGGCCGAGGCCACTCCCGATGCCGTGCTCGCCCATGAGGACACCGGCCGCGAGCTGACGTTCGCCGGCTACCGCGACGCCTGCCTCCGCGCCGCCGCCGGTCTCCATGCCGACTTCGGCGTCACCAGGGACACCAGTGTCAGCTGGGAGCTGCCCACGTGGAACGAGTCCCTCGTGCTGGTGGGGGCGCTGGCCCGCCTCGGCGCGCGCCAGAACCCGCTGATCCCGATCTACCGGGGCCGCGAGGTGGGCTTCATCACCGAGCAGAGCGGGGCGTCGTTACTGATCGTTCCCACCGTCTACCGGGGCTTCGACTTCGAGGCGATGGCGCTGGAGATCGCCGCCGAACACCACGGCCTCCGGGTACTGGTCGTGGACCGCGAGCTCCCCCAGGGTGACCCCTCCGAGCTCCCCGAAGTGGAAGCCCCTCCGGCCACCGCGGCCGAGGCCCCCATCCGCTGGCTGTTCTACACCTCGGGCACCACCGCCGACCCCAAGGGGGCACCGCACTCCGACCTGACGGTGATGGCCTCCGCGCTGGCCATGGCCGAGTGCCTCGACATCCGCGCCGACGACGTGTCGGCGTTGGTCTTCCCCTTCACCCACATCGGTGGGATCGGCTGGTTGCTCGCCTCCCTGTTCACCGGCTGCACCCTGTTAACGACGGAGTCATTCGACCCGGTGGCCACGCCGGCCTTCCTGGCGGACAACCACGTCACCCTGGCCGGATCGGGGACGCCCTTCCACCTGGCCTACCTGGCCGCCCAGCGGGCGGCCGGGGAGGAGCCGCTCTTCCCCCAGGTCCGCTCCTATCCGGGCGGCGGTGCGCCGAAGCCGCCGCAGCTCCACCACGACCTCAAAGAGGAGATCGGCGGGGTGGGCATCGTCTCGGGGTACGGGCTCACCGAGGCCCCCATCGTGGTGATGGCCTCGACCACCGACCCCGATGACAAGCTGGCCGACACCGAGGGGCGGCCGACCCCGGGGGTGGAGCTCATCGTGGTCGGCCTCGACGGCCGCCGGGCCGGACCGGGTGTGGAGGGGGAGATCCGTCTCAAGGGGCCCCAGGTCATCCGCGGGTATCTCGACCCGTCACTCGATGCCGACGCCTTCGACGAGGACGGCTACTTCCGCACCGGCGACCTCGGGATCGTCGATCAGGACGGGTACGTGACCATCACCGGCCGGCTGAAGGACGTGATCATCCGCCACGGGGAGAACATCTCGGCCAAGGAGATCGAGGATCTGCTTTACACCCACCCGGCGGTGGCCGACGTTGCCGTCATCGGTCTACCGGACCCGAAGACGGGCGAGCGGGCCTGTGCCGTGGTCGCCGTGAAGGAGGGCCACTCCTTCGCCTTCGACGTCATGGTCGCCTACCTGAAGGGCAAGGAGCTCCGCCTCCAGGCCATCCCCGAGCAGCTCGTGGTGATCGAGTCGGTGCCCCGCAACCCTGCCGGCAAGATCCTGAAGCACACGTTGCGCCAACGGTTCGCGTCGACAACGAGCACGGAGGGAAACCCATGAGCCCGATCCAGCGGGTCACACTCGGCCAGGGCGGGCCGGAGCACGACGTCGCGAACGAGGCCGTCCGCTCGTTCATCGGGCGCCGGTTCGATGGAAAGGTGGCCGTCGTCACCGGGGCGGGCTCGGGGATCGGCCAGGCGGTGGCCCACCGTCTGGCCGCGGAGGGAGCCATCGTGGCCGCCCTCGACGTGGCCGTCGACAACCTGGCGGTCACAGTGGATGCCATCGGGGCAAACGGCGGCACGGCCAGGGCCTATCACTGCGACGTCACCTCGGAGTCGTCGGTGGACGACACCGTCGCCTCCCTGGCCGAACAGCTCGGCGCCCCTACGGTGGTGTGCAACGTGGCCGGCATCGGCGGCTTCTTCAACACCGTGGATATGCCCCTCGACCGGTGGGAGAAGATCCTGGCCGTCAACCTGACCGGTCCGTTCCTGGTCTGCCGGGCCACCCTGCCCCACCTCCTCGAGCACGGTGGCTCCATCGTGAACGTGGCCTCGAACACCGCGTTGATGGGCCAGGCCTACTCGGCGGCGTACTGCGCCTCCAAGGCCGGGGTGCTCATGTTCTCCAAGGCGCTGGCTGCCGAGTACCTGTCCCGTGGGGTGCGGGTCAACGTGGTGGCCCCGGGGGGCACTGATACACCGCTGATGGGCGCGTTCGAGCTTCCCGACGGGGCCGACTTCAAAGCACTCCGCACGATGATGACGCCCCTGGGGTTCTCGACGCCGGCCGAGATCGCCGCCTCGGTGGCCTTCATCGCCTCCGACGAGTCCTCCTACACGACTGGTGCGGTGCTGTCGGTCGACGGTGGGCTGACCATCTGACCCGAACGTCCGACCGGTGTGCCGGTCGACCGCCTGGCCGTCTTCAAGCCGAAATTCAGCTGACGGCCATCCGGACATCCACCACGGTGCAGGACCATGGGGTAGTGCGGCAACGTGTCCGGCTTACGGACTGACGCCCGCCATCCGTCGGGGTAGGGTTCCAGTCCCTGGAACAGCGGTGAAAGTCTCAGCTGGGGCCGATCGCCCACCAGTCGCTCGAGGGGCTCACGGAGGGTGTGGATGACGCTCACCCCGAAGAGCATCCCCCAGTGCTCTTCGGTGCCCCCCAGTATGCGTCGGTACTTGTCCTGAGCCTCTCGGCCCTTGGGAGAGAGTCGCACCTGCTTTCCCCGACTGGTGGCCGGATCTGGCTCGACTTCCGCACATCCGTGTCTCCCCAAGAAGCCTACGGACATGTTGTTGGCCCCCTTCGATACGCCGGTCAGGCGCGGAAGGTCCCTGACGCGAACTCCATCCTGATGCAGCACCCGCACGGTGTTGGTGCTGACCGGGAGCGATATCTTCGCATGGGCTCGAAGTAGATGGCGAAGGCAAGAAGCACCTGGGAGAGAAGTTCGGACAGATCGAGAGACGGCATTCCACCCACATTGGCAGCGGATGAGGCTGGCTCCCTGCGCCTCGGGATGTCGGCCTTCCCATTCTGGGTCGGATAGACGACGGGGAGATACTGGGGCGGCTCCACGTCGAGTTGACCGACCACTGCTTGCAGGGAGGTTCGAAGGGTGTGGATGTCGTCCACGTCGAACCGTGCCCGCCAGCGCTCCTCAATGACACCCGCAAGAGGTCGCCACACGTTCTGGGCGGGGCTCCCGCCAGCGAATCCCTCGTGGTCCGGGCCCGACCATGAAGCTCGCGGATGCGGATTCCTCCCATGCTCACGTACTGAATCACGTTCGACCACATGAACTGCGACACCAGCCAAGGGGCATCGACCGAAGCAGCAGCCGGGCTTCCGCTCGTCGTCCGGTGCGCCATCCGATGGTCGGCCTCGTTGTCGAACTCGATCGTGAATGCAACCAGCACCGAGGAGAGGTGGGTCGGAAAGGGGAGTCCGGTGGTCATGCCAGTAATGAAGGGGCGTCCTGTCTCCAGGGGCAATGGCGGCTCATGACCTTCCTGATCTGTTCCCGCAGGACTGATCTATGCCCGCAGGCCGCGTGCCGAGGTTCCGTTCGCAATGGGACGGTGGCACGACATTCGGAACGGATTAGACGTCCCCGCAAGGTTGTCCGCGCTTGATCTCGATGTGCGACGTGGACGGGAGGTCTTCTACGAACAGAAGAAGCATCCGATCCCCGGTCGCCACATCGGGCACGACGATCGATCCGCCCTCTTCATGAGTGAGATCCGTGGCGGGGTAGAGCGCTCGCCACTTGGCCAGTGTCATTCCAAGTGTCGCTCCGGTGGCAGTGCTCAGCAGTGGTGTTCTCGGGGACGACGGGCGAGTCGTGGTCCCGAGCGTCACCCCCCCGGGGGGGTGACGTGGTGGCAGTCGATGTTGTCGGTCGACCCGTTGGGGAACCCGAGCCGGTGGGCGTTGCGCCACATCCGCAGGTCGTCAAGACACTCGCCAGAACCGAACCCCCGAGCATTGATTCCGCCAATCGAATCGAGAGTCGCCCCCCATCACCTCTGCCGACGTTTCGCTCCGAGGAAGAGCGAACGCAACGGGCAGGTCGGAGGAGCACCGAGTTGGCACCCGTCCGCTCCGAGCTCACGAACCGGGAAGCCCTCCGGTGGCGTCGAGAACGGACCCCGTGGTGAAGCCCAGCGCTGGCGAGAGCGCCAGCGTCACCAGGAGAGCTACGTCAGCGACGCTCCCGGGGCGTCGCATGGGAACCCGGCGCTCGTCCGCTTCACCTCGGAGCCAGTCGTCGTACGGGATGTTCGGAGCGACGTCGTGGTGTCGCCTGTGCTGCCGTGGGGTGTCGATGAGCCCGACGGCGACGGCGTTGACGGAGATTCCGTCGCCAGCGAGGTCCAGGGCGAGGGCACGGCTGAGGCTTGCAACTGCTGCTCGTCCTGCGCTGATCGCCGCCATCCCCGGGTCCGGGTCGCGTGCTGTCGGTGCGGACAGTGTGACGATCCTCGGCCCATCGGAACGCCGAAGATGCGGTCGGGCCGGTGCGACAAGGTTCAACACGCCGCGGAGCTTGCCCATGACCTCCGACTCCCATTGGGCGATCGAGAGATCCAGGGCCCGGCCATGGATACCCTGTCCGGCGATGGCCGCAACGCCGTCGAGCCTTCCGAACCGCTCGACGGTGGTAGCCACGAACGCCTCCATGGCCCTGGCGTCCGTGACATCCGCAGGCATGGCCAGACAGGACGCAGGGTCGAATGCCGCAGTGGCATGCCGCAATCGCTCGTCATCGCGGGCGCAAGTGGCGACTATCGCCCCTTCAGCCAGGAGGGCGGCGACGCACGCCAGCCCGATCCCCGAACTGCCTCCGGAGACGATGATCGCTCTACCGGTCAGGCCCAGGTCCACGCTTGCCTTTGTAGCAGGGTCCTACCGGAGAGGTGCGGGGCTTGGATGGTTCGCGCCCCGGACCTCATCTCGGACCGACTTCCCGGATCGTCGAGCGTCAGCGAGATTCACGGAGGGCACCCGGCACTATGGTCCTTCTCCTCCCGACGGAGTGCACCATCGGGAGTCCCGAGGCTGCAGAACTTCGACGGGTGCCGTGGGAGCACTGAACTCGCCGTTGGACGTCGAGGACCGAGAGGTCCCTCCCGGCGGACCCCTGTGGTCAGAACCCCGTCACCTGCTCCCGCCGGCATCTCGGGGCGACCCCGGGAGCACCTTCGGGTGCCCGTCATGGGCCGGGCATCTAGGCTCGATCCTCATGGCCACGAACGAAGAGCTGTGGGCCATGATCGCTGAAGAGCGCCTGGGACTGGCCGATCTGTTCGACGGGCTCACTGAAGCGCAGTGGAGCGTGCCAAGTCTCTGTGAGGGCTGGACCGTCCGCGAGGTCGCTGCCCATCTGGTGACACCGTTCGGCCAGAGCCTCCCTCGCATGATGTTGAAGCTGGCCTCCTACCGCTTCGACTTCGATCGCTTCGCCGACACCGAAGCCCGGAAGAACACGATGTCAGGCTCTGAGCTGGCCGCTTCCATGCGGGAGCACAAGGACTACCGGTTCACCCCACCCGGGCTGGGGCCGATCGCCCCTCTGACCGACGTGGTCGTCCACGGTCAGGACGTGCGCCGCCCCCTGGGCATCGACCGCGAGCTCGCGCCGGACCGGGCCCGGGCGATCCTCGACTTCCTGGCGTCACCGAAGGCGACGCATGGCTTCGTGAAGCGGGGCCACCTGAACGATCTCACCTGGCGGTGCACCGACCTCGGCTGGTCATCGGGCGACGGACCCGTCGTCCAGGGTCCGTCCGAAGCGGTGATCCTCGCCATGGTGGGGCGTAGTGTCGCGTACGGCGACCTCGCGGGCACCGGCTCGGACGTTCTTCGGTCCCGCTGACCGTGGCGGCGCAATTGTAGGGGAGCGACCGTCAAGCGGCGAAGTAGGCGATGGCACCGACGATGAGAGCCAACAGATCGGTTGGACCGCTGTGGTCGCCCGTGAGCCGGACAATCGGGAAGTTCCAGTGCTGGGTTGTCGGGCTCACCTCGAAGTGATCCCGGTGGCCACCGATTGTTCCAGTGACAGTTCCGGGATGATCCACCGGGAGGTTTGCAAACAGAGCGAACGGAGTGGCTCCGAAGGTTCCGGATACATCGGCTGCGTTGCCGATGCCTCTGACGAGGTTCGGCTGGGCCTTCCCTCGAACGCTCTTGCCCTGATCGGTTCCCGTGATGGTCCCTTGTCGGAACAGGTAACCCGAGTCCAGATCGAACGCTCCCACTGGAGACGTGAGGGCCTTGCCCACTGATCCGGTGAGTTTCGTTGTGGTGGTGTAGCTGCCGGGCCTGGCCACCTGATCCTGTTGAGCGAGGAGCGCCGTCAGTGCCGTGCCGGCAACGGTTCCGGCGATGAACGAGGGGTCGTTCGGGTTGATCGCCAGATCCACCTCGGCATCCACCAACCCGTGCTGCGGGCTGGACGAGGTCGTCGAACGTGCTCCTCCCGGGCCGCTGCCGCACGCGGCCAGGGAGGCCGCCGAGGTTGCAACGAGGCCCTGGGCAATGAACATCCTCCTGCTCAGGCTGCCGCCCCACATGTCCACTCCGGCCTCGTCCATGGCGACATCCCGGCACCATGGCCCCTTGGGACGCTGACCACTTCTCCGTACCGGAGCGGACATCGGGAGCGGCACATGGGTGCGCTCAGTCACCGGCTCGGGGCGCCATATCAGCCGGTGGACCGGATGTGCCGCTCACTCCTCTCGCTGCAGCTGCTCGTCGAGGGCCTGAGACTCGATGTCCAGCCGGCGGAGGAGCCCGGGAACGATCCGTCGTTCCGCCATGCGGCCGATGCCCGGCACCGCCACGATCAGCTCGCCGTCGAAGCGCCGGAGGGTGTCGCCGTCGGCTGCGGTGAGAGCGAAGTCTGCTGCTCCGTGCAGTCGCCTCGGGTCCCTCTCGGCCTCGAAGGTGAAGGTGCCGGTGCCTGCCGACCGGTCGACCCGTATCTCTTGGATCCAAACGAGGTGGCCGGCACCGATCAGGCGGCGCGCGATCGGATCGATGCTCCCTACGAACTTGTACCGGAGCCGCAACACCGTGTCGTCACCGTGCTCGCCATGTTCGAGCACTTCGGGCCGGCTCAGGTCGGGAAGAGCGAGGTCGAGGTAGAAGGCGGGGTCGGTCAGGAGTGCCGCGACGGCTTGTTCCGATCCACTGAAGCGGTGCTCCGCGTGAAAGCGCACGGCCAGATCCTGTCACGGTCGGGCGAGTCGTCGCGTAGCCGTAGCCTGGGTGCTCGTCGGGCAACCGCCTACCAACCGACGAAGTAGGTGACCAGCAGTGGGACCAGGGAGACTTCACGCGCTCATCGACGGCGTCTTCGCCATCGCCCTGACCCTTCTGGTCCTGGACCTGCCGAGGCCGGCCCACTCGACTCAGCTCGTGCAGGACCTGTTGCACCAATGGCCCTCATACGTGGCCTACCTCGTGTCGTTCGTGACGATCGGCATCCTCTGGATCGAGCATCACGGAATGATGAGCGCGGTGCGCTCCATCGACCGGCGGTTCTTGGAGCGGACGCTGGCCTTCCTGCTGTTCATCTCCATCATCCCGTGGCCGACCGCACTTGCCGCCGACTACGCCGACCAGGGTGGCCCCGAGGCGCGGGCGGCGGCGGTCCTGTATGCGGCGACGATGCTGATGATGGGCCTTTCGTTCGCCTGGGGATGGCGCTATCTCTCCGCACATCCGGAGCTGGTCGCCGAGCCAGCGCGCGCAGCGTTCCCAGCTGGGACGCGGCGGGCACTCCTCGGCGGTCTCATCTATCTCGTGGCCATCGCCGTGGCGTTCGTCAGCCCCATCGCCTCCTTCGCCGTCGACGCCATCGTGGCTGTCTACTTCGCAGCGTCCAAGAGCGAGGTCCCGGGTTTGATCGTGCGATCGGCGCACGCCGATGGTCCCAGCTAGATCGGCAGTCCGATGTTGTCGGCCCCCCGTGGGGTCGGCTACCCCCTGACCACCGGCACAAGGGCACGAACCTACCGGCACTGCCACGTGCCAAGATGAGGGAAGCCAGGACGCTCGGTCGCGTCCGGCCCGATGGGGGAGCATCATGGCGAACACGACGCCCGTAGAGCACTGGGACACCGACTTCGACATCATGAACCCCGCCTATGTCGCCGACCCGTTCAGCATCTGGGACGAACTGCGCAAGACCTGCCCGGTGGCCCACACGGACCGGCGGGGAAGTACCTGGCTCCCCACCCGCTACCAGGACGTGGTCGACCTCGCCCACGATGTCGAGCACTTCAGCTCGGCCGAGATCACGGTGATCCCCTTCGAGGGTGAGGTCCCCGAGGATCCGGTCCTCCCCTATGGGGTTCCGCCCATCTCGGCGGATCCGCCGCTGCACACGTGGACGCGGCGGCTCCTCCTTCCGTGGTTCTCCCATCGTCGGGTCGCTTCCTACGAGGCGACGACCCGTGAGCTGTGCATCAAGCTCGTCGACGGGTTCATCGACAGCGGCACCGCGGACGCTGCCGGCGACTACGCCCAGCAGATCCCTGTGCGGGTCATCGCCGGCATCCTCGGGGTCCCCGCGGAGCTGTCGGACACCTTCACCGGTTGGGTGCGGGACGTCCTCGAGTTCGCCGACGACCCGGAGCTCCGTTTGCGGGGCATGGAGGGACTGATCACCTTCTTCATCGAGGAGGTGGGCCGGAGGAAGACGCAGCCGGGCGAGGACCTGCTGAGCTATCTCCTGCACAGCGAGGTCGACGGCGTGCCGGTCGAGGAGAGCGTGGTGCTCGGCGTAGCCGCCCTGGTGCTGATCGCGGGGGTCGACACCACCTGGAGCGCCATCGGGTCGTCACTCTGGCACCTGGCCACCAATCCCGAGGATCGCGACCGACTGGTCACCGAGCCCGATGCCATGCCGCTGGCCATCGAGGAGCTTCTGCGGGCCTACTCGCCGGTCACCATGGCCCGGCTGGTCACCGAGGACGTCGAGTTCGAGGGGTGCCCGATGAGGGCCGGCGACAAGGTGTTGATGAACTTCCCCGGTGCCAACCGGGACCCCGAGGCCTTCGAGGACGCGGACAGGGTGATGCTCGACCGGGCTCTCAACCGCCATGTGGCGTTCGGATCGGGCATCCACCGTTGTGCCGGTTCCAACCTGGCCCGAATGGAGTTGCAGGTGGCCCTCGAGGAGTGGTTGCGCAGGATCCCCACGTTCCGACTCGCCGAGGGCGACGAGGTCACCTGGGCGGGAGGCCAGGTGCGGGGCCCACGCCACGTGCCGGTGGTGTTCCCATGAGGATCCGGGTCGATCCCGACAAGTGCACCGGGCACGCCCGCTGTTACGGCTTGGCCCCGGAGCTGTTCGACGTGGACGACTACGGGCTGTCCTCGGTGGTGGGCGGCGGCGCCGTACCGGTCGAGCTGGAGGACAAGGCGCGGCTGGCGGTCGCCAACTGCCCCGAGTACGCCATCGAAGAGCTTCCTGACTGAGTCGACGGCGGGGTTCGGGGAGCCACCCGTGGTCAGGGCCGACGCCGGCTCGGCCCACCGAGCACTGAGGAGAACCGATGCGATTGGGGAACATGTACGGGCCGGACGCCACCTTCGCCGGTGTCCCCGCGGCCGATCTCGATGATCCGGCCAGTCTTGCGGAGGCCGGGGCGGTGATCATCGGTGCGCCCTTCGACGGCGGGACCAGCCACCGGCCCGGTTGCCGGTTCGGGCCGCTTGCCATAGGGACCACCGACGAGTGTGATGCCGTCTTCCTGTCCGTCGACGTCGATGTGGTCGACCCCGGATCGGCCCCGGCGACCGGCACCCCCGAACCCGGGGGGCTGTCCGCCCGCGAACTGCTCGACGCGGTGCGCCGCATCGCCATGGAGCTGCCGCTGGCCGGAATGGACATCGTCGAACTTTCCCCGCCGTTCGACCACGCGGAGGTCACCGCGTGCCTGAGGAACCGCATCGTACTCGAGGCCCTCTCGGGCATCGCCTGGCGCCGCGCCCGCGATTCGGGCAGGAAGGTCCGACAACCCTCGGACCCACTGCTCGACCGCTGAGCCGCCGCAGCGAACTGCCCCGGCGAGGTCGCCGTCGACTAGGAGAGGCGCTCGACGATCATGGCCATTCCCTGGCCGCCGCCGACGCACATCGACTCGAGGCCGATGGTCTTGCCGGTGTCCTCGAGGGCGTTGAGCAGCGTGGTCATGATGCGCGCACCTGTCTGGCCGAAGGGATGGCCGAGGGCGATGGCCCCGCCGCGGACATTCAGCTTGTCCCAGCCGATGCCCAGCTCCTTGGCCGAGGGGATCACCTGGGCGGCGAAGGCCTCGTTGATCTCCACCAGGTCGATGTCGTCGATGGTCATGTCGGCCCGGGCCAGGGTCTGGCGGACCGCGTCGACCGGCCCGAGGCCCATGATCTCGGGGTTGAGGCCGGACACGCCGCTGGCCACGATGCGGGCGAGCGGGGTGATGCCGAGTTCGCGTGCCCTGGTGTCGCTCATGACCACCACGGCGGCGGCGCCGTCGTTGAGCGGGCAGGCGTTGCCGGCAGTGATGGTGCCGCCCTCACGGAAGACGGGCTTCAGGCCGGCCAGCCCCTCCAGGTTGGTGCCGGGCCGTGGGCCGTCGTCCTTCGTGACCACGTCCCCGTTGGGAGTGGTGACCGGGATGATCTCGCGGCCGAAGAAGCCCGATTCCTGGGACGCCACTGCCCGGGTCTGTGACTGGAGGGCGAACTCGTCCTGCTCCTCGCGGCTCACCTGCTTGAACTCGGCGACGTTCTCTGCCGTCTGACCCATGGCGATGTACACGTCGGGAAGGACTCCGTCGAGCGGGGTCCAGGGGGCGCCGGCGGCCGGCGTCCGCTCGACCGTGCGGGCTTCGGAGACGGCGAACAGTTCGTTGTGGGGTCCGGTATCGGCCGCTCCGAAGCGGTAGCGGCTGACCGCCTCGACCCCGGCGGCGACGAAGACGTCGCCCTCGCCGGCCCGGATGGCGTGCGCGGCCATGCGAATGGTCTGGAGGGACGACGAGCAGTACCGGTTGACGGTCACGCCGGGCACGTCGGGGAGGCCGGCCAGCAACGAGACCACACGGCCCAGGTTGTAGCCGGCCTCGCCACCGGGCTGGCCGTTGCCGAGGATGAGGTCCTCGACCGAGTGGGGATCGAGTTGTGGCACCTTGGCCAGCACCTCGCGCACGACCAGTGCGGCCAGGTCGTCGGGCCTGCAGTCGACCAGCGAACCCTTGTTGGCCCGTCCGATCGGGGTCCGACCGGTGGCGACGATTACGGCTTCGGGCATGTGATGCTCCTCGTTGAAGGCGGCGGTGCCGCGGCGTTGGTGCGGTCATGGACCGCCGGGGCGGCTGGGACCGATATGTCCCATCCGCAACTTACCGGATGGTAGCCCGAGCGGTCCCGGGCGGGGGATGGAAGCACCACGCCGTCCCACCGGTCACCGGGTGGAGTGTTCCCGGAGCCTTGGCTGCCCCGCCCTTCGGTGGTGGCGCCACGTGCGGGCTGAATGTAACGTGTTCTAGTGGCGGTCGGTCCGCTGCTCCTGGTCACCAGGTCCGGGGAGTGGGCCACGCACGGGGAAGAGCTGCGGAGACGGGTCGAGCCGACCCGGCGCCCTGCCCCTCGAAGGCCGACGCCGGGGTGCAACCTCGGCCCGGCCTCCGCCAGCAGGCACTATCGGGAGGGATGCAATGGAGATCGGCTACACCGAGGAACACGAGGCCCTCCGCACCCGCCTGCGCGACTACTACGCCAACCTGCTCACCCCCGAGGTCGAGGCCCAACTGGCCTCGAGTCATGGGATCGGACCCGACATGCGCCGGGTGGTCAAGCAGATGGCGGTCGACGGCTGGCTGGGCATCGGTTGGCCCACCGAGTATGGCGGCCAGGGCCGTTCCGCCATCGAGCAGTTCATCTTCTTCGACGAGTCGATGCGGGCCGGCGCCCCGGTGCCCATGCTGACAATCAACACCGTGGGGCCCACCATCATGGAGTTCGGCACTCCCGAACAGAAGGAACAGTTCCTGCCGCTCATCCTCGCCGGCGACATCCACTTCTGTATCGGCTACACCGAGCCCGAGTCCGGTACGGACCTCGCCTCCCTGCAGACCCGGGCCGAGCGGGACGGCGAGGAGTACGTCATCAACGGCCAGAAGATCTACACCTCGCTGGCCGGGGATGCCGACTACATCTGGCTGGCCACCAGGACCGACCCGACCGTCTCCAAGCACAAGGGCATCTCGATGTTCATCGTGCCCATGGACACCCCGGGGATCAAGGTGGTGCCCATGCACCTGCTCGGTGACCACAACATCAACTACACGTTCTACGAGGACGTGCGGGTGCCGGCGGCGAATCTGGTCGGTGGCGAGAACAACGGCTGGTCGCTGATCACCAACCAGTTGAACCACGAGCGGGTCACCCTGTGCTCGTCGGGGATCATCGAACGGGCGCTCACCGATGTCCGCTCGTGGGCCCAGTCCACCAAACTGGCCGACGGCCGTCGGGTGATCGACCAGGAGTGGGTGCAGGTCCACCTGGCCCGCATCCATGCGCGTCTCGAGTTCCTCAAGCTCATCAACTGGAAAGTGGCGTGGACGGCCACCCAGGGCCACCTGGACGTGGCGGATGCCTCCACCATCAAGGTGTTCGGCACCGAGTTCTATCTCGAGGCCTTCAAGCTGATGATGGAGGTGGTCGGCCAGGCCGGCTATCTCCCCAAGGGCAGCCCCGAAGCAGTGCTGGCCGGCCGCCTCGAGATGTACGCTCGGAGCCTGCTCATCCTGACCTTCGGTGGCGGGACCAACGAGATCCAACGGGACCTGATCGCCATCTTCGGCCTCGGGATGCCCCGGTCACTGCGATAGAAGAGGAGACGCAGCCATGGACTTCTCCTTCAGCGAGGAACAAGAGGCGGTGCGCGAGCTCGCCGCCCGGATCTTCACCGACCTGGCCACCCACGAGCGCCTGCGTGAGCTCGAATCCCAGCCGGACGGCGAGCGGTTCGACCGGAAGCTCTGGTCCGAGTTGGCGGCCGCCGGCCTCCTCGGCATCGCCCTTCCCGAAGAGGTGGGCGGCGCCGGCCTCGGGTTCCTGGAGACAGCGCTGGTGGTCGAGCAGGCGGGCCGCAGCGCAGCGTACGTGCCGGCCGTCGAGACCCTGGCCGCGGCGGCCCCGGCCATCGCCCGGTTCGGAACCGATGGGCAGCGCCGCAAGTGGCTGTCCGGGGTGGTGGCGGGCGACACGGTCCTGACCACGGCCCTGGTGGAGTTGGGTGGTAGCCCGCTTTCGCCCGGAGTGGTCGCCGAGCCCGCGGGTGACGGTTGGACGCTGTCGGGTACCAAGGCGTGCGTGCCCTCGGGGATGTTCGCCGATGCCGTACTGGTGCCCGCACGGCGGGAGCCCGACGGGCTCGCCGTGTTCATCGTCCCCACCTCTGCCCCAGGGGTGGGCCGGCAGCGCCAGCCGGTCAACACCGGGCAGTCCGAGGCGGTCCTCACGCTGGACGGCACACCCGTCGGCCTGGATGCCCTGCTCGGAACGGCCGAGGACGCCTGCTCCATCATCGAGTGGCTGGTGCAGCGGTCGACCGCAGCCCTGGCCCTGGCCCAGGCCGGTGCGGCAGCAGCAGCACTGGCCCTGGTGGCGGAGTACACCAAGACCAGGGAGCAGTTCGGCAAGCCGATCGCCACCTTCCAGGCGGTCGGCCAACGGGCGGCGGACGCCTACGTCGACACCGAGGCGATCCGGCTCACCGCGTGGCAGGCGGCTTGGCGCATCGCCGAGGGGCTCCCCGCCGACAAGGAGGTGGCGGTGGCCAAGTTCTGGGCCGCCGACGGTGGACAGCGAGTGGTCCACGCTGCGGTCCACCTCCACGGAGGGGTGGGCGTCGACCGCGATTACCCCCTGCACCGGTACTTCCTCATGACCAAGCACCTCGAGTTGACCCTGGGTGGGGCCACCGACCAACTGCTCCGTCTCGGGGCCACCCTGGCCGCCGAACCGGCCTGAACCGGCGGGCGGCCGGTCCGTGCTCGACAGCGCGCCGGCGCGGACGCCCGATCCGGGGCTGCTCCCCGGTCCTGCCCCGGGTCGTACCTGCCGTAGGGTGGCTGCGATGCTCCGATGACCGTGTTGGAAGGTGTGGCACCATGGTGATGGCCCGGCGCCCCGGAGTGGCCCGGTCGTCGTGGCCGATCGCCACGGCCGACCTGGTGGGCCTGGCCGGTCAGCTTTCGGTGGCAATGGCACGGGTGCCGTTCCGGAGGCCGTGGTCGGGCGAGGGGAATCTCCCTCACAACCTGGCGGTGGCGGTCACCCGGGAGACGATCCGCTCGTTCATGGGGTACTGCGCGTCGATCCGCATCGACGAGTTCCGGTCGATCGAGCTCGTCCTCGACGACCTGTGCGGCGCGGTGCTGCCCCCGTTCGTACGCTCGCTCGACGTCGAGCAGGAGGCGGCCACGGTGGCCGGCGTGCCGGGCCAGTGGTTCCGCCCGAGGAACGGTGCCTCCGGAGGCACCATGGTGTACCTGCACGGCGGCGGGTATGTCGGCACGTCACCGAAGATGTACAGCGTGTTCGTCGCCTGGCTGTGCCGACGGACCGGGTGCGAGATCTTCGTCGCCGACCTCCGGTTGGCGCCCGAGTTTCCGTTCCCTGCCGGCCTCGAGGATGCGGTCCTGGTCCTCGAGGCGCTGATTGCCGGTGGCACTGATCCGTCGAGGATCTTCATCGGCGGTGACTCGAGCGGTGGGGGCCTGGCGTCGACACTGGTGTACTCGATGGTGCGCACCGACCACCGGCCCATTGCCGGGGTGGTCCTGTTCTCCCCCGAGTTGGACCTTCGCCTCGATGAGCCGTCGATCGCGGAGAACGCCGGTCGTGACATCCTGCCCTGGAACATCCCGACGTCCGCCTATCTGCATGGCGTGAGCCCCGCCGCGGAGGCGGTCTCCGCGGTATCCCAGGACCCCTCGGGTTGGCCTCCGACCTTCATCTCCTTCGGCAGCGACGAGATGTTCCGGGATCCGATCCGTGAGTTCGTGGAGCACCTGGAGAAAGTGGGCGTGGACACCCTGGCCATAGAGGAGCCGGGGATGTTCCACGTGTTCCCCATCCTCATGCCCTGGGCCGAGGGCAGCCGCCGCGCCTTCCGGGCGGTCGGTGAGTTCGTCCGTGCCCACCTGCCGCCTCTCGTCGAGAGGCCCTCATGACGCTGTCGTTTTCGCATCTGGGGATCTGCGTCTCGGATCTCGAGCGGTCCCTGCGCTTCTACTGCGAGGGGCTCGGGTTCGAGAAGGTCGGGTCGCACCAGGTCGGCCCGGAATTCGGGGCGCTCATGGAGGTGGAGCAGGTGCGCCTGCAGTCGCGGATGCTCCGGCGCGACGGGTTCACCATCGAACTGCTCGGATTCGAGTCGCCGGGCACGACCGGCGACCCGGTGCGCCGCCCGATGAATCAGTTGGGCCTGACCCACCTCTCGATGCGGGTGGACGACGTTGACGGCGCGGCGTCGGCCATCGAGGCCGTGGGGGGAGCGGTGGTCCGCGGCACCCGGACCACCTTCGATCTCCCGGGGGCCCGCCTCGACTTCGTGTACTGCACCGACCCCGACGGAGTGCGGATCGAATTGATGGACCTCCCGTCGTGACCGGGGGTGACCCGGTCGGGTCCCGTACTCCGGTACGGTGATGGCGTGAATTCCGACCATGTGCGAGCGGCTGACATCGACCCGGGGGAGGCTGCCCGGCTGATCGCCTCCGGGGCGTTCCTTCTCGACGTCCGTGAGGACTCCGAATGGGAGGCGGGGCACGCCCCCGAAGCGGTCCAGGTGGCCATAGGGCTGGTCTCCGAGCGGATCGACGAGATCCCGAAGGACCGGACGGTGCTCTGCATCTGCCGGGTCGGAGGGCGCTCGGGCACGGTGGCCACCACCCTGGCCGGTGCCGGGTACGACGCCCTCAACATCGCAGGGGGAATGCTGGCCTGGGAGCAGGCCGGGCTGTCGGTAGTCACGGACGACGGAGACACCGGTCGCATTCTCTGACCCGGTGCTGCCCCGCTGCACGAGCCGGTGACGGTCTACCTGGACGACTGGCGCCAGCCTGCCCGGCTCGGAGTGGTGGTCGACCGATGGTCGCACCTGGTGGCCGACAGCGACGATGAGCTGCATGCCTTCGCTGCCCGGATGGGCATGCGCAGGGAGTGGTTCCAGTGCAAGGCGGGCCGACCGCACCATGCCCACTACGACCTGCCCGAGCGCTCCCGAGGGGACGCACTGGCGCTCGGGGCCGTGGCCGTCACCTGGCGCCAGGTCGGTCGGATGATGCGGGAACGCCGGTCCGATGCCCTGGAGGGCAGCACCGCCTCGGCCGGACGGCGGGCTCTGTGAACCGGGCTACGGGCTGATCCGGTGACAGGGGCAGCCCGGTCGGCGAGCAGGCGCTCGCTCGATCCGCGGACACCGATCCTGGTGGGGATCGGAACGGCCTCGGCGGACGCCGAACCGAGCGAGCTGATGACCCGGGCGCTGCTCGCCGCCGGGGCCGATACGGGCCGGAGCGGCCTGTTGGCGGGTATCGATCGGATCGCCGTCCCCCAGGGAAGTTGGTCGTACGCGGACCCCGGTCGCCTGGTCGCCGACGGGGTAGGTGCATCCGAGGTGCGGACCCACCTCTTCGAACTGGGCATTCCCCAGCAGAGCCTGATCAACGACGCCCTGGCGGCGATCGTGGCCGGCACCTCGGTGGTGGCGGTGGTGGTGGGGGGCGAGGCCCGGCGCTGGGCCCGGGGACCGGGACGGCCGGTCGGTGGGCCGACAGAGGACTGCCGATTCGGCGCGCAGCCCGACGTGGTCCACCGGCGCACCGGACCCCTCCTGGAGCCGGTGGAGGTCACCCACCGTCTGTGGGAGCCCGTACAGCAGTACGCCATGATCGACAATGCCCTCCGGGCGGCGGAGGGTCGGACCCTGGCGGAGCACCGCGCCGAGATCGCCGATCTGTGGGCCCGCTGCAACCGGGTTGCCAGGGCCAACCCGCTGGCCGCCTTCGCCGATCCGATGGATGCCCGGGAGATCGACACCCCGTCGCCGTCGAACCGCCCGCTGGCCTTCCCCTACAACAAGTGGCACTCCACCCAGTGGACGGTCGACCAGGCGGCGGCGCTGGTCTTCTGCTCGGCGGGGACTGCACGGGACCTGGGGGTGTCCACCGATCGATGGGTGTTCCCCCTGGTTGGTGTCGAGTCGGGTCACGCTGCTTCCCTCTTGCGCCGGCGGCGGCTGCACGCCTGGCCGGCTATGCGCGTTCTGGGGGAGGCCGCAACGGCGCGGCTCGGGCGGCCGCTGACCGAGGTGGAGACGACCGAGGTCTACAGCTGCTTTCCGGCTGCGGTGCGGGTGCAGCAGCGCGCCCTCGCTCTGGACATCGGGGCGACACCCACGGTCACCGGGGGCATGGCCTTCGCCGGTGGGCCGTTCAACAACTTCGTCCTCCAGTCCATGGCAGCGGTGATCCCTGCCGTGAGGGCCGACCCGGGCTCGCTCGGGCTCGTCACCACCGTCAGCGGGCTCCTGACCAAGCCCGGCATTGGCGTGTGGTCCGCCGTTCCCGACGGCCGGCCGCTGTTGCTGGCCGACCTCGCCCACCAGGCGGCGTCGGTCACCGAGATGGTCGACGTCGTCGAGGCGTTCGACGGGTACGACGGTGCCGCCACGGTCGCCACCTACACGGTCACGTACGAGGGGATGGACCCGAGCCGGACGGTGGCCCTGTGCGATACGCCAGACGGCCGACGTTGCGTGGCCATCAGCGAGGATGCCGACCTGGCCCGGCACGCGGTCTCCCACGAGCTGATCGGCACCGAGGCCTGGGTCGGGAAGGGCTCCTTCGCTCTGGTGTGAGCAACCCCCGGGCCACCTGACCCGGTCACCACGTCGCGGATGCCACTCCGGCGGGCCACGCACCGCCCTCCGGCACCCGGGCACCGGTGGACCCAGAGCCGACGGGCACCGATGATTGACAGCATCGCGCTACTCACCCACACTGGGTTGATACTGCGGTCGATCGGGGGAACTCGGCATGACGACGAAGGTTTACCAGTTACCGGTGGACAAGACCGGATGGCAGACGGGTGACAACTCGGGGACGGCCCGGTTCACCTGGGAGTACGACAACAGTCGCGAAAAGCTCATCACGCTCTACGACAAGGGCAAGAAGAAGCAGTGGGACGCCAGCGAGCGCATCGACTGGTCCCACGACCCCGATCCCGAGAACCCGCTACAGGTGCCCGACGAGCTCGTCCCGATCTACGGCTCACCCATGTGGGACAGGCTGACCGATGACGAGCGTGGGAACGTGCGGCGCAACATGGTCGCCTGGCAGTTCAGTCAGTTCCTCCACGGCGAGCAGGGCGCGCTCATCTGCACGGCGAAGATCGTGCAGACGGTCCCCGACATCGACTCCAAGTACTACGCCGCCACCCAGGTCATGGACGAAGGGCGCCATGTCGAGACCTACTCGCGCTACCTTGACAAGATCGAGATGGCCTACCCGATCAACGACAATCTCAAGTCGTTGCTCGACGACATTCTCCGCGATTCGCGCTGGGACATGACCTATCTGGGCATGCAGGTCCTGATCGAGGGCCTGGCCCTCGCCGCGTTCGGGTTGATCCGCAACACGGCAGGCGACCCATTGGGGAAGGCGGTCAACGCCTATGTCATGCAGGACGAGGCGCGTCATGTGATGTTCGGCCGCCTTGCACTGCGCGACTACTACCCCCAGCTGACGCAGGCGGAGCGTGACGAGCGCGAGGAGTTCTGTGCCGATGCGTGCTACCGGATGCGCGATCGATTCCTCGCCAACGAGCTGTGGGAGCGCCTCGGCTACGACGCAAAGGCCTGCATCGACTACGTCGACGCCAGCGAGAGCCAGAAGGTCTTCCGCAGCCTGTTGTTCACCCGCATCGTCCCGACGCTCAAGGACATCGGCCTGTGGGGACCGAAGATGCGCCAGACATTCGCCGATATGGGTGTGATCGGCTATGAGTCCACGGATCTCGACGCCGTGATGGCCGAGGACGAGTCGGTGGCCGAGGAGATCGACGCCACCCGGCGCCATATCGAACAGACCATTGCGGTCGGGATGACGGTCGACGGCTGATCCAGGTCCGACGCCCTCGGCCTACCGGCGCCCGACGGGGAACCCGGCGTCCGGGAGCGGACGCTACCGGGTGGTCCGGCAAGAGAGGGCCAGCGTGACGGTAGCGCCGAGACAATGACCATCATCAGCGAGGCGGGAGGAGATGAAGACGTCGAACCAACGTGACGTGTCCGCGCTGTGGCAGGGGACGTGCACCTTCATGGGTACGAGGAGGTCGCCCTCCAGAGCCGCCCGGATACCGGCGGCAACCTGATCGGTGCTGTGATCTCCGGGGGCGGCACCACAGACCTCCAGATACGACTGGCCGACTCCCGTCGATGCCGGATCGCCGCGGCGCTGGACCAGGGAGTCCACGATGCCCGGGTCGAGGACGGTCTGCCCGGCGCACACCTCGTTCAGTGCGTCGAGGACGGCGTCGAGGTCGGGGAGCCGTGTGTCGAGCAGGTAGGCGATTCTCGATGCGCCTCCCCGAAGCAGTTCCAGAGCGAGGCCGTCGCCGCTGAGGAAGCTGTCCGTGGCGAGCGCCACGGTGATCGCACCGTCGCGGGGGGTACTTCGGGCTCCTTCCGGCTGTCATCGGCAGATTTCGGAGATGCCCGATTGTGATCGGGCATCATTCCGCACGCCGAAGGACTGGAGAATCCAAAAAGTACCGCACGTTACCCGGAACAGGAGGCCCATGGCCGATCGATGGCTTGTCCGATCTGCTCCGCCGCCACCGGTTCGCAGATGAGCGGAAGTGCGCCCCGGTTGACCGGCTCCGCCTCGGAGATCCCGTCCACGACCATCCTGTTCAGGTTGTCGGCGGTGCGGCCGGCGACGCTCAGGGGGTGCATCCGATCCAGGGTGCCCGGGGTGCCGATTGCACGGGCCACAGCGGCCTGTGGCGGACATCGCAGAGCGGATGGGGCTGTCCCGTCGGACCTGACACCCTCCTGCGCGATCGCTGCTCGGTGGAGGGCGTGGGTGGCCCCCATGAGCTGCACGGTGAGAAGGCCGTCGGTTTCGCCCTCGCTCATCGTCGGTCCTCTGCCCTCACGGTGGCCCCTTCGATCCCGTCACGCCCATCAGGGGCGAGACGACATGGATGCCCGACCTGGGACGGGGGGCCACGTCGGTGTCCAAGTCGAGCATCCATGCCTCCGCCGCCGCCCACTCCACCAGGCGTTCCTGGCGTTCCGCCTTGAGTCGCCCCGTCTGATGGTTGGCACAACCGGTGGTTGCTGGCTCCATTTGAACACGATCGCCTGCACGCCGATACGGGGCAGGCCCTAAACGTTCCGGGGGGCATGCCCTTCCCATGCTCCTCGGTCGCAACCTCCCTGCCTGGGGGTATTCCGGCGCGGCGCTGGTACGGTCGTGGCATGCGCCACAGGGGAGCACGCACGTGATCGAGGCCACCCGGCTCTCGAAGAGCTACGGGAGGACCCGCGCCGTGGACGGCCTCAGCTTCGAGGTCCGGGCCGGCGTGGTGACCGGCTTCCTGGGGCCCAACGGCTCGGGGAAGTCCACCACCATGCGGATGATCATGGGGCTCGACCGGCCCAACGCCGGCGACGTGACGCTCGACGGCCGGCGCTACCACGATCTCAAGTGGCCCCTGCGCGAAGTGGGGGCGCTGCTCGAGGCCACGGCGGTCCACCCGGGCCGCTCGGCCCGCAACCACCTGCTGAGCCTGGCCCAGACCAACGCCATCCAGAAGGAGCGTGTCGACGAGGTGCTGGAGCTCGTCGGCCTCACCGCAGTGGCCGGTCGCAAGGTGGGGAAGTACTCCCTGGGCATGAGCCAGCGGCTCGGCATCGCCTCGGCGCTCCTGGGAGACCCCGGCGTGCTGCTCTTCGACGAGCCGATCAACGGCCTCGACCCCGAGGGGATCCTCTGGGTCCGCAACCTGCTCAAGTCCCTGGCCGGTGAGGGCAGGACGATCTTCGTCTCGAGTCACCTGATGAGCGAGATGTCGCTTTCCGCCACCGACCTCGTCGTGATCGGCCGGGGAAAGCTGATCGCCGACACCACCGTCGACGACTTCATCAGGTCCAACACCGTGGCCACCGTGCTCGTGCGCTCGCCCGAGGCAGGCAGGCTCGCCGATGCGCTCTCCTCGATCGGGGCCTCGGTCACCCGCGGAGAGGGCGACAGCCTGCTCGTGACAAAGGTGGACCCGGCCCGGATCGGGGACGCTGCGCACGCCGCCGGTATCGCCCTCCACGAGCTGAGCCCGCAACAGGCGAGCCTCGAGGAGGTCTTCATGGAGCTCACCTCGGACTCCGTCGACTTCCACGGGCACGCCCGCGTGGGGGTGCCCTCGTGACGACGGTCGCCACGACGCTGGCCCCGATCGAGCGCGGCCGCGCCGGCCTGCGCGAGGAGACCCTCTCCGAGTGGACCAAACTGCGCTCCGTGCGATCGACGTGGATCGCCCTGGTCGTCGTCGTGGTCGCAGGAATCGGGCTCTCTGCGCTGGTCACCAATATCGAGGCCGGCCGGTGGGCCGGCCTGGGCGTCGTGGACCGCGCCCAGTTCGACCCCGTCCGCTTCTCCCAGACAGGTGAGTTCATCTCCCAGTTCGTCGTCGGCGTCCTGGGGGCACTGATCGTGACCTCGGAGTACGCCACCGGCTCGATCAGGACGACCCTGGCCACCATTCCGCGCCGCACCACCGTGCTGGCGGCCAAGGGCATCGTCATCGCGGCGGTGATCTTCGTGGTGGCCGAGCTCACGGCGTTCGCCTCGTTCTTCGTCAGCCAGGCCGTGCTGACGGCGCACGGGGGGAAGGCCCTTCCGTCCGGCAGCTCGATCGTGGCGCAGATCAAGAGCCCGACGATCCCGGTGGCCAGCATCACCAGCACCGGGGCCGCACGTGCCGTGTTCCTCTGTGGCGTCTACCTTGTCCTCCTCACCATCATCGCCCTCGGGATCGGCTTCATGCTCCGGCACACCGCCGGGGCGATCTCGCTCTACGTCGGGTTGCTCCTCGTGCTCCCGTTGATCATCCAGATCTTCCCCTCGAGTATCAGCAACTCGATCGAGCGGTACCTGCCGTCCAACCTCGGTCTGGCCATGATCGTGGTGACCACCCGCAAGACGGACTTCGCCGGGGTGCTCATGTCGCCGTGGGCGGCGGCCGGCACCCTGGCGCTCTATGCCGCGGTCATCGTGGTCGTCGGCGGCTGGGTCCTCGTGCGGCGGGACGCCTGAGCAGTTCGGCCCCGGGCTCCGGGCGCCGGAACAACCAGCCCCGGGATACCTTGGGGCAATGGGTATCGACCTCGACCAGGCTTTCGCCTTCGCCGGCCAGCACCGCCAAGGGGTGCTGGCCACTCTCAAGCGTGACGGCCGGCCCCAGCTGTCCAACATCCTCTACCTGGCGGGGGAGCGGCACACCGTCCGGATCTCGGTGACCAACGGGCGGGCGAAGACCAAGAACCTGCGCCGCGACCCTCGCGCCTCCCTGCACGTGACCCGCGGGGACTTCTTTGCCTACGTGGTGCTCGAGGGGACCGTGGCCCTGTCCGAGGTGGCCGGGGCAGTGGACGACCACGTGGTCGAGGAGCTGGTCGGGATGTATCGGGCGGCACGGGGCGAGCACCCGGATTGGGACGAGTTCCGCCAGGTGATGGTGGCCGACCGCCGCCTGGTGACCACGCTGACGGTCAGCGGCGCCTACGGCATGCTCGGAGGCTGAGCGGGGCGCCCCTCAGATCGAACAGCTGTCGTCCGCATAGGAGGCGGCGCCTGCCTCGTCGATCATGACGATCGGGTGGGACTCGGACCAGGCCCGTTCCAGGGCACCCAACAGGACGTCGGACGGTTGAGCCCCGGCGACGCCGTAGGTCTCGTCGATGACGAAGAACGGCACGCCGGTGGCGCCCAGGGCGACGGCCCGTGCCTCGTCCCCCCGGACTTCGTCGGCGAACTCCCTACCGGCGAGGGTGGAGGCGACTTCCTCGGGGTCGAGCCCGACTTCGGCGGCCAGGCGCTGTAGCGTCGCCGTCTCTCCGATGGCCTGGCCTTCGGTGAAGTACGCGGCCAGCAGGCGTTCCTTCATGGCATCTGCGAGCCCGTGGCCGGCTGCCAGGTGGATGAGCCGGTGGGCGTCGAAGGTGTTGCCGAGCTGCACGCGGTCCAGGTGGTACTCGAGGCCCACGGCGGCGGCGAGCGCCGTCATCCGCTGATTGGCGGCCGCAGCCTGCTCCTGGGTCATCCCGTACTTGCGTTGGAGCACCTCGGCCATGCTCAAGTCCGTGGCCGGGGGAGCACCAGGGTCGAGCTCGAAGCTCCTCCATTCGACGGACACCTGGTCGGCGTGGGGGAACTCGGCCAGGGCTGTCTCGAACTGCCGCTTCCCCACGTAGCACCAGGGGCACACCACGTCGGACCAGATCTCGACCTTCACCAATTGCTCCTTGTTCTGTTCGTGCCGTCGTTCCGCCTCGCCCCCTCGCGGGAGCCCACTGCGGTCAGCGAGGGGATCTCCCAATTCAACGCCTGAGCCGGCTCCGCCATTCCGAAGCACGCTGCAATGTGGAAGCCGGGCAGCTGCCTGTCGCATCCGCGCCACGCTGCAGGTAGCGTCGCGTCGCATGGTCCTCGAGCACGCCGTGATCACCGTTCGGACCGGGACCGCGGCCGAGTTCGAGGCTGCCCTGATCGAGGCCCGATCGGTCGTCTCCCGTGCTCACGGATTCATCTCGCTGGAACTGCACCGGGGGATCGAATCACCCGACCGGTACCTCCTGCTCGTCGAGTGGGAGACAGTCGACGATCACCTGGTGGGCTTCCGCCAGTCCGAGGCGTTCGCCCAATGGCGGGCATTGATCGGGCCGTACTTCGCGTCACCACCGATAGTCGATCACTACGGCCCGGTCGACGGGCTGTACTGATGGGGAAAGTCGCGCCAGCGGAGGAGGGACGATGAGCACGCTGTTGACCGATCAGGTGCGGGACGTGGTGACCGCGGGAAGGCTGGGCCACATGGTGACCCTCAACCCCGACGGCAGCCCCCAGGTGTCGCTGGTCTGGGTGGGAGTCGACGGGGACCAGATCGTCACCGCCCACATGGCGGCATGGCGCAAGGTGCAGAACCTCCAACGCGACCCCCGGGTCGCGTTGTCCATCGAGGCCGAGGGGAGCGACGAGCACGGGCTCGACCACTACCTGGTGGTGCAGGGGACCGCAGAGGTGACCCTCGGGGGTGCGGCCCCGCTCCTGCAGCGACTGGCCGAGGTCTACCTGGGGCCCGGCGTGAAGTTCCCCCCGGTGGACGACCCCGACGTGGGCTTCGTGGTCAGGATCACCCCCACCCGTATCGGGGGGGTAGGTCCCTGGGCCTCCTGATCGCTGCGCACCGCCCCGAGTGCGCCCGACCTTCGAGGTCACCCTCCTCCGCCGACCTCCCATGCGCGACGGAGGTGTCCGGCGAGCTCCTCGAGGGAGGTGCGGGCGTTGAGGCCGCTGGTCGAGGGCATCACGTAGGCCGGCCTGCCGCCGATGTCCTCCGGCTGGAGTCCGGCGACCGCCCTCGGATCGACCACGGTCCTCCAGCCCGAGAGGCCCACGAAGCACACCGCCCGCGGCTGCAGCCACCGCACGAGCCGCTCCACCCGGTCGAAGCCGTGCCGGTACTCGTCGACCGTCACCTCGGCCGCCGTCCGGGTGGCCCGTTTGACGAAGTCGGTCATCCCCATGCCGTGGGCCCACAGGGCGTCCGCCGCGTCCCGGTCCTTTCCGACGACGCCCGCCTGCAGGGCGGCCGGCCAGAACCGGTTGCCCGGTCGGGCGTACCCGACCCCGGCATCGGCCGAGTACGGCGACGGGTTGATGCCGCAGACCAGCATCCGCATGCCCTCTCCCACGGTGTCGGCCAGCGTGCGGCTGCGCACCGCCCACAGCCGCACCTCGTCTCCGGACACGGACAGGGAGCCGTCCTCGACGACGAAGCCGGCCCCGGTCACCACATCCCCCAGTCGGTCGGGACGCCAGCCGGCGAAGAAGCGCCCGCCGACCTCGTCCCCGTCCAGCGCATCGCCCTCGTACTCCCCTTCGAGGACCTGGACCGCAAAGGGGGCGCCCACCGCCAGCACCCGGTGGAGATCCCACAGCGCCATGGGCAACCGGTCCCTCGCCACGTGGAGGTGGGTCATCCACGACCACGCCCCACCCACCGACCCCCGGGTGAAGGGAAGCCGCTCCACATCGCCCTGGACGTAGAGGGCTTCGGGGAAGACGGCCCGGCACGCGTCGAGCATCGCCGAGGAGGCGTCGAAGGCGATGGCGGGTCGACCCAGGTAGGGGAGGTAGCGGCCGGCGCCGCACCCGATGTCGATGCGGGTCGCACCCGGCGGCACCCGGGCGGCAAACGACGCTGCCTCGGAGCGTCGGCCGGCGGTGGCGTGGGTGGCGGCCCACTGGAGGCCCCGGTCGTCGTAGATCTCCACGGTGCGACGGTCCACGGCCGTCGATCGTAGGCGACGCCCCTCAGGGATCGAAGCGGTGGCCCATACCCGCCTCAGGGCACGAAGCGGTGGGCCGGGTCAGTGGTACATCCCGAACTTGCGGCGCACACGGCCCAGGTCCGTGCGATCAATTCCGATGCCGGTCCCAGCAGGCGCTCCATCGTCAGCGACGCCGCGAGCGGGCCCCGTCCTCGTCGACGGCGCCGGATGCCGGCACCATGGGGCGGTGCTTCCCTATGAGGAGGGGTTGTGGGGTCACGATCACCGGCAGCGGCGAGAGCCGTAGGATGCGCTCTCTGACGCCCCATCCGGAGAGCCGGCTGATTCCTCGAAGTCGACGGGATCCGAGGACGATCGCATCGCACTGCCAGTGTGATGCCTCGTCCACGATTCGGCTCGCCACCTGCTCCTCGCGCGCGGAACAAGCTCGACCCTCTGCGTCGATGTTCGCGAGGCGCAGACGGAAGACCGCTTCGTCCACGAGGTAGTGGGCGTCGGCCACGGTCTCGAGAGGTGGGACCCGCGGGCACTTCGGAAGCTCGCGCGCGTGGAACACCCGCACGTCGGCCCCGGATGCAGCCGCGAGCCCTGTGGTGAAGTCAAGGGCGGCCTGCCCCGAGTCGAATTGGTCCATCGCAAGCAACAGACGATCCCACATCACTACACCTCCATCGTTGTTTCCAATCGTATTGGTGCAGGGCGTGAACACGTTGTGAAAATGCCTGGGTCACCCGGAAAGAAATCGTGAACGGGAGCGTCCCGGGATCCTCGACCGGCCGGCTCAGGCCGCGGTCAGGGCTCGAAGCGGTACCCCATGCCCGGCTCGGTGCGGAAGTGGCGGGGGCGGGAGTGGTCCAGCTCCAGTTTGCGGCGCACCCGGCCCATGAGCACCCTCAGGTACTCCGTCTCGGTCTCGTACCCGGGGCCCCACACGTCGTGGAGCAGCTGGCGCTGGGACACCAGCCGACCGGGGTTGCGGACCAGCACCTCGACGATGTCCCACTCCTTGGGGGTGAGGTGCACGTCGACACCATCGCGGGTCACTCGCTTGGCCACCAGGTCCACCGTGAACCCCTCCGCCTCCACCATGGGCTCCTCGGGTTCGGTGACGGTGCGGCGCAGCGCGGCGCGGAGCCGGGCCAGGAGCTCGTCCATGCCGAACGGCTTCGTCAGGTAGTCGTCGGCTCCGAGGTCGAGCGCCTGCACCTTGCTGACACTCTGGTGCCGGGCGGACAGCACGATGATCGGCACCGAGCTCCATCCCCGGAGGCCCTGGATGACCTCACGGCCGTCGATCCCCGGCAGGCCCAGGTCGAGCAGCACGATGTCAGGGTGCCGGTGCGCAGCCCGATCCAGGCCCTCCTCCCCGCTGCGGGCCCCCACCACCTCGTACCCGCGGGCGTTGAGGCTGATGGTCAGGGCCCGCAGCAGTGCCGCGTCGTCGTCTACCACCAACACCTTGGTGCCCGATTCGCCCGATGTGGCAGCGCTGTGGTCCTGCTGGGGGGACAGAGGGGTCATGGCATCGTTCCGGACCTGGAGCCGGCCTCGGTGGGCGGCGCCGGGACGACCCCGTCGGCTGCCTCCGGGTCGGGCTCGTCCACCGGGTCGGTGGCCGGCAGCCGGATGACCATCGTGCAGCCACCGCCCGGGGTGTCCTCGATGTCGAGCTCGCCACCGGCCGCCTCCACGAATCCCCGCGACACGGCGAGGCCCAGCCCGACCCCCACCCGGTGCTCGGCGTCCCCCAGACGCTGGAACGGCTGGAACACCACGTCCCGATCCTCCCGGGGGATGCCCGGACCACGGTCGATCACCCGGATGTCGACCCGGCCGGCCACCGGTCCCGCCTCGATGCGCAGCCCACGCCCCCGGGCATGGATGAGCGCGTTGTCGACCAGGTTGGCCACCGCCCTCTCCAGCAGTACCGGGTCGGTGCTGACCCGGGGGAGGGAGACCGGCACGTCGGCGGTGACCTCGGCGCCGCGGGGCCCCAGGCTCTCGATGGCGGCGGCGATCAGTTCGCCGACGTCGGTGGACTCGTGGAGCACATCCATCGAGCCGGTCTCCAGGCGGCTCATGTCGAGCAGGTTCTCGACCAGGTTGCTCATCCGGTCCGACTCGTCGTCGATGGTCTGGAGCAGGATGCGGGTCTCCTCGGGCCCGAAGTCGAGCTGGTCCGACAGGAGGCTGGACGCCGCCGCCTTGATGGAGGCCAACGGCGTGCGGAGGTCGTGGCTGACCGCGGCCAGCAGGGCAGAGCGCAGCTGGTTGGCCCTGGCCAGGGCGTCCGCCTCGGCGGCTTCGGCATGGAGCCGGTCGCTCTGGAGAGCGGTTGCCAGTTGGGCGGCGAAGGCAGCCAGGATGTCCCGGTCCTCGGCGCTCAGCCCGGGCCCTCGGATGGCCAGGATCTCCAGGTCGGTGAGGGGCAGGACCACGGTGGCCCCGGCGGGGGACAGGGGTGGCCGTGGGCCGGCAGCCACCACGCTCGTCCATGCACGGGTGGAGAGGTCGTCGACTCCCGCGGCGGCGGGCGATCGGCCGGGCTCCGGTCCGGAGCGTAGAACGGCCGCCGCTTCGAGGCGGAAGGCGACCACCAACTCGTCCAGCACGGCGGGCAACGGATTGCCCTCGGGGGCCACCATCCGGCCGGCGACGCGCGCCAGCGTCCGGGCGTCGGACCGGGCCTGCACGGCCGTGGCCGTCCTCCTGGCGGCGAGGTCCACCAGCACGCTGACCACCCCGGCCGTGACCAGGAACATGACCAGCGCCAGGATGTCCCGTGCGTTGGTGATGGTGAAGGTGTGGATGGGCGGAGTGAAGTAGTAGTTGGACAGGAGGAAACCGGCCAACGCCGCCAGCACCGCCGGCCACACCCCGCCGGTGGCTGCCACCACGACCACCAGCACGAGGTACGAGCTGAGGGCGGTGGCCAGGTCGGCGTGGCTGCTGCCGGCGGTGGTGAGGAGCAGGGTCAGCAGGGGGAAGCCGATGACGCCGATGATCAGGGCAGCGACCCGCCGACGGACCGGGAGCGGAGAGAGCAGGCTTCGGCGCAGGCGCGCCGGCGCGGTGCCGCCCGCGCCCCGCACCGGCCGCCCGTCCTCGGCTTCCTCCTCCTCCTTGACATCGGTGGCGGACGGCGCGTCGGTGGCGATGACGTGGATGTCGAGGGCTCCCCCGGCCGCCCGGATGACCGAATTGATGACGGAACCGCGGACGAACTCGGTGAGCCGGCTCCGGTGGGTGGCGCCGAGTACCAGCTGGGTGGCGTTCTCGGCCCGGGCCACCTGTATCAGGGCAGGTGCGACGTCTGCGCCGACGACCTCGACGAAGCGTCCCCCGAGGTCGTCGAGCAGCGCCCGGTTCTTGCCCAGTCCGGTCGAGCCCTGGTCGGAGAGCCCGTCGTCGCTGCGCACGTGGACGCCGACCAGTTCGGCCTTGGTGCGCATGGCCATGCGTGCCGCCCGGCGGATGAGCACCGCGCTGCCGGTCGATCCCGTCAGGGAGACCACCACGCGTTCCTTGGTCTCCCACGGGCCGGCGATGCCGTGACGCTCGCGGTAGCTGCTGAGCTCCTCGTCGACCCGGTCGGCGACCCACAGCAGGGTGAGCTCGCGCAGTGCGGTCAGATTCCCGGTGCGGAAGTAGTTGGCCAGTGCGGCATCGATGCGCTCGGGGGGGTAGACGTTCCCGTGGGCCAGGCGCCGACGGAGGGCCTCGGGGGCCATGTCGACCAGCTCCAGCTGGTCGGCCGCTCTCACCACCCGGTCGGGCACCGTCTCCTGCTGGGCGACACCGGTGATGCGCTCCACGACGTCGTTGAGCGACTCGAGGTGCTGAAGGTTGACGGTGGAGATGACGTTGATGCCGGCATCGAGCAGCTCTTCGACGTCCTGCCACCGCTTGGTGTGCTTCGACCCCGGCACGTTGGTGTGGGCCAGCTCGTCGACCAGCACCAGCTCGGGCTTCCGTTCGAGCAGACCGTCGAGGTCCATCTCCTCGAAGGTCTGGCCCCGATACTCGCCGGCCCGGCGCGGGAACACGGGCAGATCCCGGATCTGCGCATCGGTATGGGGCCGTTCGTGGTCCTGCACCCAGCCGATGACCACGTCGGTACCGCGCTCCTTGCGTCGCCACCCCTCATTGAGCATGGCGAAGGTCTTGCCGACACCGGGGGCAGCGCCGAGATACAGCCGTAGCCTTCCCCGTGCCACTGTCCTCCTCCCGGCTCTACCGTCGACCCATCGTCTACTTCTGCGTCAGGTTGTCGAGTGCGATGTTCAGCGTCAGCACGTTGACCCCCGGATCGCCCAGGACACCCAGGCTACGCCCTGTGGTGTTGGACTTGATCAGATCATTGACCTGGGCCAGCGACAGTCCCCGGGCCTTGGCCACGGTCGGGGCCTGGATGTCGGCGTTGGCGATCGAGATGTCGGAATCCAACCCCGATCCCGAGGCGGTCACGGCATCGACCGGAACCTGGGCATCGGGGGCAAGGCCGAACTCCTGCCGGTAGGAGACGGCCCGTTCGGGGACGGTGTTGGGGTCGCAGACGTAGGTGCCGTCGCTGTTCTTGGCGTACTTCTGGCCCGCAGAGGGGCTGGTCACCGGAGCAGCTGCCGACGTGGTGTCCACCGGCACGCAGAACGGATCGGCGGGAGTGGCAAAGGGGTTGGTCTTCGAGGGGGAGCCGTCGAGCCCCACCGAGTTGACCCCGGGGATGAAGCCGATGAGCAGGGGATTGGACGGGCCCAGGTTGGACGCCTCCGAGACGGTGATGTTGTCGGTGGCCGACGAGGTCACGGCCTCGGACGGACGGGACTGGAAGTACTTGGGGATCGGGTTGCCCTTGCTGTCGGTGAAGGACTGGCCGATGAGCGAGGAGCCGACGTCCTTGCCCCCCTTCTGGACGATGGAGCCGTTGGCCTGGTGCCCGAACGCCAGCTCACCGAGGCCGGTCAGCGCCAGCCCGTAAGCCAGTCCGCAGACCAGGGTCATCACGATGACCATGCCGATAGCTGTCAGTAGTTGACGGCGCATTATTTGACTCCCAACGCAGTGATGATCATGTCGATGAGTTTGATCCCGATGAAGGGGATGATGAAGCCACCGAGCCCGTAGATGAGCATGTTGCGGCGCAATACCGCAGCAGCCCCGGCGGCCCGGAACTTGACGCCGCGGAGCGCCAGGGGGATCAACGCCACGATGATCAGGGCGTTGAAGATGACCGCCGACAGGATGGCGCTGTGCGGCGAGCTCAGGTGCATGATGTTGAGGGTGTGCAGGGCAGGGTACACACCGACGAACATGGCCGGGATGATGGCGAAGAACTTGGCGATGTCGTTGGTGATGGAGAAAGTGGTGAGCGATCCCCGGGTGATCAGCAGCTGCTTGCCGATCTCCACGATGTCGATGAGCTTGGTCGGGGTGGAGTCGAGGTCGACCATGTTGCCGGCCTCTTTGGCCGCCTGGGTCCCGCTGTTCATGGCCACCCCGACGTCGGCCTGGGCCAGGGCCGGCGCGTCGTTGGTGCCGTCCCCGGTCATGGCCACCAGGTGGCCTCCCGCCTGCTCCTTCTTGATCAGGGCCATCTTGTCCTCGGGGGTGGCCTCGGCCAGGAAGTCGTCCACGCCGGCCTCGGCGGCGATGGCAGCGGCGGTCAGCGGGTTGTCGCCCGTGATCATCACGGTGCGGATGCCCATCTTGCGCATCTCGATGAACTTTTCGGCTATGCCGGGCTTCACCACGTCCTTCAAGTGGATCACACCCAGCACCCGCGGGCCGTCGGCCACCACCAGCGGCGTGCCGCCGCCCTTGGAGATGGCCTCAACAACGGGCGCCAGCTCGTCCGGGGGAGTTCCCCCCTGGTCCTCCACCCACCGCCTCACCGAGTCGGCGGCACCCTTGCGGATCGACCGTCCGTCCACGTCGAGTCCGCTCATACGGGTCTGGGCGGTGAACGGCACCAGATCGGCCGCGGGGACCTCCTGGGCGACTTGGCCGTAGTGGGTTTCGGCCAGGTCCACGATGGACCGGCCCTCAGGGGTCTCGTCGGCCAGGCTCGAGAGCATGGCCGCGGAAGCCAGCTCGTATTGCTCGACATCGGGCATGGGCACGAACACGTCAGCCTGCCGGTTGCCGAAGGTGATGGTGCCGGTCTTGTCGAGCAGCAGGGTGGAGACGTCCCCGGCGGCCTCGACGGCCCGGCCCGACATGGCCAGGACGTTGCGCTGCACCAGGCGGTCCATGCCGGCGATGCCGATGGCGGAGAGGAGCGCGCCGATGGTGGTGGGGATCAGGCAGACCAGCAGAGCCACCAGCACGATGATCGACTGCGGGGCACCCGAGTAGATGGAGAAGGGCTGGAGCGACACCACCGTGAACATGAAGATGATGGTCAGTCCGGCCAGCAGGATGTCCAGGGCGATCTCGTTCGGTGTCTTCTGGCGGCTGGCCCCTTCGACCAGGGCGATCATCCGGTCGAGGAACGTCTCACCCGGCCTGGAGGTGATGCGCACCACGATCCGGTCGGAGAGCACCCGTGTCCCACCGGTCACCGCCGACCGGTCACCGCCGGACTCGCGGATGACCGGGGCCGACTCTCCGGTGATGGCCGACTCGTCGACGGTGGCGATGCCGTCGACAATGTCGCCGTCCCCGGGAATGAGCTGTCCAGGGGTCACCACGCACAGGTCGCCGAGTTGGAGCTGGCTGGAGGCCACCTCCACGATGTCGTCGCCGCGTTGCACGTAGGCGACGGTTTCGGCCCGGGTCTTGCGTAGGGTGTCGGCCTGTGCTTTGCCCCGCCCTTCGGCGACCGCTTCGGCGAAGTTGGCGAAGAGCACGGTGAACCACAGCCAGATGACCACGCCGAGGGCGAAGACGTTCTCCGAGCTCGATGAAGTACCGAAATCGCGGATGAGGTAGAAGGTGGTGAGCACGCTGCCGACCTCGACCACGAACATCACCGGATTGCTGGCCATGTGCCGCGGGCTGAGCTTGATCACCGAGTCGACCAGGGCCCGGCGGACCATGGATCTGTCAAAAGCGGCCGAGCGGCGCTTGGTGCCGCCCGACCGGGTTTCCTGCTGAGGGGCCTCGGGTACTTCGATGGTGGATGAGGGACTCATCACGGACTCCTTCTCAGAACTTTCCGACGAGATGTTCGACTATGGGGCCGAGGGCCAGCACGGGGAAGTAAGTGAGGCCGACGATGATGACGGCGATGCCTGCGATCAGCACTGCGAACAGGGGGGTGCCGGTCGGGAAGGTCCCCGACGTCGCCGGGACCCTCTGCTTGCGGCCCAGCGAGCCGGCGATGGCCAGGACGGGCACCATCAGGGCGAACCGGCCGACCAGCATGCAGACAGCCTGCGTGGTGTTGTACCAGTCGGTATTGCCGTTGAGGCCGGCGAAGGCCGAGCCGTTGTTGTTGGCTGGCGAGACGAAGGCGTAGGTGACCTCACTGAGACCGTGGGGCCCCGGGTTGTAGATCGATGCCAGTGACGAATGCATGACCACCGAAATGGCGGTGAACAGCAGGATCACGAACGGAACCATCAACAGGTAGAGGACGACCAGCTTCATCTCGGCGGCCTGGATCTTCTTGCCCAGGTACTCGGGCGTTCGCCCGACCATCAGCCCGGCGATGAACACCGCCAGCAGGGCCATGATGAGCATCCCGTACAGCCCGGATCCGGTACCGCCCGGGCTGACCTCCCCGAGCATCATGTTGAACAGGAGCACCCCTCCGCCGAGTGGGGTGTAGCTGTCGTTGGCCGAATTGATCGATCCGGTGGAGGTGCTGGTCGACGAGGAGTTGAAGAGGGCGGAGAGGATCGGTCCGTTGCGTATCTCCTTGCCCTCCATGTTGCCCCCCGGCGAGGTGGCGGTGATCGCCTGGGAGACGTGGGCCTGGGAGATGTGGATGTTCCCGTTGGCCTCGAGCGGCATGATCACCAGGGCGGCGATGGCCCACAGGCCAACCATGGCTCCGAGGACGGCATAGCCCTGCTTGCGGTCCTTGGCCATCTTGCCGAAGGTCCACGCCAGGGCGAACGGGATGGAGAGCAGCAACCAGTTCAACAACATGTTGGTCAGCCCGGTCGGGCTCTCGAAGGGATGGCCGGCATTGGCGTTGAAGTAGCCGCCACCGTTGGTCCCGAGCTGCTTGATCGCCTCCTGCGAGGCCACCGGGCCGCCGGGGATCCCCTGGGACTGGCCGGCAACCGTGGTGATCATGTGGGTGGCGTGCAGGTTCTGCTCCGCCCCCTGGGCGATCAGGATGATGGCGGCGATGGCGGCGATCGGAATGAGAACGCGGATGACGATGCGGGTGAGGTCGGCCCAGAAGTTCCCGAGGGTGTTCGACCGCTTGCGGGTCAGTCCCCGGATGAGGGCCACGGCCACGGCGATGCCGACGGCGGCGGAGACGAAGTTCTGCACCACCAGCCCGGCCATCTGGGTGAACTGGGACATGGTGTCCTCACCGGCGTAGTTCTGCCAGTTGGTGTTGGTGAGGAAGCTGGCCGCCGTGTTGAACGAAAGCGGTGCAGGCAGGTTGGCCAGGTGGTCCGGGTTGAGCGGGAGGTGGGCCTGGAGCCGCTGCATCCCGTAGAGGACCAGGACGGAGACCAGCGAGAAGGCCATCACCGAGATGGCATAGGTGGTCCACCGCTGCTCGCCCTCGGGATTGACTCCGGTGGCCCTGTAGATGAGCCGTTCGACGGGGAGGAAGACCCGGTCGCCCGGAGCCTTCTTGTTCTGGAACACCTTGGCCATGTACGACCCGAGGAGCGGCGTCGAGATGGCCAACAGGACGACGAGGATGATGACATCGATGACGTTCTGTGACATCAGAGCTTCTCCGGGGCGACGAGCGCGTAGATCAGATAGGCCGTGACCAGCACGGCAATGATCAGGCCGACGAGATTGTCGTAGCTCTTCATGAGGTGACCTCCTCTGGTGTCTTGATGGTGGAAGCGGAGTCAGTGCGATCGGTGGCTGGGCCGTCATCGACGTCATCGTCGGTGAGGCCGACCTCGCTGACGTCCTCCTTGCCGACGATCCGCTCGCACCAGTGCACGAAGGCGACCATCAACGCGAAGAAGGCGATGAGCGCGGCGATAAAGATGACGTCAAGCATTGGGGCCTCGCAATGGTTGGTCGTTGGGAGTCATGTCGGTGTTCCGTCCTTTCGAACCGGCTACTGCGTGAATGGGGTCTTCGGCGGCCAGCACCGAGCCCACCTGGTCGGCGATGGCCACGGCCACCAGCAGTTGGCCGTGGGCCACCCGGTGGCCCGGCGTGGGGGTGAGCAGGAAGTGGCCGAGCAGCCAGCCGTTCCCCCTCACCGGGAGGTCCACCCGGCGGGTGGGCAGTCCGAGGTCCTCGGTCGTCCACGATCCGCCACCGACCAGGAGCTCTCCCTCGGGGGTGATCCGGGCGGCGATGTGCCCGGGGTCGTGCCGGGTGAAGTGGCAGTCCCGCAGGTCGAGCAGCTGCTGGAGGCCGGCTAAGGCGGCGTCGATCACCACGCGGGCGTCCCGGCCGGAGGCGGCCAGCTCGGTCACCGAGTGCAACAGGGCCAGTTCGTCACTGCGCTCGGTGGCGGCCACCCGGTGGGTGCGGCCCCGTGCGGCCAGCTCGCCCACGGCCAGTCCCACCACCAGCAGCAGGAGCTCGGTGATCAGGTCCTGGTGGCTGGTGATGCGGAACGAGTTGTAGGGGCGGGTCAGGAAGAAGTCGAAGGCGAGGGCCGAGGTGAGCGCGGCGACGGCCGCCGCCAGCCTCCGGCCGGTGCTGGCCACCGCCACGATGACCAGCACCAGGAACAGTGCGTTGTCCCCGGTGTCGAGATGGCCGCGCCAGGGTGTGAGGGCCAGAGCCATGGCGATCGGGCCGGCCACGGCAGCCAGGGCGATCCACCACCCGGCGTGCTCGCTGAAGGTGCGGGCGAGGGAGGGTCGGGAGGTGCGCTCCCGCAGCTGGTCGCGTCCTGTCCCGTCGTTGTCGGTGTGAGCCACCCGGCAACCGTGCCACGGCCCTGTCCCGCCGGGAAGGGCCTTTCTCCCCTTCTTTACGCCGCGGGACCGGGTTTTCACGCGTCTGTTACGTCGCAGGGGTCCTCGGCACGCGCGTGGATTCGGTGGTACGAAAGTGGGATGGACGATCAGGCGGTGCGGATGACCCGCTGTCCCACCCTGGTCACCGACCGATTGGTGCTCCGTCCCTTCCGGGAGTCCGACCTCGACGCCTACACCGAGGTGATGACCGCCCCCGAGGTGCGCGACGCCCTCCATCTGCCCGGGACGTACTCGCGTGATGAGGCCTGGGGAGCCATGGCCGCCTGGCTGGGCCAGTGGGAGCTCCGGGGCTCGGGCCAGTGGGCCCTCGAGGAGCGGTCGAGTGGCCGTCTGGTCGGGCGAGCCGGGCTGCACCGGCCGGAGCGGCAGGACTGGCCGGGGCTGGAGGTCGGGTGGGCACTCGACCCGTCACGCTGGGGCCTCGGTTACGCCTCGGAGGCCGGGGTCCGCTCCGTCGCCTATGCCTTCGAGGAGCTCGACGCCGACGAGGTGTTCAGCGTGATCCTGCCGGAGAACGAGCGGTCGGAGGCGGTGGCCCGCCGGCTCGGGCTCTCATTGGTCGACGAACGGGTCCTCCGGCACTTCCCCGGCCGGGTCCACGGGATCTGGAGAGTGGACCGGGAGACCTGGGCCCGGGGAGCGGCCGACCGCGCCACTCAGCGGAGGTGGAGTCCTCCGTCGACCAGCACGACCTCGCCGCTCACGTAGGCCGACCGAGCCAGGCCGAAGATGACCTCGGCCACGTCGTCGGCGGTGCCTGTTCGTCGCAGGGGGGCCTCGGCGTTCACATACTCCCGGACGGCCTCCCAGTCCGCGGTCCACGGGGTGTCGACCAGCCCGGGGGCGACGGCGTTGACCCGGATGTCGGGACCGAGCGAGCTGGCCAGCAGCCTGGTCATGTGGCTCACCGCCGCCTTGGAGCACGCGTAGGGGATGGAGCTGCCGGTCGGCCGTTCGCCGGCCAGGGAGGAGACGTTGACCACCTGGCCGTTCCCGGAAGAACGCAGATGGGGGACGGCAGCCACCGTGACCTGCCATGTCCCGATGACGTTGACGTCGAGGATCCGGCGCCAGACCTCGGGGCCGGCAGCCGCCAGGTCGTGGTGCGGGATGACCTGGGTCGTGCCGGCGTTGTTGACCAGCACGTCGAGCCGGCCGTGGCGCTCGACGACACCCTCCACCAGCCGGCCGGCCTGGTCCTCGTCGGACACGTCGGCCTGGTGATAGGTGGCCCCGGGCAGCTCGGCGGCTAGGGCTTCGCCGGCCTCGACCGAGGTCGCCGAGTTGACGGCCACGATGGCACCGGCTGCCGCAAAGCGGTGGGCGGTGGCGGCGCCGATCCCCGAGGACGATCCGGTGACGAGCACCACCTGGCCGCGGAAGGGGGCGTCGGCGGTCGAGAGACTGGAGGAGGACGAGCGGTCCATGAGCCGAGTGTAGGACCGGGGGTTGGCATAGGTTCAGTGCGTGCGACGCGTACGGCTGTCCGACCACGGTCCCGAGGCCGGCCGGCTGGCCGACCACCCGGGTATGCCCTACCTCGCGAGGGCGGCTCGGTGAGCCCACCGGCCGACGACGAGGGCGTGGTGCGGGTCACCCCGTCGCTCCGTATCCCACTGTCCGAGCTGCAGTTCCGGTTCGGGCCGAGCGGCGGCCCCGGTGGACAGCACGCCAACAAGGTCAACACGCGTGTCGAACTGCGATTCGACGTGGCCGGCTCGCCCGCACTCGGTCCCAATCAGCGGGCCCGGCTGATCGAGCGCATCGGGCCCGAGCTCCGAGTGGTCGTCGACGACGAGCGCTCCCAGATCCGGAACCGGCAGCTGGCCGTCGAGCGGTTCCGCGAGCGGATGGCCGCCGGCCTCCACATCGAGAAGCCCCGGCGTCCGACGCGTCCCTCCCGGGGGGCAAAGGAGCGGCGCCTGACGGCCAAGCGCCAGCAGTCGGAGCGCAAGCGGTCCCGGCGCCCGGACATCGAGGACTGAGCGCCCAGGTTCAGCCGGCTTTGCGCCCGGCCACGTCCTGGGCGTTCCACGCCTTGTCGAGTAGTCGGTTGATCTCCGCCGTCAACCGGTCAGGGTGGACCCGCAGCTCGAGCATGGAGTTGGCCTGGAGGAGTTGGCCCTGGGGCAGTCGGCGTGCCAGCTGCTCGGCATCGTGAAAGGGGTGCAGACGGTCGACCCGATGGCCGATGACCACGGCGGGGACGTCGGTGGCCGCCCGCTGGTCGACCGTGGGGGCGATCGGCCCGGCCAGGATCCCGTGCAGGACGGCGGCCGTCTCCACGGGATCATTGGACAGCGAGTTCATCATGCTGTCGACCGGGCCGTTGCCGGTCCGCGGGAGCCGGCGGAAGATTGCGGCCGTCCGTCTGACCACCGGGCGGGCGAAGTGGACGGCGAGGAGGAGGGGCATGAAGGTCGCCGCCGCCGCCGGCAGTGCCCACTCGAGCACCGGCATCTCGACCACGAGCCCCTGGACCCGTTCGGGGTTCTGGGCGGCGACCAGCAGGCTCACGTTCCCGCCCAGCGACACACCCCCGATGACGGCCTTGTCGATGCCGAGGTGGTCCAGCAGATTGACGACGTGGTGGGCATAGGTGTCCATCCGGTGGAACGAGGCACGCCTCGGCTTGTCGGAGAGCCCGTGGCCCGGCATGTCGATCAGGATCACCCGGTTGCCCAGTGCTGCCAGATCGGTGGCAAGCCGGCGGTTGAGATTGGCGTCCAAGAGGATCCCGTGGATGAACACCAGCACCCGGGGGCCCTGCCCGTGGACCTCGTAGTAGAGCTGCAGGCCCTCGGAATCGAACATGCCCACCTCGAAGGGGGGGGACGAGGGAACCGATCCGTCGGCGTGATCCGCCGGCTGTAGCTGCTTCGCCCCGTCCCTAGCCACGTCTTTCAGTTGAGCCCCAGGTGTCGTCATGGGGCCAACGGTACGCCGCGGGCCGGCGATTAGCCAGCACCGGCAGCTGCGAGCGGATCCGTCGCTGTCTTTCGAAGTCGAGATCGGCGAGGATCACGCCGGGGCCCGGATCGTCGAGTTCGGCGATGACCGTGCCCCAGGGGTCAACGATCATCGAATGGCCGTGGCAGGTGGGCATCCCCGGTGGGAGGTCGCCCACCTGGGCTGCGCCGATCACGAACACCTGGTTTTCGGCGGCCCGGGCCCGCAGCAGCAGCTCCCAGTGGGAGGGGCCGGTGGCCGCCGTGAAGGCGGCGGGCACGGCGATGACCGTGGCTCCGCCCAGGGCCATGATGCGGAAGATCTCGGGGAAGCGCAGGTCGTAGCAGATGGAGAGCCCCAGCACCGCGGTGGCAGGGCTCCCTTCGGGCGAGGACCGACCCAGGGGGGTGACGCACAGCTGGTCACCCGGGGCGATGGTGGCCGACTCGCGGAAGGGGACTCCCTCCAGCTCCACGTCGAAGAGATGGACCTTCCGGTAGACGGCCTCCAGGGACCCGGTGGGGCCGAGGAGGCAGCTGGTGTTGAAGAGCCGGCCGCCGGTGTGGCGGCCCGAGCTGCCGGCCGCCACCGGGAGCTCGGGGATGCTGCCGGCCAGGATGCGGACGTTCCACCGGGAGGCCAGCTCGGAGGCCCAGGTCACGGTGGGCCCGGACAGCGTCTCGGCGTGCGTGCGCAGGTGCTCGGGGCTGCCGGCCACCGAGAAGTACTCGGGGAGCACCACGAGTTCTGCTCCATCCTCCGCTGCCACCCGTACCAGCTCGCCGGCATCGTGGAGATTCTGCCGTCGGTCGTGGCTCGCGGTGGTCTGGACGGCCGCGACGCGCATGACACAGGGTAGGCCGCTCTTCGGGCACAATGACCATCAGATCGCTCCGGGCCCTGCTCCCGGTGGCTTCGGTCCGAGGAGAAGTGGGTGTCGTGTCCTTCGAAGACTCAGACGTCGTCCGCAGTGCAATCCGGGTGGAGGGATTCCGCGACGACGAGTTCAACTATCAACTGATCCGAGCACTGGGGGTCGCCGACTACGGCGGTTCGACCGTCGGAGAGTGCCTGGCGGTGGTGGCGGAGATCACCGACGGAAGCCCGCGGACGTGGGCCCTGGCCTTCGAACGCCTGGCCGAGCGGGTCGAGGACCGGGGCCGCGGGTGCCTCGACGCCGGCCGGCGGGTCAGCGCCCGGGACCACCTGCTGCGGGCCTCGACCTACTACCGGACCGCCGAGTACTACGCAGAGAGCGTCACCGACGGCTCCCACCGGACCGGCGAGCGCAGTCGGGCGTGCTTCGTCGAGGCCGCCACGCTGCTGGATCCACCCGTCGAGCTGGTCGAGATCCCCTTCGAGGGCGGATCGCTCTCCGGGTACCTGGTGCGGCCGGCGGGCTCAGATGCCGGGCCGGACGGCGGCATTCCGACGCTGATCGGTGTGGGTGGCTTCGATTCCAGCGCAGAAGAGCTCTACTTCCACATGGGCGCGCCGGGAGCCGAAAGGGGATGGAACGTGTTCGTCTTCGACGGCCCCGGCCAACCCGGTTGCATGCGCCGCAACCCCGACATGACCTTCCGTCCCGACTACGAGATCCCGCTCGGCGCCGTGATCGACCACCTGTCCGGTCGCCCGGACGTCGACGCCGACCGTCTGGCGCTGGCCGGCCAGAGTTTCGGCTCGTACTTCGCCGCCCGCAGCGCCGCCGCCGACCGCCGGGTCCGCGCCCTGGTGGCCAATCCGCCGGTGGTGGACATGAGCCGCTACATGGAGGCGTGGGTGGGGAAAGACGTCTTCCGCATGACGCGTGACATCCGACCCGAGGACGTCCTCGGGGTGCCCGAGGACCTGCTGCCCCACCAGATGCAGTGGGGGATCGGGGCGATCTGCCATCGATTCGGCGTCCCCTCGTTCCACGCCTGGCGCCGGGCCATCGAGGCATACCGGCTTGGAGGGCTGACCCCATCGATCACCTGCCCGGTGCTGGCCCTGGTCGGTGAACGCGAAGGCGCCGAACCGCTGGACCAATTCCGCTCCTTCGTCGCCGAGGTCGGTGGACCGGTGACCTCGGTCGTGTTCCGCCCCGAGGACGGAGCCTCCACCCACTGCCAGTCCGACAACATCCGCCTGTCGGCCCAGGTCACCTTCGACTGGCTGGACGAGCAGCTGGGCTAGTGTGCTGTCAGTCTGTTCCGCTGAGTAATCCTGGGATTCGGGAATTTCCGGAGCCGGGGCGCGTTCTGTCAGGTAGAAACCCTGACAGAAGGAGCAACCCATGGCACATCCTGGTCGACCGA
>JBKQMB010000114.1:0-11424 GCA_052326605.1 Acidimicrobiales bacterium | reverse complement strand
TCGGTCGACCAGGATGTGCCATGGGTTGCTCCTTCTGTCAGGGTTTCTACCTGACAGAACGCGCCCCGGCTCCGGAAATTCCCGAATCCCAGGATTACTCAGCGGAACAGACTGACAGCACACTAGGGCGGAGCAGATCCCAATGAGTATCGCCTCGACCCTGACCCCCGATCAATGGCTCGGTGGGACACCCGGCCCAATCGCGTCGACCTCACTGCTTGCTCTCGCGAACAGTGCAATGCACCGCAAGGGATCGAAGAGTCGGTCGGGCGCTACGCCAGATGCCCGGACTGAAAAGCGACCGAAAAGTGAAACAACGTCGTCACTGACGTGGCGCATCTACTATCGGGCCGTGCCGATCGAGCGTGTGGACGACCCCGGAAACCACCCCGTGGCCACCCGACACGACATGCCGGTCGACTCCGAGGTGTTGAACGGCCTCCTTCAGCGGGCCGGCCGTGAAGTCGACGGGGGGCTTCTGCCCGCGTGCCAGATAGCGGTGGCATATCGCGGTCAGCTCCTGGCCAGCCGCACCTACGGCGTGTCGCCCACCAGCCGGTTCGTCATCTACTCGTGCACGAAGGCGATCACCGCTGGCGCGATTTGGCTGCTGCTCGGTGATGGGCTGCTGGAGCGCCGCACCCGGGTAGCGGATGAAGTGCCACCCTTCTCCGAGCACGGCAAGGACGCGGTGACGGTCGAGCACCTGCTCACGCACACGGCTGGCTTCCCCAGCGCCAAAATGTCCGATGACGACTGGGTCGATCCACGCCGCCGGATGGCGCGGCTGGCCTCGTGGAAGCTCGAGTGGGAGCCCGGTTCGCGCTTTGTGTACCACGGGTCCTCTGCACACTGGGTGCTGGCCCAGCTCGCCGAGTCGGTGACCGGCACCGACTTCCGCACCTTCGTCCGCGACGCCCTCCTCGGGCCTCTGCGGCTCGACTCACTCTGCCTCGGGCCCGCCCCCGGCGACTAGGACGACGTACTCGACGTGGTCGGGGTGGGTGACGGGATGTCTCCAGACGAGCTCGACGAGCTCGGGGGCTCGATCGGCCTGGACGTGTCGGCAATCGGCACCTCCGAGAAGGACCTGCTCCGGCACAACGACCCCGAGGTCCGCGCCGTGGGCCAGCCCGGTGGCGGTGCGGTGGGGCGAGCAGCCGACCTGGCCATGTACTACCAAGCGTTGCTGGCCAACCCGGGCACGCTCTGGCGACCCCAGGTGCTGGCCGCGGGCACGGCCGAGATCCTCTGTGACCTGGTCGACCCGATGACGGGCGCACCGGCCAACCGCACGCTGGGGCTGCTGCTGGCCGGCAATGCCGATACGGCAATGATGCGGGGCTTCGCCTCCACCAACTCACAGCGCACGTTCGGGCACATGGGCGCCGGCGGGCAGGTCTCGTGGGCCGATCCGACCACCGGCCTGTCATTCGCCTACCTAACGAACGGGCTCGACCGGAACCCGGTGCGTATGGGGGTTCGCGGCCTGTCGCTGTCCTACCGGGCGGGTGCGGTGGCCGCAGCGGGCGCCTGAGGACCTGTGGGTGCCGAGAACGCCATCCATGGGCCGCAAGCTGGACTCTGACGTTAAGCACCTGATGCCGCGAGCATCCGGCGGTGGCCCTCTCGTTCCTGTGCCGGCGACTGGGATACCCGAGGGACGACGTTCGGGATGCGTTCTATGGGTCTTCTGCTCCTGTCGTGGGTCATGATCCTGCTGCCCACGGCAGCTGAGGGGCGATGCCTGCTCGGTTGAGCATGATCATGGTGATGAAGCTCTCGGGATCGTGGAAGCCCCGGGCCGCAGAGCGGATCCTGCCAATGGCGGCGTTGTTCGACTCCGAGATCCCATTGGTCAACTTCCATTCGAGCACTCGAACATGAGAACTCCATGGGATGGACTTTCAGCCAGAATGGGCAAGAGGGCCGACCCTTTGAGAATGGACCACTTGCCCCCTCCGTACGTCAGATCGCCCGTGAGGTCGAGTGTCATCCGAGTGCCTCACGCAGCCAGTTTGTACTCATGGATGAGACCACCGAGCTTGTCGGTTCTTCGCAGCCGATTTGCACCAGGAGACCTCGGCGTCGAGAACGGGGACCTCGACATAGGTGCCATTTGACCGAGCGCCCGGTGGGGCCGGTGCTCGTTGTAGTGGATGACGTAGCCGGCCAGGACGTGTTCCAGATGGCGGCGTCCGAGGATCAGCATCCGGTCCGAGAGCCTCGCGACGCACAGTCCCTGCGAAGCGCTCGGCGAACGCATTGGCCCGTGGAGCGCGGATCGGAGTGCGGATGATCCGGATTCCTGCAGCCTTGAAGACTGCGTCGAAGCTCGAGGTGAACTTCGCATCTCGGTGTCCCGGATCAGGAACTTGACTAGATGAGTTCGGTCGGCCAGCGACATGGTCAGATCTCTCGCCTGTTGGACTACCCAGGACCCGATTGGGTGGGCTGTGACCCCGGTCACGTGCACCGGGCGCGTGTCGAGCTCAAAGAAGAAAAGCACGTAGAGCCGCTTCAGCAGCACCGTGTCGACCGTGAAGAAGTCGCAGGCCAGCATGGAGGACGCTTGGCTTCGAAGGAACTCCTTCCAGCTGGGTCCCGTCCGCATCGGTAAGGGGTCGATCTTGTGCCTGCGCAGGATGGCCCAGATGGTCGAGGGGCCAAGGCAACACCCGGCCTGGCGAGCTCGCCATGGAACCTCCGATAGCCCCAGCTGGGATTCTCTCGCGCCAGTCGCAGAATGATCCCAACGGTGCCGGCGGGAATGGTCCGGCGTCCCGGTTGGTGGGGTCGGGTCCACTTGTGACGGATCAGGTCTCGGTGCCAACGGAGCAGGGTCTCGGTCTGCACGAAGAACCGGCCTCGGTGTTGACGATCGAGTAGCCGGCTCAGGCCGGCGAAGATCGCTCGATACAGGAGGCTGAAGGGCCGGTCGGGTGGTCTGACGACGCAGGACGGCCACCTCATGGCGGAGCATGACAACCTCGATGGCCAGATCACCGTTGTCGCTCCGACTGAGGCGCACTAATCGAGGGATTCAGACGAAGGCGAGGTAGAGAAACGACAGGGCATGGGCCAGTTTCGTCACCATCGGCCGATTCGCGAGAGTGCTGCTCAGGCAACCCGGATGACATTTTCGGCACCCACGGGCCGAGCATCGACGGGAAGTGCCAGTCCAGAGGCCCAATTGAATGTTTGGCGCCCTTCAGCCCTCTGGGACGGATACGTCGACACGACCGGCTGGGCGGACTGATCCACGAGTACCGGCTTGTGGCTTGAGGCGAGGTTCGAGTTTTCGGACACTACGAGATTCATACTGATCCCGCTACTGGACTGTTCAGATGCGCTTGTACGAGACCGTCCGCGCCAGTTCCAAAACGTCACCCACAGCAATGGGAGTTCCCTCGCTGACGACTGCACCGTTAATTCGAGTGCCATTGGTGGAGCTCAAGTCGCTCACCACAAATTTGTCTGCTAGCCGCTCGATTCCGCACTGGCGGCGCGAGACCTCTATGTGATCGATAACCACGTCGGCGTTCTCGTCCCGGCCGATGAGAAGCTTGCGCATCTGCGGCAGCATGTAGATAGCAGGGGAGTCGGGCTGGAGGGGTTCGAGGACGAGAGTATCGATCGGCTGAGCCTCCACGACCGGCCCGGCGCTCTCGACCACCTTCTCTTTACGTTCAATCTCCTCCCACCGTCTGCTGTTCGCCTTTAGCTCAGCCCGAGCGAGGGGGCCACTGGTGGTGACGATGCGCTGCGGGGCTTCTGCAGCTGGGGTGGTAGCCCGTCCGATGGGAGCCACGCTGGGATGGCCGGTCGGGACGCCGCCCCGTTTCGCCCAGTCCAGCGCCACGTGCACCTCTATTCCCCATCCTCGCTTTTGCGCCAGCTCCTCCGCAGTAGCAGCGGTGTCGGAGAGGAAGAATCCGGGACTCCCTTTGACAGTCTCCCAATCGCGGGAGGACAGGGCGACCTCGAAGCGGAGGGGGATACTCACCAACTTGGCCATCGAGGTGGTGCGGGTGCGGGCGATCTCCCCGACGATCAGGCGCTCAAGGGTACCGAAGCCCGGGGAGGGGACATGGTCCGCAACCCCGGAAGGCAGCACTGCCATGAACCTGTACAAGGCCGAGGCCGGAGAGACGAAGCCATATCGGGCGAACTGGAAGATCGCGAACCCGGTAGAGACCACTATCACCAGAGCCACGAGAACCGTCAGCATCGGTTACATCCTCCCTCCTGAGCTGGGGCCATGACGGTCGATTTCGAATGACGCCGTTGCCATCGTGCCAATTTGTCCGAACGCGGACCGCCAACTTTGTCGAGCGGTAGATATCCGACGGCTCTGAAATGCATCGTCCTGGCAGGACTGAAGGTCGCCACTATTTCGATCGCGACGGTCGATCCTGGCCGGGATTCCAATTCTGCAGTCGAGACGTAGCGGTCTCGGCCTGACAGCAGCCCCTGAACCGACCTTCAGCGGCCACGAGTCACTGTCATCGGGTGCGCGCGGCAGCGACGCCTTGAAGCGATGCCTTCCCTCGACAACTCTAACTCCAGGCTACCAACGGCAGGACTCCCGCCATTCCCGCGACACTCCTCTGGCTACGCGGCCGTCGGGTGGTACTCGTGGATGAGGCCGCCCAGCACGTTGCGACGAAAGACGCTGACCAATGAGAATCGAGTCTTGATAGCGCCGGCGGGTGTGGGCACGCCGAGGTCGATCCCTCGATGGGGCCGCTGTCGGTTGTGGTGGCCGACGCACTCCCGCAGCACCCGTTCGAGGTGTCCCCGACCCAGGATGAGCATCCGGTCCAGGCACTCTCCGCACGGTTCTCACCCAGCGTTCCGCGAAGGCATTGGCCCGAGGCAATCGGACCGGGATCTTGATCACCCGGTTGCCTTCGGAGCGGAACACCTCGTCGAAGCTGGTCGTGAACTTGGTGTCCCGGTCCGATCAGGAACTTGACGGATCGATCGCGGTCGGCCAGGTCACCCATCAGGTTGCGGGCCACCTGGGTGACGAACGCACCCTTCGGATGGACGGTGACGCCGAGGATGTGCGCCTCCCGACTCGACAGTTCGATGACGAAGAGCACGTAGAGCTGCTTCAGCCGCCACCGTGTCCACGGTGAAGCAGTCCGTGGCCAGCACGTTTTGAGCCTGGAAACGAAGGAACTCGGCCCACGTGGTGCCACCCCGTGGAGCGGGCCCCAGGCCAGCTCGGCGCAGAACCCGTCGGATCGACGTGGCCGATACGCGGATCCCGAGCTTTCGGAGCTCGCCCTTGATACGGACACACCCCCAGCTTCGGTTCTCGCGCCCCAGCCGAACGATGAGGGCGACCGACTCGTCGCACGCGGCCGGCCGGGGCCACGTCGCTTCCGCCACCGGCGCCACTTGTTCTTGCTCGCATTCCGGTGCCACCGCGGCAGCGTGTCGGGGGTGACAAGAAAGGAGCGCCACCGGTCGCGAGGTAGCAATCGGCTGAGTGCAGCGAGGATCGCCCGATCGGCAGGCCGATAGCGAACTCGGGTGTGCAGCTGGCGTTCGAGAACACGCACCTGGTGCCGGAGCACCATGATCTCGGTGTCCTTTTCCGACTCGGTTCGTCGGGACGACGCGACGACGGCGAGGATCCGACACAACCCGATGCAGAGGAGCGAGAAGGCCACGCTGGATGATGGTCGAGCCCGAACGAGAAGTACCAGTCCAGAGGGCCAATTGGGGTTTTGGTGCCCTACACCACAACCTCATCCCCTGGACCGCCATGCTGGGCGAGATCACCCCCGAGGAACACCTCGTCGTGGCCCGCACCGTGCGCACCCGGTTCCTGTCCATCCCCGGCCGGCTTGTCAGCCCCGGTGGCCGACCGATACTGCGCGCTCCACTCGAGCGGCCGTGGGCCAAAGCCTTCGAACGGACACTCGATCTTCTCCGGGCCCTTCCGCCAGTCCCCGTGTAGTCATTGCACCGCGGCCGGTGCACCGCAGACGACTGAAGGACGGCACTGACAACCAGTGAGAATCACAAACTCCTGGCCTCACACGCCCCGATGGCCGCTGAAGAACTCGGTGCCGAGTCGATCGACCCGTCCCCTTGCCGATCACACCACTCTGTGCCCAGTAAGGTCGCCGATCGGTGGATCCAGGCCCAAGAGCTGGTGCGACCAGGTGATTGGATGGAGCACCATGTCGAAAACCACCGTTTGTGGTGCTTCGGTTTCGCCGCCCCACTGGTCCAGTTGAGCGCCATCAGTATCAACGGTCAGGTCGGGACGGCCCCCACGACATTGCTCACCCGCACACCCAGGCCGGGCAGCGACCCGTCATAGGTGGCGTCCCCGAAGGTGAAGACGCCACCGTCGCTGCCGATCAGGTTGTAGCCCTGGCTGTCAGGTGACACGACGATTCCCACAATGTTGTGGACCACTACGCCGATGGATGGGAGGTCCCTGAACTTCCCGGCATCACCGAAGGCAGCGACGGCTCCGTCGGCCCCGACTATCCAGTAGCCGCCTCCGTCTTGGGTCACGGTGATGCCGACTGCTCCGGCAGGGGCGTTCCCATAGGAATGGGCGTCACCGAACGCGTATACGGCGCCGTTAGAGCCGACCAGCCAGTAACCGTTGTCATCGGTGGTGGCGGCTATCCCAGTGATGTCGTTGACGTGGATTCCGAGGCCAGGCAATGAGTCCTCGAAGGGAGCATTGAAGCTGAACACGCCTCCGTCCCTGCCCACCAGGAAGTAGCCCTGGTCGTCGAGCGTGGGCACGATACCTACGATGTTGTTGACATGGACTCCGATACCAGGCAGTGAGTTCTCGAAGGGGGCGTTGAAGGCGAACACTCCACCGTCCGACCCAACCAGGAAGTAGCCGTTGTCCGAGGCGGTCGGCACGATGCCTGTGATGTTGTTGACGTGGATGCCAAGACCGGGCAGCGAACCGTAGAAGCCGCCTCCGAAGTCGAACACTCCACCGTCAGATCCGACCAGGTCGTAACCATGTGAAACCGGAGGAGGCGGAGGTGCACTTACTTGGAGGCTCGCTGTTCCTGACGATTGGGCAAAGGTCGCATCACCCGAGTAAGTGGCTGTTACCGTGTCGCTTCCCAGTGGGGCGCCCGCTGCCGTGCATGAGCCTGACCCACTCGACAGGGTTGCCGTGCATAACGTCGTCGAACCGATGGTGAAAGCCACTGACCCCGTTGGCGTGCCCCCAGTGCCGCTCACCGTGGCCGAATAGGTGACGGTCTGGCCAAAGGTGGCCGCAGGCGGGGAAACCGAGGTGATGGTTGCGGTTGGGGTTGGGGTTGGGGTTGGAGTTGGAGTTGGAGTTGGAGTTGGAGTTGGAGTTGGGCTATAGGTGATAGTGAATGAATCGTTGACAATGTTTCCGGGGTATGCGATGACGTTGCCGCCGCCATCAATCATGTCCACCGGGTTTGAGACCACCGAGTCGAGATTTGTACCGCCGATTTGCATGTTGCTGAACTGAACCGTTCCGAAGTTCGCAAGGGGCTGTTCTTGGCCAGAGAGGGATGGGGCTTCCTCGATCCACTCCGCAGAGGAGCCGGGACCGGCGTACGAAACGGGACCGGACGTGCTCTGATCTGAGGTGACATCTGCGATGGAGATCGTCCACGTCCCAGGGGAGTCATCGACGATGGAAGCCTGCATCTGATCGCCGGGCGAGACGTACCCAATGGCTATTGCCGCTGCCGGAAGGATCTCGTACCAGGCAAAGTAAGTCGTGAGACCATTGGAAGTGTCCTGTGAGGTACCCGTCTGGATCAGCGAGGAGTTGGTTGCGCCGTCAATGCCGATCCATGTTGCCGACGCCTCACTGACCCCTGAAGGCTGCACCGCTGGAACTACCCATTTTCCACTAACACCGGCGAACTGCGGTCCCGTGTCAATGATCCCGGACCAGTTGGTGGACTCCTCCGTATCCGTTGCCCCCGGAATGTCAGGACCGAGAGTGGGTACCCAGTGGGCAGGCTCGGGCTGCGGTTGCGCCGCAGTGAAGTGGTGGAAGTTCCCCCATTGCGCCCATGTCGAGGCAGCCCGGACACTTGCACCCTGGGCGATCTGTGAACCGGTAACCGAAGCACCGGTAACCAGGATCAAGGCGACGAGCGTCATTACTAAACGACTTCGATAGTGCATTGAGCCTCCCATTGAAGTCACTTTGGGTCTCGCCAACGTGTCAATCCTCTCCTAGAAGTAACTCAAGTGTCGGTTGTCTGGCACTCCTCGATGGCTGCTCATCTTCGCGGAGTCCAGACCTCCTGACATAGCGCACAGAATTCGTGCGGAGGAAATAGCTTGCTGGAAACCAGCCGAGTGACAAATTCCTGGTCAGGACGGTGTGCAGAACCGCAATCCGGTTTATCAACAACCAGAGAGTTTCGCACGTCGCCTTCGGTCGCAGTCGTGTGACCAGGGCGGACGCGCACTATGCCAGGAGGTCTGGAGTCTTCGGTTGTTGTGCAGGTATTCGCCGTTCGAGCGTGTACCGGACTTACGGAGAAAGCAGGCACACGACTGCCTCGGAAGTAGTGGTTGACCAGGGAGAATGGCAGCGAGGGGGCTTCGGAGTCGTGTTACTACGCGGTCCGCTGGCCAGGGACTACGCGAGCGACGCTGGAAGCTCGAAGTCGAGGAAGCGGCCGGGCTCGGCGATGTCGAGGGCCCGGAGGATTTCGGCCTGATCAGTGGTGGTGGCTGATCGCTGGGCCACTCGGCCCTCGGCTGTCGACACGCTGACGAGGTGCATGCGGTCGAGCTCATGGCCGCGACCGGGAGATCGTCATGCTGGAGAAGGAGACCGCCCCGTACTTCGCCGGCGGCCTCGGCTACCACGTCGTCCAGGCCGTCCCCGGGGTCGGCCTGGTGCTGGCCGCACTCTTCGTGGCCAAGATCGGCGACGTCTCGAGGTTCACCTCCGCTCGGCACCTGCGCAGCTGGGCCGGGCTCACCCCCACGTACCACGAGTCCGACGAGAAGCTCCGTCGTGGACACATCACCAAGCAGGGCTCGCGACTCGTGCGGTGGGCCGCAGTCGAGGCGGTTTCCCGCCAACGCAGCGCCACCCCGATTCGCGCCCATCATCAACGGGTGGGCGAGCGCCGTGGCAAACAGGTCGGGCGGGTGGCGGCCGCCCGCAAACTTCTCATCCTCGTCTACTACGGCCTGCGCGAGGGTGAGGTCCGTTGCCTGGCCAAGGCGGGGTGAGACCCGGGACGGACGCAGCCCACTGCGAGCTCGCTAGGTGTCATGGCCCCCGCATGTCGGCGAGGCCGAGCTTCTGATTGAGCCCAGCGGGTTGCCGGCCGAACCAGTCCGTGCTGCAGTTCGAACGAAGAGATGACTGGCACACGGGTGTTCGGGTTGTCCGCCAGCACCTGCTGGCCCTGGAGATGGACCGCAATGCGTTCCCGACCCGGCAACACAGGGGGCGAGCACGAAGCCCTGACGGGCTTCGCATCACATGATGGGAAGTGCAGCTGATCGGGCTGTCAAGGCTTCCCCTGCGGCCGTCCTGCGGCCGGCCTTGACCGCCCTCCTGGGTTTTCGGTTGCCCGAGGCCCCACCTTGGCGCGCCCGTCGATCGGGTCCTCACCGTCACCTGGGCACGACGCAAACCCAAAGGAGCCGTCGGCCCACCCCTTTGACAAACGGCGCTCCTTCATAGATGACTATTTCTCCAGCGGTACAAACCTCATGGTCGCCGACCTCAGCGATGCCAACCTCAGCGATGCCGACTTGCGAGGCATCGACTTGACCGCCGCCAACCTCGGCGAATCCGATCTGACTGGCACTCTTCTCGCTCGAGCGAGCTTGACCAGAGCAAGGCTCACCAATGCCGTCAAGGGGGTGAGGCCGTGGCGGACGAAACGACAACCTGTCCCAGTGGGAAGACGGGTCCCTGTTGGGTCAGGGCCAGAGGCGACGCCGCCATCTGACGGGCCGCCTGACGGGCTGACGCCCACCCTGGCCTCCGATGTCGGCCCCTATCCGTGGAGTCACAGGATGAATAGGGTGAGGGCCTGCGTCGCCGTGCCGGTCGAGTTCTTGCCGGTGATGGTGAACGTGAAGGCTCCTATGGCGGTGGGCGTGCCCGAGATGGTGGCCGTTCCGTTGCCGTTGTTGGTGAAGGTGACCCCCTTGGGCAGGGTCCCGGTTTCGGTGAGGGAGGGCGCCGGGTAGCCGGTCGTGGTCACCGTGAAGGTGAACGCCGTGCCGACCAAGGCGGTGGCCGAACTGGCGCTGGTGATCTTCGGGGCCTGGTTGACCGAGAGGGTGAAGGCCTGGGTCGCCGTGCCGGTGCCGTTGGTGGCGTTGACGGTGAATGTGGAGGCTCCTGCGGCGGTGGGCGTGCCCGAGATCGTGGCCGTGCCGTTGCCGTTGTTGGTGAAGGTGACCCCCTTGGGCAGGGTCCCGGTTTCGGTGAGGGAGGGCGTCGGATAGCCGGTCGTGGTCACCGTGAAGGTGAACGCCGAGCCGACCAAGGCGGTGGCCGAACTGGCGCTGGTGATCTTCGGGGCCTGATTGACCGTGAGGGTGAGGACCTGGTTCGTCGTGCCGGTGCCGTTGGTGGCGTAGACGGTGATCGGATAGCTGCCCCCGCTGGTGGCGGTGGGCGTGCCCGAGATGGTGGCCGTGCCGTTGCCGTTGTTGGTGAAGGTGACCCCCTTGGGCAGAGTCCCGCCGGTCTGACTGAGGGAGGGCGCCGGATAGCCGGTCGTGGTCACCGTGAAGCTGAACGCCATGCCGGCCGTGCCGGTGGCCGAACTGGCGCTGGTGATCTTCGGGGCCTGGTTGACCGAGAGGGTGAAGGCCTGGGTCGCCGTGCCGGTGCCGTTGGTGGCGGTGACGGTGATCGGATAGCTGCCCCCGCTGGTGGCGGTGGGCGTGCCCGAGATGGTGGCCGTGCCGTTGGCGTTGTTGGTGAAGGTGAGCCCTGCGGGCAGGGTCCCGGTTTCGGTGAGGGAGGGCGCCGGGTAGCCGGTCGTGGTCACCGCGAAGCTGAACGCCGTGCCGGCCGTGCCGGTGGCCGAACTGGCGCTGGTGATCTTCGGGGCCTGGTTGACCGTGAGGGTGAGGACCTGGTTCGTCGTGCCGGTGCCGTTGGTGGCGGTGACGGTGAATGCGGAGGCTCCTGTGGCGGTGGGCGTGCCCGAGATCGTGGCCGTGCCGTTGCCCTTGTTGGTGAAGGTGAGCCCTGCGGGCAGGGTCCCGGTCTCGGTGAGGGAAGGTGCCGGGTAGCCGGTCGTGGTCACCGTGAAGCTGAACGCCGTGCCGGTCAAGGCGGTGGCCGAACTGGCGCTGGTGATCTTCGGGGCCTGGTTGACCGAGAGGATGAAGGCCTGGGTCGCCGTGCCGGTGCCGTTGGTGGCGGTGACGGTGATC
>JBKQMB010000113.1:0-3237 GCA_052326605.1 Acidimicrobiales bacterium | reverse complement strand
CGAAACAGGCGACGGTTTCGCGGGGCCCAACCGGTACCAGACAACCAGGGAGCACCGCTCCGGAACTGTCGCTGTGCACGGTCGCAGTTCTCGTCGAGCGCTGACGGGACAGTCCAAATGAGACGTTGTGTCGCGTTACGGGCCGGGGCGTCCCAACTGTCACTTACGATCGCGAGAGGGCGACGTGTGGCTCGCGTCGGACCTGCTCAGGCTCCGCGGCTCGTGTGCCGCAATCAGCAAGCAGTAGTAAACTCGGTGCCATGCCAGTGGAGATCACGCTGCGCGACATCCCCGAGAACGTGCGAGATGAACTGGCAGCCAGGGCGGCCCAGGTTGGATGCTCCCTCGAGGAGTACCTGGTGACACAACTCGTCGAGCTCGCCTCACAGCCCAGCCCGCAAGAGGGAAGAGCCGGCGCACTTTACCTCTGAAGAGCCACATCGGTCCTCACGCCGTCGGTGACCCCCTCCCAACCGGGCGGTACGTCGTGTCTCGTCGTCAGCAGTTGGGACCCCTCGTCCCGTCGTGCTCTCGTTCAACCGCCTAGAGCCGGTGCTCGCCTCTGGCGGTTCGCCCCGCTGCACTGGCGGGTCTCGCCTCGGTGCCGCCGTTTCCGCCTAGCTGGATGATGACCTCATGGACGTCGGTGCCGCGAAGCACGGTCATTGCGAGGCGGTGTGTCCGCTGAGCGCCGTCGATTGCCGCGTAAAGATCAGATATCGAACGCAGGGCTCGACCTCGGCTGCGTACCAACACGTCACCGATCCGGAGACCGGCCGCGTTGGCAGGACCCCCCTTTGCAACTGCGCGTACGAGGAGTGCGGGGACCGACGGCAAGCCGACGGACTCCCGCATAGAAACAGTCACGTGTGCGGGGGCAAGGGTGAGGCCGAGAAGAGCACGGGTGCCTGAGGGCAGCTCGGAGCCTTCGAACTCGACCAGGAGCTTGCGTAGCAGGAAGACGAGAGCCTGCTCCTCGTCCTCGTTCAACGCCGAGAGCAGCCGCCGCTCATTGGCAAGGTGCACCGGGGCGACCCGCTCGCAAAGTTCCCGACCATGATCGGTCAAGGTGATGACGGTGTTGCGTTTCGAGTCCGGGTCGACCTGGCAGTCGACCAAGCCTTGCTCGACCAGGCGCCCGATACGGACGCTGACTGTGCCCGAGCTGAGGCCGAGCTCGTCCATGAGCCGGGTCTGGCTCACGCGCCCTCCCTCCCCGAGACGGGCAAGAGTCGTCAGTACGTAGAAGCTCGCCGAGCTCAGCCCGTAGGTCGCGAAGAAGTCCTCGAGGTCCGTATTGATGTGGTGGCTCAACCGCGCGATGCGCTGCAGTACCGCCAGAGGGCTCAAGTCCAGATCGGGCTGGAGAGCCTCCCAGGAGCTCACAAGAACGTCCACCGAGTCGGAAGGCAGATGGTGAGCGCCCTCCTGCGCGCGAGTGGTAACCATGGGACCAAGTGTACACAAAAATCGTTTTGACAATAACTTGAGTCCAAGATATTATCTAAGTAGTTGAGACAAGCCCTCGCCACAAGGACGTGGCAAGGAGGCAACGATGTCCGTCTCTCCCTCGGCCCGGACCACCACCCGGAGCTGCGAGAACGGTATCGGGCCCACCTAGGAAAGGAAGAAGAGCAGTGATGCTTCAAGATGAGAAGCTGGCCGACTTCTCGGCCGCCCCGGCCGACGGCGATGAGTTCGCTCGCCGGCAAGCGATCAAGCAGATCAAACGCAGACGCCGTTTCCGCATCCATGCCGCTACTACCGCCATCGGGATGATTCTGCTGGTGGTCATCTGGGCCACCTCGGAGTACCACAACGCGGGTGGCTGGCCGACCCACGGTTTCAGTCAGAGCTCTGGGATCCATGACGTGTGGAACTACTGGATCGTCTACCCGATCATTGGGTTGACGTTGCTTCTGGCCGGGCGTGGCTGGTCTGTTTATGGACAGAGGTCGATCTCGGAGAGAGAGATCAAGCGCGAGCTCGATCGACAGGCTGGCACACGGTGAGCCTTGCCTGCCGGACACAGCACCAAGCGAAAGACATGACTGAATTCATTGCGGGAGATTGACCATGAAGATCGAATACTTCCACGGCGCCGACTATGGAAACGGGGCCACCGCGCGCAAGCGCCCTTCGTCAGTTCGTCGGGCGGGCTTTCGAGTAGCGCTGATCTCGGCGACCATGTTCGCGTGCGGCCTAATTGTGGCCCCAAGGGGCGGGGCAACTCCGCCAAACCGTCCGCTCAGCCTCCACTCTTGCGCCGTCGATGGGGACGCTGCCCGCTGCGGGACCCTGATGGTCCTTCAGGACAGAATCACCCGCACGGGTCCTGAGATCCCCATACGGGTGGTCGTGATCCCAGCCACCGGTCCGGGCCGCCAACCTGACCCGATTGTCTTTTTCGCCGGAGGCCCAGGGAGCTCTGCCATCGACGTGATCAATGGGGAGCTACCGCTCTTCGCCTTGAACACGAGCCGCGACATCGTGCTGATCGACCAACGTGGCACCGGGGCCTCGAACCTGACCTGCCCGAGCTTCCCGAGTCTCGCCGACGAGGCCGCTCTACATACGAGCGTCGAGTCATGCTTGGAGCACCTGAAGGCTGACTTGCGCTTCTACACGACGGCGATGTTCGCGGACGATGTCGACGAGGTGCTCTCCGATCTGCACTACGGCAAGGTCGATCTCGTCGGCGCCTCCTACGGGGCGACCTCGGAACAGGTGTTCCTCATGCGGCATCCGAAGCGGGTCCGTACGATGACCCTGATCAGCGGGACCCTCCTCGACACCCCCATCTACAAGAGGTTTCCTCTGAACGCCCAGCGAGCGCTCGACAACGTCTTCGCCGAGTGTGCGCGTGACGTCTCGTGCCATAGGGCTTTCCCCCGTCTCGGCGCGGACTGGAACGCCCTGTGGACCTCGGTGAACAAGGCGCCCTGGGTCATCCCGGCCAAGCTCTCGCCGACCGGCAAGCAGGAAGTCGTCGACGCCGACGAGATCGCCTCGTCGGTGCACGAGGTCCTCATGGACGCCACGACCCAGGCCAAGCTCCCCTTGATGATCCACATGCTCGGCGCGGCCACTAACCGGGTTGCGGCCCTGGTCGCCATCATCAAGGCGACGCCTCCGAGCGAGAGTGCGGGCGCGAGTGGCAACCAGATGATGCCCATCGCCGTCCAGTGCAACGAACCGTGGGCACGCGACAACCCGTACCAGCTCGTCGCCAAGAAC
>JBKQMB010000112.1:0-3545 GCA_052326605.1 Acidimicrobiales bacterium | reverse complement strand
TCGGTCGACCAGGATGTGCCATGGGTTGCTCCTTCTGTCAGGGTTTCTACCTGACAGAACGCGCCCCGGCTCCGGAAATTCCCGAATCCCAGGATTACTCAGCGGAACAGACTGACAGCACACTAGGTAGGAGACTCGGGAGCGGGATCGCGTGTCGGAATTCCCCACGGTGCGCGCGGTGTTCCCCCTGGTGGTGGATCTGGGGGTCAGGGGGCCTGAACAGTTACGTCTTCCCAGAGCGGCCGATAGTTCGCTGGAACCGAGCCGACGGGTGCCGGTGGCGCCGGTGCCGCGACCGGGCACCGCTCCCGGTAGATCAGCCAACTCCGTAGAACGGGGACCCATAGGAGAAGACCCCCCCATCCGAGGACACCAGCCAATAGCCCCCGGTCGCCTTGTCGGACGCCATTCCGGTGATCGGAGCGTCGAGGGTGACCGCTGCCGTGGATCCCTGGTACTTCGCACTTCCGTACGAGAACACCCCACCGTCAGCGGCCACCTCCCAGTAGCCGGGGCCGGCGGTGGCCGCGGTCAACCCGATGATCGGATCACCGAGGTTCACGTTGCTGGCAGACCCCAGGTACGGAGCGCCGAAACCGAACACCCCACCGTCGGCCGCCACCTCCCAGTAGCCGCCCGTGGCGGCGTCGGCGGCCACGTCGATCACGGGAGCAGCCAGCGAGTGCCCGGCCATCGAACCGAGGTACTGAGCGTCGCCGAAGGCGAACACCCCACCGTCAGCGGCCACCTCCCAGTACCCCCCGCCGTCCTGGGTCGGAGCCAGGCCCACCACGGGGGCATTGAGTTGGGTACCGCTCATCGACCCGAGGAAGAGGGCGTCGCCGAAGGCGAACACCCCACCGTCGGCGGCCACTTCCCAGTATCCCTTGTCGTCAGGAGTGGCCACGATCTGAACGATGGGGGCATTCAGAGGCATCGAGGCCATCGACCCATAGCTGGTGACCGCGCCACGAGCGGTCACTGCGCCCTGCGAGTCGACGAGCCAGTAGCCGGTGCCGTCGGTGTTGGCCGCCATCCCGACGATCGGTCCGGTCAGCGAGGTCATCGACGCATACCCTGATCGGGGGGAGGCCGACACCTCATTGGAGGCTGCCGAGAGCCCGGACACGTTGACCGCCCTCACAGTGAAGTAATAGGTCTGTCCTGCCGTGAGACCCGTGACACGGAAGGACCTCCAGGTGATCAATGAGGCGCCGTTGGCCGGGCTCGCTGACTCGCCGCCGGGGCTGGTCCCCACATAGACGTTGTACCCGGTGATGGCGGAGCCGCCATCGGAGCTCGGGCGCGCCCAGCTGACGACGGACGCGCCATGACCCGAGCTGGCATGAGTGGCGATCGGTGCTCCTGGGACGCCGGTCGACGTTGCCACCGAAGCGATCAGGGGAGAGGCAGCGATCAGTGGAGTGGCAATGACCGGCCGAGCGGTGGGCTGCGTCACGGTAGGACTCGTCGGTGCTTCCATGGGCAGTGACACGGGACCGTGCGCGACCTCCGTGGTCGGCGCGACCTCCGTGGTCGGCGTGACTTCCGGGGTCGGCGTGACCGTTGCGGTGCTCGTGCTGCCACCGGACTTGCCACTCCCCGGCTTGACGGCCTTCGCCTTACCCGTGGAACTTGTCTTTGGTGGACGGGAGTGGGTCGAGGCGGTGCCGGTGCCGGTGCCGCTCACAGTGGTCGTGGTCGTCGAACCACCGGAATCGGGGAGCGCATTTGCCGGCGAACTCGCCGGGGCGGTGGCCGACGTCGGGACACCGCTGCTCGAGTTCGAGACCGCCGCTTCCCCTGTCCTCGCGGGGCTGCGCGTTGCCACGACAAGACCCGCCACCACCAACAGGGCAACGCCCAGTGTGATTCCGAGCATCTTTCTTGCCTGCCTGCCGGGCAGCGGTGCCTCGCCGACAAGCCACAGCGACCACTGCTTCATTCCCTGTGCCCACAGCTTCATCGCGAGGCCCCTTCATTGCCACGTGTGACCCCGACAACGAGGACATCACGTCACGCACATCCACCGTGGCCCGCCCGAGCCGGCGGAGCTCCCCAGTCCCGATGTGCTGCCATCGATTTACGAACCGTGCCCAGCATACCGGTGAGATGCGGGAAATGGACAGCGGTATTCCGGTGATATTGGGGAAATCGGTAGCGGTGAGATACACGAAATGGATGGTCAGGCTCCCTGCACACCGGTGAGAAGGGGGATGAGTCCCTAGCACACACGAGCACTCCGCAAGCCCGGCGCGCACCTTCATGGTCCGGCCCCGTTCACAAGGGTCAGTTCGGACTGCGGCCTGGCCCCTCATCGTCCGATCGCACCGGATCACCCGCCATCGCTGCCATCTGGCGAACGCGTTCCCGGCTCACGCCGAGCTGCTGGGCTATCGCATCGAGCGACATTCCATGAGCCCTCGCCTTGGCGATCGCCAGCGCCCGCTTCTGCGACTCGATCTTCCGCACAGCCTCGGCATCGCGCATCGCGGCATTGGCGGCGATGACGCGCTCAAGGGCCTTGCGGGCCTTGGGTCCGACTGGCCGAGATTCGGGGTTCATCCCCCCTACACTATCGATCGTGAGACCACCCTTGTGGCTCGATTGACGCACGGGCGGACTGCACAATGGCAGCATTACCCTGCATCTTCACCACACAAGGGTGGGGTTGCGGTGGCCGCCGTGACCGCTGTTCGGTTAGCTGACCGGACGGCCATGGCTCCCATCGGGACCGGCTTGGTACGGAGGCGGCCGGCACTCGGATCAAACAGCCAAACAGCGGAGATCCACTGACGAGCCGCGGCAGAACGTCAGCGCCAGGGCCGGGGTCGGTGGCACTGTCTCGTGCCATCGGTTCGGAACCGTCCACCCAGACCGGTCCGCCGACCTCGCCGAGATGCAGGTGCGCTTCGGCCTCCGCAGAGGTGGGCCGGCGGGGGGGGCGGGCGAGATCGCGATTCACAAGGACGCGCCGGCGCCGGCGCCGGCGCATCCGACCCGCAACGACCCGCAACGACCCGCAACGACCCGCAACGCAGTGTGCAGTCCGAGGGCCGTGCCGAGGACCCTGTCCAATACCCCTCCGACGGGAAGCGTCCCCAACACCCGAAGAGGAGCCAATAACCCTGGCAGTGGGAGGTCTGTCACTGTGCGTGGAACTGCTTGCATTTGACTTGTTGATCCCTTAACTTCAGCCATACCGCAAGTGCGGTCCGATCAGTAGGCCCGGGGCAGGCTGCACAAACCGATCGAGCGACGTGGGGGCATCCCCCGGGGGTAGAGAAAATGGGCTCATTTCGTTGGCGTGCAGGCCGTTCGTCTGGCAACACCCAGACCGCGGCCGAATTGCTTACACCCAGTGCACGCATGGCTGGTCTTCCTGTCGACACCGCGTCGACAGGCCACCCGTCGCCCAGTTCAACGAGGGGAGGGGGTCGGATGCGAGCATTCAGAGTGAAGGTCGGCCGCCTGGGCGCCATCGGAGCGGCGACGCTCATCGGCGTCGCAGGGCTCGGTGCTGCAGGGCTGGTCGCCGCCACGCC
>JBKQMB010000111.1:0-68279 GCA_052326605.1 Acidimicrobiales bacterium | reverse complement strand
CTGGGGCAACGCGGCGAGCTGGTGGGCCAGGGCCACGGCGGCCGCCCGCGCCTCCCCCGGGGGGACGACGCGGTTGGCGAGCCCCATGGTGAGCGCCTCCGGGGCCGCCACGGCGCGGCCGGTCAGGATGAGGTCCATGGCCCGCCCGTGCCCGATGAGGCGGGGCAGCCGCACCGTACCCAGGTCGCACAGCGGCACGCCGAAGCGGCGGCAGAACACGCCGAAGATCGCGTCCTCGGCCGCCACGCGCAGGTCGCACCACAGCGCCAGCTCGATGCCGCCGGCCACGGCGTATCCCTCGACGGCGGCGATCACGGGCTTGGACAGGGTCAGCCGGGTCGGCCCCATGGGCCCGGGCGCTTGGTCGGGGATGGGCCGCCGGTCTCCCTCGAGGACCGCCTTGAGGTCGGCGCCGGCGCAGAACGTGCCGCCGGCGCCGGTGAGGACGGCCACCGAGCGGTCGTCGGCTCGGTCGAAGGCCACGAAGGCCTCACGCAGCTGGTCGGCGCAGACGCTGTCGACCGCATTGCGGCGCTCGGGTCGGTTGATGGTGACCACGGTCACCGGGCCGTCGTGTTCGACGACCAGGGCGGCGGCCCGGTCGGGCGCGTCGGGGGTCGAGGAGGGCTCGGGGGCCGGCTGCTCTGGGCACATGAAGGCATTCTGGCACGACGGGGAGGACAGCTCGCACAGCCCGGGTTCGCTCCATCCCAGGTGGAGCCCCTTTTTTGCGGGGTTGGCCGCGGCGCCGACGAAAGATGACCAATCATGTCGACAATTGCCGGAGCAGCCGGTAAGGTCACACTCCGCAAAGACGGACCCTCACGAGTTCAGGAGGAGCACATGGCAGTACGACTCGGGGACACCGCCCCCGACTTCACGGCTGACACCACCGAAGGGACGATCAACTTCCACGAGTGGCTCGGTGACAGCTGGGGGATCCTCTTCTCCCACCCCAAGGACTTCACGCCCGTCTGCACCACCGAGCTCGGGGCCTTCTCCAAGGCCAAGCCGGAGTTCGACAAGCGCAACGCCAAGCTCATCGGCCTCTCGGTCGACTCGGTCGAGTCCCACAAGGGCTGGGCCGGCGACATCGAGGAGACGCAGGGCTCGGCCCTGGCCTTCCCGCTGATCGGCGACGAGGACCGCAAGGTCGCGGACCTCTACGACATGATCCACCCCAACGCCGACAACACCCTGACCGTGCGCTCGGTCTTCATCATCGGCCCGGACAAGAAGGTCAAGCTCACGCTGACCTACCCGGCCTCCACCGGCCGCAATGTGGACGAGGTGCTGCGTGTCCTCGACTCGCTGCAGCTGACCGCCGACTACAAGGTGGCCACCCCGGTCAATTGGAAGGAGGGGGAGGACGTGATCATCGTCCCCGCCGTCTCCGACGAGGAGGCCAAGGAGCGGTTCCCCAAGGGGTTCAAGGCGCTCAAGCCCTACCTGCGGGTCACGCCCCAGCCCAACCTGTAGTCGCCGAGGCCCGCACCGGGCCCCGTCGAACGAGTGATCGGATCCGGCCGAACCGGCCGGATCCGATCACTCGTCCGGCCGGGGACACCTCGCGACCAGCGATCCTGCTAGCATGACGGGGCCGGCGTGTTCCGTCCGTCGGCCGCTACCAAGATTCCAAAGGTCGATCCCCCACATGCCAGACAAGCAGGCCACCATCTCCGAGTACCGTCTCCACGAGACGGATACCGGGTCACCCGAGGTGCAGATCGCCATCCTGAGCGAGCGCATCATCCACCTGACCGAGCATCTCAAGGTGCACAAGGGCGACCATCACACCCGCCGTGGCCTTCTGAAGCTGATCGGCCGTCGCCGTCGCCTGCTGGACTATGTGCGGAACAACGACGTCGAGCGTTACCGGGAGATCATCGGTCGCCTCGGCCTCCGCCGCTAGGCGGACATCCTTCGCTCCGCCCGGCTTCGGCCGGGCGGTCGCAATTCCTCCATCGGCCCAGGTCGATGGACCGCAGTCCGGCGCAGTGCCGGACGGTAGCAGTAGCGGCCAACCACACCGGTGGCTGGTCGTGCAATCACCACACATATTGGGCTCCCGTCGAGGTCAGTCACCAGTTGCCGAACACCCGGTCCCGTTGAACCGGATGGAGTGTTCGACAACTGGGAACTGGCTCGGGGAGTCCCCGAGAAACCAAGGAGCGTCATGTCAGACGCCATTATCGTTTCGGCGCCCATCAGCGGCACCGACAGAACACTCACCTTCGAAGCAGGCAAATTGGCCCAATTGGCCGACGGGGCCGTCGTGGGACGCATCGGAGACACGATGCTGCTCGCCACCGCCACCGCCGCCCGGTCTGTGCGGGAGGGGGCCGACTTCTTTCCGCTGACCGTGGATATCGAGGAGCGGACCTACGCAGCGGGCAGGATCCCCGGATCGTTCTTCCGCCGCGAGGGCAAGTCCTCCGACCAGGCCATCCTGACCTGCCGTCTCATCGACCGGCCGTTGCGCCCGTCGTTCCCCAAGGGATTCCGCAACGAGGTCCACATCGTGGGAACCATATTCGGGGCGGACCAGGTCAATCCCCACGACGTCCTGGCCATCAACAGCGCCTCCGCTGCGCTGTTGCTGTCCGGTATCCCCTTCGAGGGCCCGATCGGCGCCGTCCGGGTCGCCTACTCGACCGACGGCCAGTGGATCCCCCATCCCAGCTTTCAGGAGGGTGACGACTCCACCTTCGAGCTCATCGTGGCCGGACGGGCGCTGAGCGAGTCGGACGACACCGACATCGCCATCATGATGGTGGAGGCCGGTGGTTCCGAGCGCTCGTTCCAGTACTACGACGAGGGCGCCCCCAAGGTCACCGAGGAAGTGCTGGCCGGGGGCCTCGAGGCCGCCAAGCAGTGGATCCGCGAGTCCATCGTCCTGCAGCGCCAGCTGGTGGCGGCCTTCACCGCCGCACGCGGACCGATCGAGGCGATCGAGTACTCGACCCTGGCCGACTACGGCGACGACGTGTGGAGCCGGGTGGAAGCGGTGGGCACCGACCCGGTGTCTGCGGCCAACACCATCACCCCCAAGGCGGATCGCAATGCCGCACTGGCCGAGGCGACCGCGACCACTGTGTCCACGCTCTCCGGCGAGTTCCCCGAACGCGAGGGCGAGATCAAGGCTGCGGTGAAGAGCCTCACCAAGAAGCTGGTCCGCAAGCGGATCGTGGACGAGGGCATGCGGATCGACGGCCGCGCCACCACGGACATCCGACCCTTGTCGGCCGAGGTGGACCTGATTCCCACGGCGCACGGCTCGGCGCTCTTCCAGCGCGGCGAGACCCAGGTGCTCAACGTCACGACGCTGGGCATGCCCCGCATGAACCAACTGCTCGACACCATCACCCCCGATGAGCACAAGCGGTACATGCACCACTACAACTTCCCCCCGTTCTCCACCGGCGAGACCGGCTTCATGCGCGGGCCGAAGCGCCGAGAGATCGGGCATGGTCTGTTGGCCGAGCGGGCCCTTTTGCCGGTGGTCCCCTATGAGGAGGACTTCCCCTACACGCTCCGGCTGGTCTCGGACGTGCTGGCGTCCAACGGCTCGACGTCCATGGCGTCGGTCTGTGGCTCGACCCTGTCGATGATGGCGGCCGGCGTGCCCCTGAAGGCACCGGTGGCCGGTATCGCCATGGGCCTGGTCTACGACGGGGGCACCTACGTCACCCTCACCGACATCCTGGGAGCGGAGGATGCATTCGGGGACATGGACTTCAAGGTGGCCGGTACGAGGGACGTGGTCACTGCGCTCCAGCTCGACACCAAGATCGACGGACTGCCCCTCGACGTGCTGACCAAGGCGCTCCTGCAGGCCAAGGACGCCCGGCTGATCATCCTCGACGTCATGGCCGAGGCGATCCCCGAGCCGCGGTCCGAGGTTGCCGAGACCGCCCCGAAGATCATCTCCTTCGAGATCCCCATGGACAAGATCGGTGAGGTCATCGGGCCCAAGGGCAAGGTGATCAACGCCCTGCAGCAGGAGACGGGTGCCGACATCGCCGTCGACGACGACGGCATGGTGGGCACGGTCACCATCGGGGCCAAGGACGGCACTGCCGTCGAAGAGGCTCGCCGACGGATCGCGACCATCCTCGATCCGCCGCTGGCCGAGGTGGGCGCCACCTACCAGGGCAAGGTGGTCAACATCACCAAGTTCGGTGCCTTCGTCAACATCCTCCCCGGACGGGACGGGCTGCTGCACATCTCGAAGATCGGCCAGGGCAAGCGGGTCGAACGGGTGGAGGACGTGCTCGAACTCGGCCAGCCGGTCGAGGTGAAGGTCGACGACATCGACCCCCAAGGCAAGGTGTCCCTGTCGCTGGCCGGCGAAGCCCCTGCGGCCGCAGCGTCAGGAGGCGGCGATCGGCCCGCTCGCAGTGAGGGCGGCGGCGATCGGCCCGCTCGCAGTGAGGGTGGCGGCGATCGGCCCGCTCGCAGTGAGGGTGGCGGCCGAGGTGGCTCAGGTCGGGGCGATCACGCAGACCCCGACGACCGTTCGGACCGTGGGCGCCGTCCGGCGGCGTCCACCGGCGTACCTGCCGGGGCTGCCTCTTTCGAGGAGGCCTTCGAGGTGGAGTTGGTCCAGGAGTTCGGCGATCTGGGCCCGGGCGTGGTCGAGTCGTCCGACCGACCCGGTGGTGGTGGCGGGGGCGGCCGAGGTGGTCGCCGGCGCCGTTGAGCGTGTCCGTCCGGCGGGTGGCTGTCCTGAGGGCCGCCCCCCACCGGCGCGTCCCGCCGATGGTGTCGACCACCGGGCGCCCATGATCCAGACCGAGGTCCTGCCGTCGGGCCTGTCCCTGGCAACCGAGCGGATGGACGATGCACGGTCGGTGTGCATCGGTTTCTGGGTGGGAACCGGCTCGCGCGACGAGGACCACGACCACGCCGGGGCGTCCCACGTCCTCGAGCACCTTCTCTTCAAGGGAACCGCAGAACGTTCGCCCTCGGCCATCGCCGAAGCGGTGGACGAGGTCGGTGGGGACTTCAACGCCTTCACCACCAAGGAGTACACCTCCTTCTACATCCGCCTGCTGGCCGAACACCTACCCCTCGGTCTCGACATCCTTTCCGACATCATGTGGCGCCCGGCACTGCGCCCGACGGACCTCGACGCGGAGCGGCAGGTCATCCTCGACGAGATCCTCATGCACGCCGACGAGCCTGCCGACGAGGTTGCGGAGCTCAGCTCGGCAGCGCTCTTCCCCGACCATCCGTTGGGTCGGGAGGTACTGGGAAGCGAGCAGTCGGTGTCCGCAATGACCGCAGATGGGATCCGCTCCTTCTTCGAGGACCACTACCGACCCCGGAACATGGTGGCGGCGGTGGCCGGCGACTTCGACCACGCCGAGGTCGTGGCGGGTCTCGAGTCCAGGTTCGCCGGACCGGACGGCGGGGCCACGCCCCAGCGCTCCGCACCCGACGACCGGGTGGTGCCGCTGCAGGTGACCCGGCGCTCGACGGAGCAGGCCCACCTGGCACTGGCGGCACGTTCCGTCAACCGGTCGGACCCACGGCGGTACGCCCTGGCCGTGCTCAACCACGCCCTGGGCGGGGGCCTGTCCAGCCGACTCTTCCAGGAGATCAGGGAGCGGCGCGGGCTGGCCTACTCGGTCTGGTCCGAACGGGTGGCCTATCACGACGCCGGGGCGGTGAGCGTGGGGCTGGGGACCGCTCCTGAACACGTGGCCGAGGTGCTCGACATCGTCTCGACCGAGTTGGCTGTGTTGGGAGCGGAGGGCATCAGTGAGCGGGAGCTCTCGATCGCCAAGGGGAACCTGAGGGCCGAGACCCTGCTCGCCTGCGAGGACTCCGGGGCTCGGATGAGCCGCATCGGGGCCGGGCTGCTGCTCCACGGTGAGGTCCTCACGGTCGACGAGGTGCTGGCCCGGGTCGAGGCCCTCACTCTGGAAGAGGTGCACGCTGCGGCCGCCGAGGTGGTGGCCGCCCCCCGCACCCTGTCGGTAGTCGGCCCCTTCGACGAGTCCGACTTCGATGTCCGGGCACTCCAGCTGGGGTGAGGTCGTGCACGACGGTGACGGCCCGACGGTGTCAGGGGGCTCTCCACGTGCCGACGGTAGGGTGACCGGCATGCGAGTGGGTGTGGTCGGAGCCGGGGGCAGGATGGGCCGTGAGGTGTGCCGCACGGTGCTGGCCCGGCCGGGCCAGGAGCTGGTGGCAGCGCTCGACCCGCTGCACCGCGGCGCCGACCTGGCCCAGTTGGTCGGGGTCGACGCCGGCGGACTCGAGGTGGCGGACGACCTCGAGGAGTTGACTACCGCCGGGGTGGAGGTGGTCGTCGACTTCTCCCGCCTGGAAGCAGCGCGCCGGACGTTGGCGTTCTGCGCCGAGGCGGGCATCCACGCCGTGGTGGGGACCACCGGGTTCACCGCCGGGGATCTCGAGGAGCTGGGCCAACGCTTCGCCGGCCCGGCCGCCGGTGCCCCCAACTGCATCGTGGCCGCCAATTTCGCCATTGGCGCGGTGCTGATGATGCGGTTTGCAGAGTTGGCGGCGCCCTTCTTCGACGGAGCGGAGATCGTGGAGTCCCACCATGATGGGAAGCTCGACGCCCCGTCGGGAACCGCCATGCGCACCGCCGAGCGCATGGCTGCCGCACGGGCCGACGCCGGAGCCGGTGCGTTCCCTCCCGATCGGACGGAGACCTCGCTGCTGGACGGTGCCCGGGGCGGTGCCGGACCCGCTGGGGTCCGCGTGCACTCGGTACGACTGCCCGGCCTGGTGGCCCACCAGGAGGTCATCCTCGGGGCGGTGGGGCAGAGCCTGACCATCCGACACGACTCCTATGACCGGGCGTCCTTCATGGACGGCGTGGCGCTGGCCGTCGAAGCGGTGGCGACCCGGCCCGGGCTCACCCTCGGTCTCGAGCCCCTGCTCGGGCTATGAGGGTCCGGGCATCGGCGATGAGGGCCACCCGCCAACGGATTCTGGAGGCCACCTATGCCTGCGTGGCCCGATGGGGCATCGCCAAGACCACCGTGGAGGAAGCGGCCCGAGAGGCCGGCGTCTCCCGGGCCACCGTCTACCGCACGTTCCCGGGGGGGCGCGACGAACTGGTCGACGCGGTGGTGGCGTGGGCGACCCTCGAGTTCTTCGCCCTCCTGTACCAGGAGGTCCAGGGGGCCGACGGCCTCGAGGAGGTGATGGAGCGGGGCATCATGTTCGCCCACCGGTCCATCGTCGAGCACGAGGTCCTCCAGCTGGTGATGCAGACCGAGCCGGAGAAGCTCCTCCCCAGTCTCACGGTCGAGAGCAATCGCATCCGAGGGGGCATCGCCGACTTCCTCGTCCCCTATCTCGAAGAGCGCGGTGTCGTCGATGGGGTCGACCTGGTGGAGGCCGCCGACTTCCTGGCCCGTATGGTCCTCTCCTACATGTCGGCCCCGGGGCGATGGGACCTCGACGACCGGGCGCAGGTGGCCCAGCTGGTCCGCTCGGAGCTGCTCGCCGGGGTGGTGGCCGGTGCGGACCGCGGATGACCGGGCACCACGGCCGGGTCGGCGGTGCGGTGCGGTGCGTTGACAGTGAGACAAAAGCCGACCTAACGTGTCAACCGTGGGGAACCTGGGGGCATCACTTCGTGTGGTCGATGCCGGGGCGTCCCCTGCTCCGACCGCCCCCGCCGACCCGGCGAGCCAGCTCTCGCCCCACCGGGAGCGCGTGGTCGATGCCACCCTGGTCTGCCTGGCCCGCCACGGCACGCTCAAGACGACGGTGGATGACATCGCCCGCCAGGCCGGGCTTTCGCGGGCGACCGTCTACCGGGCTTTCCCCGGCGGCAGGGACGACGTGCTGGCCGCGGTGGTCGACACGGAGATGGCCCGCCTCTTCTCGGCCCTCGGGGTCCGCCTGGGCGAGGCGCGCGATCTGACCGAGGCACTGGTGGCGGGCATCGTCGAGGCATCGTCCCGCATCCGGGGCCACGCGGCGCTCGGCTTTCTGGTGGCGCACGAGCCCGAGATGGTGCTCGGCCATCTGGCCTTCGACGAGTCCGACCGCCTGCTGGCCACCGCGTCACGGTTCACGGCCCCGTTCCTGGCCCGGTGGATGAGCCCGGCAGAGGCCGGACGGGTGGCGGAGTGGGCCACTCGTATCGTGCTGTCGTACGCCATCGCTCCGTCCGAGTACACCGACCTGACCGATCCGGTGCAGGCCACCCGCCTGGTGGAGACCTTCGTGATGCCGGGGATCAGGGCGCTCAACGCCTCCGGCGTGCACCCGCCCATCGACATCACACCGTTCGGGCTCGGGAGCGACCTCCCGACCGGGACCCCTTCGCCGGCCTCGCGCACCCGGGGGCCCGCCCGCTCCGACCAGGACCGGCTCGCTACGGCGGGCCCGAATACCGATCATCCAGAGGGAGACAGATCATGACCACCGAAATGAGCAGTACCGAGGAGATCATCGGGAGAGCGGAGATCGACGACTTCGAGACCATCCTCTCGGTGGTCGGGACCGAGGAGCCCGATGGCCGGCACGTCGTTCACTGCGACTACGACTCCATCTTCACCTGGGACTACGAGAAGGGCGCCCGACCGAAGCTGAGCAAGCTCTACGAGAAGGCCAAGAACGCCCAGTGGAACGGCGAGACGGACCTTCCATGGGAGACCGAGGTCGACCAGGAGTGCATGGTCATCGAGCAGGCCGAGGCCACCGGCGGTTTCGGCGCGGGGTTCGACCTTTCGGGCACGCCGGTCGAGAAGTGGGCGGACAAGGAGTGGATCGCCTTCGGCGTCGAGAGCCAGAATTGGACGCTCTCCCAATTCCTCCACGGTGAGCAGGGTGCCCTCATCTGCACGGCGAAGATCGTGGAGTCGGTGCCGTGGGTGGACGCCAAGTACTACGCGTCGACCCAGGTGATGGACGAGGCCCGCCATGTCGAGGTGTTCGCCAAGTACCTCGACGAGAAGCTGTCAGGCCACTACCCGATCAACGCCCACCTGCGGATGCTTCTGGACGACATCATCTCCGACTCCCGTTGGGACATCACCTATCTGGGGATGCAGATCATGGTCGAGGGACTGGCCCTGGCCGCATTCGGTTTCATGCAACAGATGACACCGGATCCGCTGCTCAAGCAGCTCCTGCGCTACGTCATGGCGGACGAGGCCCGCCATGTCGCGTTCGGGGTCCTCAGCCTGCAGGAGTACTACCAGGATCTGTCGGCGGCCGAGCTCCGTGAGCGTCAGGAGTTCGCCTTCGAAGCGGCGGTCAGGATGCGCGACCGGTTCCTCCAGCAAGAGGTCTGGGACCGGATGGGAGTCGATCCCAAGGCGATCGTCCCGCTGGTGCAGCAGGCGCCCGAGCGCACGCAATTCCAGGCCCTCCTGTTCTCCAAGATCGTCCCGAACTGCAAGAAGCTGGGTCTCCTCGACGGCGCCGACGGGTGGTTGCGGACCAAGTTCACCGAGCTCGGCGTCATCGAGTTCGAGTCATGGGTGGACACCTCCGAGGAGTACGAGGCCATGGCCGCGGTGCCGACGGAGGCCTGACCGCAACCCGGTCCGGACCCACCGAACATCGGAGCCCGGGACACGACCGCGCCGAGGGCGGGGTATCGGCTCGGCCTGCCGTGCCCTCGGTGGGTCCGGCAGCTGCTGGTAGCCTGCGTGACTGTGATGTCCTGCTTGGATCAGTCGTCCCCGACGAGAGGCTGAGAGAAGGTGCCCCGCTTCGGTTCCGTGCTGACGGCCATGATCACGCCCTTCGATGTCCACGGGGGGCTCGACCTGGACGGCGCTGTGACCGTGGCCCGACACCTGGCCGGCTCCGGGAGCGACGGACTGGTGGTGGCCGGCACGACCGGTGAGGGTCCGGTCCTGAGCGACGAGGAGAGGATCGAGCTCTTCCGGGCGGTCATCGGCGCGGTCGACGTTCCGGTCATCGCCTCGACGGGCACCAACGACACGGCGCACTCGGTGATGCTGACCAGGGAGGCTGAGGCGAGCGGCGCCGACGGTGTCCTGGTGGTGACCCCCTACTACAACCGCCCCTCGCCGGCCGGCCTCTCGGCCCACTTCCGGGCAGTGGCGGAGGCCACCGACCTGCCGGTCGTCCTCTACGACATCCCGATGAGGTCCGGTCGTCGGATCGGTTCGGCGCTGGTCGTCGAGCTGGCACGGGAGGTTCCGAACATCGTGGCGGTCAAGGACGCCACCGGCGACGTGGCGGCGGCGGCGTCGGTGGTGGCCGAGAGCCCCGCGGGGTTCGAGGTCTTCTCCGGTGACGATTCGCTGACGCTTCCGTTCCTCTCCGTCGGGGGAGTCGGAGTGATCAGCGTCGCCTCCCACTGGGCCGGGGGCCTGTTCGCCGAGCTGGTCGACTCCTATCGTTCCGGTGACGTGGCCCGCGCCATCATCGTGAACCAGCAGTTGGCCGAGTCCTACCGTTTCGAATCGACGGAGGAGTATCCCAATCCGGTGCCGGCGAAGGCAGCCTGCCGTTCCCTGGGCCTGCCGGCGGGGCAGTGCCGGCTGCCCAACGCACCCGCCCCGGAGGCCCTGGACGATCAGGCCAGGGCCGTCATCGCGAAGCTGCGCCGGTTGAACCCGGCGCACCAGTCGGTTGCCTGAGCCGGCAAGGTCCGGGCGGTCCGGCGGGCGCCCGGGTGGTACCGGCACGAACAGGAAGTCCTCGGTGAAGAACGAACGTCGAACGAGCGAACCCGGAAAGGGCAGCGGCTCGACCAAGGGCGGTGCGCAGAGAAAAGGCTCGGGCATTGCGCTGCCCAAGGAATCTGGCAAGGCCCCGGCAAAGGCTCAGGCAAACAAGGCTCAGGCAAACAAGGCTCAGACAAAGAGGTCGCACAGCGCGCCGGCCAAGGGGTCGAACACGACTGCCGGAGCCGGGTCGCATGATGCCGTGCGCATCGTCTTCCTGGGCGGCCTCGGGGAGATCGGGCGAAACTGCGCCTGCATCGAGGTGAACGGTCGGATCCTGGTCCTCGACGTCGGCATCATGTTTCCGGACCCGGACATGCCCGGTGTGGACCTGGTGCTTCCGGACTTCACCTACCTGCGTGAAAATGCCGAACGGGTCGACGGGGTCATCCTGACCCACGGGCACGAGGATCACACCGGGGGGCTCGCCTACCTCCTTCGTGACTTCCCGGTGCCGATCTACGGCTCCGAGCTGACCCTGGCATTGGCCCGGAACCGGGTGGACGAGGCAGGAATGGCGGATCGGGCGCAGTTCATCCCCGTCCGGGACGGCGAACGGAGGAGGATCGGGCCGTGCGACGTGGAGTTCATTCCGGTCACCCACTCGGTTCCCCATGCCTTCGCCACGGCGTTCCACACCCCCCAGGGCATCATCCTGCACTCCGGCGACTTCAAGATCGACCTGCATCCGGTCGATGGCCGACGGACCGATCTGGCACGGATGGGGGCCTTGGCATCCGACCCGGGGATCCGCCTGCTCCTGGCCGATTCGACCAATGCCGAGGAGCCGGGCTTCACTCCGTCGGAGTCGACGGTGGGAGCGACCCTCGAGAAGGTGTTCCTGGCCCGTCCCGACCAGCGTTTCATCGTGACCTGCTTCGCCAGCCACATCCACCGGGTCCAGCAGGTGGCCGATGCCGCCATCGCCGAGGGTCGGTTGGTGGCCACCCTCGGTCTCTCCATGAAGAAGAACGTGACACTGGCCAGGCGTCTCGGTCTGCTGGAGATCCCCGACGACTCGCTGGTCGACATCGAGGACATCGACGACCTCGATCCCGGAAGGGTCTGTGTCATCTCCACCGGCTCCCAGGGGGAGCCCATGTCGGCGCTGTCCCGCCTGGCCGCCGGTGAGAATCGCTTCTTCCAGCTCCAGGAGAACGACGTCGTGGTGATCAGCGCCCACCCCATCCCGGGCAACGAGTGGTCGGTGGGCCGTGTCATCGACAGCCTGTACCGGAGGGGGGTCGAGGTCATCCACTCGGGCGTGGACGCCGTCCACGTGAGCGGCCATGCGCGTCAGGGGGAGCTGGCCATGCTGATGTCGGTGACCAGGCCGGAATTCTTCATCCCGGTGCACGGCGAGTACCGGCACATGGCCAATCACATCCGCCTGGCCGAATCAATGGGAATCGCCGGCGACCGGGTGCTGCTCTGCGAGGACGGGGATGCCGTGCGTCTGGACGACGGCGGCCTGCAACGTGACGGGACGGTGCCGGGCGGTTACCTCTTCGTCGACGGGAGCTCAGTGGGGGACATCGGCCACGGCGTGCTGCGCGACCGGATGGTGCTGGCGGAGGAGGGCGTGGTCATGGCCGTGGCCACGGTCGACCTGAAGCAGGGCGAAGTGGTGGGAACCCCCCAGATCGTGACCCGTGGGTGGGCCTACGACCACGACACCGAGGTGTTGCTCGACGAGGCTCGGGCCGAGGTCACCAAGGCGCTGGAACACGCGCTCTCCAGCGGCAGCCACGACCACGAGACGCTCAACCGGGTGGCCCGCAAGGCCCTCGGCCGTCTGGTGGGTGACCGCACTCGCCAGCGCCCGATGATCGTGCCGGTGATCGTCACCGTCTAGCCCGGTGTCCCCCTGATGCTGACGCAGAGCGGGTAGCCTGTTACGCACTGTGACGACCGCCACCAAGCGCCCGGGGGGTCGATCCGGGGCTTCGCGGTCGAAGGGCAGGCCTGGGGCCTCGTCTCGATCGCGCTCGGGCACCCCGCCAGTACACAAGCGGAACCGGGGGCATCCCGGACGGGGGGGAACCCGCGCGGTCAAGGGCCGGGGTTCCCAACACCAGGCCGGGTTGTTCGCGTCGATCTGGGCCGTCGTGGCCGGTCACTCCACCGACCTGTGGGGCGTCGTGCTGCTCACCATGGGCGTCCTGGCCGCCCTCGCCTTCTACGCCGACTCGCTGAACGTGGCAGGGCACGACGGCCGACTGTTCATCGGCGACCTGCTGGGATGGGGGAGGTTTCTGGTGCCGGCGGCGGCGGTGGCGGTCGGGCTCCGCCTGCTGATCGGGCGTGGCGACGAGGAGGAACACACGTCCCGCGAGCCGGCGCGTGCGGTGGTCGGGGCCACCCTGGCCCTCCTCGCCGTCGCGGGACTGGCCGGACTGGCCGGGGGATCCCCGCCGTTGGGTGCGTCGACGGAGCGCCTGGCCGCTGCCGGCGGGTGGGTGGGCGCAGTGATCGGCGACCCCTTGCGGGCCGCACTGGGGGGCATCGGAGCGGCCACCGTGCTGGTGGCGTTGGTAGTGGTTGCCCTCATCCTGTTCACCGGCGTGTCGATCAGGTCGGCCGCCGGGGCGGTCGTCCGGATGGCCCGGTGGGCCGCCGAGGCGGCTCGTGGTCGAACGGGCGGCGCCGGTGCGGACGGAGCGGAAGAGACCGACCACCCGACCGATCCGTTCGGTCGGGCAGTGGCGGCGGGGGGCGGAGCCCAGCCGACGCTTACGGTACCGCCCGCCGATCCCGTCGTCGCCGATCCCGTGGTGGACGTACCCGAGTCCGCCGGGCCGGTCCTGCTTCCCGAGGCCGCCACCCGGCCCGGCAAGGGTGAGCAGCTGGAGATGAAACTGGGCCCGGCCATCGGCGATTGGCGTCTGCCGCCGTCCAATCTGTTGAAGCGGGGCAAGCCCCAGGCTGTCGACGAGCACGAGGTCGACGCCGCCGGCGTCGCGCTGGTGGCCGCGCTGGCCGCCCACGGTGTGGAGACGCGCCTGGTGGCACGCACAGTGGGGCCGTCGGTCACCCGGTACGAGCTCGAGTTGGGGGCAGGGGTGAAGGTCGCCAGGGTGACCTCCCTGTCGAAGGACATCGCCTATGCCATGGCCTCCCCCGACGTTCGCATCCTCGCCCCGATCCCCGGAAAGTCGGCCATCGGGGTCGAAGTGCCCAATCGCCGTCGGCAGCTGGTCGCCCTCGGCGACATCCTGGCATCCCCCGAGGCAGCCCAGGCGGTCCATCCCCTCGAGGTGGCCCTCGGCCGGGACATCGCCGGCCGGGCGGTCATGGTCAACCTGGCGGAGATGCCCCATGTGCTGGTGTCCGGCGCCACCGGATCGGGCAAGTCATCGTGCATCAATTCGGTGCTCACGTCGATCCTGACCCGGGCGACACCCGATCAGGTCCGCCTGATCCTGGTCGACCCCAAGCGGGTGGAGCTTGGTCAGTACAACGACCTTCCGCATCTGTTGACCCAGGTCGTCGTGGACCCGAAGAAGGCTGCCAACGCCCTGAGCTGGGCAGTCACCGAGATGGAACGCCGCTACGACCTGCTGGCCGAGGTCGGCATGCGTGACATCACCGGCTACAACAGTGCCTTCGACAACGGTGGCCTCGCCGAGCTCGAGGAGGCCCACCGGTTCCGGATGCGCGGGGCGGGTGCGGACTCCGAGCCAGGGCGCGGCGACGACGACGGAGAGCCCGAGGCGCACTACGAGCGCCTGCCGTTCATCGTCATCGTCGTCGACGAGCTGAACGACCTGATGATGGTGGCGGCACGCGATGTCGAAGAGTCGGTGTGCCGCATCGCCCAGATGGCCCGAGCGGTCGGCATCCATCTGGTACTGGCCACGCAGCGACCGTCGGTCGACGTCATCACCGGGGTGATCAAGGCCAACATCCCCTCACGCATGGCGTTCTCGGTCTCCTCCCTGGCCGACAGCCGGGTGATCCTGGACCAGCCGGGAGCGGAGCGTCTGATCGGCAAGGGCGACATGCTCCTGCTGTCAGCATCCTCGTCCAATCCCCAACGCCTGCAGGGTCCCTGGGTGAGCGAGGAGGAGATCCGGGCCGTGGTCGCCCACTGGAAGCGGCAACGGCCGATGGAAGTGGTCGCGGGGATCGAAGAGGTCGTCGGCGCCGATGGGCCCCGGGTCGGCGGCGACGACGGCGACGACGAACTGCTCGAACAGGCGATGGACCTGGTGGTCCGCTCCCAGCTGGGATCCACCTCGATGCTGCAGAGGAAGCTGCGGGTCGGGTTCGCCCGCGCCGGCCGACTGATGGATCTCATGGAGCGCCGTGGAGTGGTGGGGCCGTCCGAGGGCTCCAAGGCGCGGGCGGTGCTGATGACCCCCGAGGAATTGGACGCCCGCTGACCGACGGGGAGCACGAGGAGACGGCGGGCCCGGCGACGCCGGGAATGGACCTGGGCACGCCTCCGGTGCGCGGCTCCCGTGGCCGCCACTCGCGACGGCGACGCCGAGGTTGGCTGCCCTGGGCGGTGCTCGGTGTGGCCGTTCTGCTGGTGGGGGCGGCGGCCGCGTTGGCAGCCACCCGGATCAACCAGCCGCTCGCCCATCCGGCCACCCATGCCGCCCTCCCCATGGAGGTGGCGGTCCACGGGACCGGACCGGCTCTCCCGTGGCCGACCCGGGGCCAGGGGGCGGTGGCGGTGCCCTCGCTCGGCTACGCCGACCAGTCCGGGCCCGAGCACCCGGTGCCCATCGCCTCGTTGACCAAGATGACCAACGCGGTGGTGATCCTGCGTGACCACCCGTTGCCGGCCGGGGCCGCTGGCCCCTTGATCATCATCACCGCGGCCGACGTCGCCGAGTACGACAACGAGCTGCACAACGACGAGTCCACCATCCCCATCCGGTTCGGCGAAGTGCTGAGCGAGCGCCAGATGCTGGAAGCGATGCTGATCGTCTCGGCCAACGACATCGCCTACAGCCTGGCGGTGTGGGACGCCGGCTCCGAGCCGGCCTTCGTGGCCAAGATGAACGCGCTGGTCGCGTCGCTGGGGGCGACCGGCACCCTCTACGTCGACGCCAGCGGCTACGAGCCCGGCTCGGTTTCCACCGCTTCGGACTGCCTGCGGGTTGCCGCTGCTGGCATGGCGGACCCCACCTTCGCCGAGGTGGTGGCCATGCCGTCGGTGACCCTGCCGATGGTCGGGACGCTGCCCAACATCGTCACCGAGGTCGGCTCCAACGGTGTGGTCGGCGTCAAGTCCGGGTATACCTCGCAGGCCGGGGCCTGCCTGATCCTGGCCGGGGTGCGCTCGGTGCAGGGCCGCCCGGTCCTGGTGCTGGCCGCGGTGCTCGGACAGCCGACGCCACCCCCCATCGTCCCCGCGAGCACCACCACGACCACACGACCAGCGACGGCTCCGCCGTCCCGTGGGTCGAGCACCACGACCACGACCACCCCTCCCAACGACCTCCAGATTCCGGATCCGTTCCGCTTCACTCGGCCGGTGGTGGAGAAGCTGCTCAACGCCGCCGAGACCGCGGTGGTTCCCGTGACGGTCGCCACTGCCGACCGGGTGGTCGGCGCGGCGACCGTCACCTGGGGAGGGAGTGCGCACTCGGTGCCCATCGTCACCGCTGGCGGCGCATGGCTGCTGGCGTGGCCGGGCCAGACCGTGGCCTCGACCAGTGGGCTCTCCCCTGTGCCGCCCGGGAGCACCAAGGGGAGCCGGGTCGGGACGGCCATGTTCTCCCTCGGAACCCAGATCGAGGTCGTCCCGTTGCGGCTGGCCAGCACCGTGCCGGAGCCGTCGTGGTGGTGGAGGCTCGTCCACGGCCCCTGACCCGGGCCGGCGAGCAGAGCGATCCCGCCGGGCGAAGACCGTCCCGAGTACCGTGTCGGTGTGCGCGCACGAGCTCCAGCGTCGTCAGCCAATCTCGGACCCGGCTTCGACACGCTGGCCATCGCCCTCGATCGGTACGTCGAGGTCGAGGTCGAGCCTGCCTCCCGGCTCATCGTCCGCTCCGAGGGTGAAGGTGCGGGGCTGTCCGACGACCCTTCGCATCTGGCTGCCCGAGTGGCCATCGATGTTGCCGGCACCGACCACCTTGCCATCACCGTGCGATCTCAGATCCCCATCTCGCGGGGCCTCGGTTCCTCTGCAGCCCTCGCGCTGGCAGCGGCGGCAGCAGCCGGCGCCACGGACCCGTTGGCGGTCGCCGCCGCCATGGACGGCCATCCCGACAACGCCGCGGCGTCCATGGTCGGCGGCCTGGTTGCGGCAGCGCGGGTGAAGGGCGGGCTCCACGTCGTCCGGCTCCCTCTGGATGTGAGCCTGGCCTTCGTGGTGATCGTCCCCGACGTCACCTTGTCGACGTCCCGGGCCCGCCAGGCCCTGCCCACCGATGTGAGCCGCGAGAGTGCGGCCTTCAACCTGTCGCGGATGGCCCTCCTGATCGCCGGCCTGGCCGACAGCCGAGTGCTGATCAGCGAGGCCACCGAGGATCGGCTGCACCAGGACTACCGCAGCCCGCTCTTCCCGGCCGCCCCCAAGCTGCTGGCCGGCCTGTCCGCCGGGGGGGCGCTGGCGGTGTGCTGGTCGGGAGCCGGGCCCTCCCTCCTCGGTATCTGCCACGGCGTCGATGCCCCCGGCGTGCAGTCCACAGCGGAGACGGCCCTGGCCGAGGCGGAGGTCCCGGGCCAGGTCCTGATCCTCCACCCTGACATGCACGGGCTGATCGGTGACGTCGAGGCCGCTGCCGACTTCTATGATTTCAACGCCGACCGGTAGGCCGGAGCACACCCGCCGTGCCGAGCCAGCCGAACAAGGAGCTCCTGGCTGTGGCCAACCCCCACCCCGGGCGCGACTACGACGTCCGTTGCGCCACGCCCGAGTTCACCTGCCTGTGCCCCCTGACCGGCCAGCCGGACTTCGCCACCGTCACCGTGGCCTATGTCCCGGACCGGTCCCTGGTCGAGCTCAAGTCGCTCAAGCTCTACCTGTGGAGCTATCGGAACGAGGGAGGGTTCCACGAGGACATGACCAATCGGATCCTCGATGACCTGGTGGCCGCAATCGCACCCCGCCGGATGACCGTCACCACCGACTGGCTGGTGCGGGGCGGGATCCACACCGTCGTCGAGGCGTCCCACCCCTGAGGCGGCGCTGAGGCGGCCGGGTCGCGCACCGCGTGCCGACGACCTCCCTTGTCGTGTGGTGGTCGTATCCTGGGGCGGTGCCCACCGTTTCCCCCTCTCCGGCCGATCGGCCCGTTCCGGACGGTTCGTCCCCACCGCCGCGGACGTTCCACATCCGGACCTTCGGATGCCAGATGAACGAGCACGACTCCGAGCGCCTGGCCGGGGCCCTCACGGCGGACGGTATGGTCGCCGTCCCGGATCTCGAATCCGCCGATGTCGTGGTGTTCAACACCTGCTGCATCCGTGAGAACGCCGACAACAAGTTCTACGGGCACCTGGGAAACCTCAAGACCCTCCGGGAGAGCCGTCCCGGCATGCAGATCGCCGTGGGCGGCTGCCTGGCCCAGATGGACAAGGACCGGATCCGCGAGCGGGCGTCGCACGTGGACGTGGTGTTCGGCACCCACAACCTCTCGCGGGCGCCCGGGCTGCTGCGGCAGGCGGCGGAGCAGGGGCCGGTGGTGGAGATCTTCGACGAGCCGCAGCCGGCAGCCGGTCCGTCGACCAGCGACCAGCAGGCCGTGGCACTCGCCGCCGTGCGGGACCTGCCCTACGCGGCGTGGGTGACCATCCAGATGGGATGCGACAACTCCTGTGCCTTCTGCATCGTCCCGTCGGTGCGCGGCCCCGAGGTGTCGCGCCCGATGTCCGAACTGGTGGACGAAGTGGAGGTGCTCGCCCGGCGCGGCGTCAGCGAGGTGACCCTCCTCGGCCAGAACGTGAACTCCTACGGTCGGGACTTGACCCGACGCCGGCCCCTCTTCGCCGACCTGCTGCGGGCTACCGGGGCGGTGGAGGGGATCCGCCGGGTCCGGTTCACCAGCCCCCACCCGAAGGACCTCCGCCCGGAGACGATCGCGGCCATGGCCGAGACGGAGGAGGTGTGCAACCACCTCCACCTGCCGCTGCAGTCGGGCAGTGACGCGACGCTGGCCGCCATGCGGCGTGGCTACACCGCCGAGCGCTACCTGCAGCGGCTGGCCGAGGCCCGGGCGGCCATCCCCGACCTGGCGGTGACCACCGATCTGATCGTCGGCTTCCCCGGTGAGACCGAGGACGACTTCGAGCGCACGCTCGAGGTGGCCGCCGAGACCTGCTACGACAGTGCGTACACCTTCATCTTCTCGCCCCGACCGGGGACGCGGGCAGCGGCAATGGACGAACGGTTCGTGCCGGCCGACGTGATCGCCGACCGCTTCGATCGCCTCCGGGTGGTGGTGGAGCGCTCCGCCCTGACCCGCCACCGCGACCGGATCGGACGGGTGGAGGAGGTGGTGGTCGAGGGGCCCTCCAAGCGGGATCCGTCGGTGGTCACCGGCCGGACCGGCCAGAACAAACTTGTGCACTTCCGGCCCGATGCCGCCAAGGGAATTGCCAGTGGCTCCTTCGCCGAGGTCGCCATCACCGGTGCCGCCCGCCACCACCTGACCGGCGAGCTGCGCGCCGTGACCGCTCGTCCCTCGCACCGGGTCCGCATCCCGGTCAGCGCCGGTTGAGTCGTCCCTGCCGGCTCCGCGAACTGCCGTGACCGGCTCGAACCCGGGGCACGCGCCGGGCCGCGCCGGGTCGCCGCCGGTGGTGGCTCTGGTCGGTCCCACCGCATCGGGAAAGTCCGAACTGGCACTGCGGGTGGCGGAGGCCTCGAGGGCGCCGGGCCGGGCGTACACCGCCGACGGCCTCCCCCCGGTGGAGCTGGTGTCCGTCGATTCGATGGCCGTCTACCGGGGGATGGACATCGGTACCGCCAAGCCGTCTCGCCAGGTGCGTGTCCGCATTCCCTACCACCTGGTGGACCTGGTCGATCCCTGGGAGGAGTTCACCGTGCAGCGGTTCCAGGGGCTGGCCCGCCGGGCCCTCGGCGACATCGCGTCACGCGCCCACGGGGCGCTGCTGGTGGGTGGCACCGGGCTGTACCTCCGGTCGGTGATCGACGACCTGACGTTCCCCGGGCGCTATCCCGAGGTCGCCGGCGCCCTGGCCGCGGAGGTCGACACGGCCGGCCCCCCGGGCAGCGACGCGGAGCGATCGGCCCTGGCAGAGCTCCATCGGCGCCTGTCCCTCCTCGACCCCATTGCCTCCCGGCGGATCGAGCCGGCCAATCGCCGGCGCCTGCTGCGCGCCCTGGAGGTGACCATGGGATCGGGCCACCGGTTCTCCTCGTTCGGCCCCGGTCTCGAGCGGTACCCGACCTCCGCTGTCCGGCTGGTCGGCCTGCGGCGTGACCCGACCACGCTGGACCAGCGGATCACCGAGCGGTTCGGGCTCCTGATGGAGCAGGGCTTCCTCCAGGAGGTGCGCGCCCTGGCCGGCCGGCCGGAGGGGGTGTCGAGGACGGCCCGCCAGGCCCTCGGCTACCGGGAGCTCCTCGCCCACGTCGAAGGCGGCGTCCCGTTGGCCGAGGCGGTGGCCGAGGCGGTGCGCCGGACGCGGGCCTTCTCCCGCCGCCAGTGGGCGTGGTTCCGGCGTGATCCCCGTATCGTGTGGTTGGACCCGGACGATGCCCCGGAGCGAGCGATCCTGGCCCTGCTCGGTGGGATACCGCGGCAAGGCGCCACGGTGGGAGACTGATGGGGACCACGATGAACGCACCGATACCCGATCTCCCTCCGCTGCGCTTCACCAAACACCACGGTGCCGGCAACGACTTCCTGGTGCTGGTGGACCGGAAGAACGCCACCCCCCTCGACACCGCACTGGTGCGGGCCCTATGCGACCGGAGGTTCGGGATCGGTGCCGACGGCGTGATCCGGGTGCTCGACGGGGGGAGCGGGGCCGATCTGGCCATGGACCTGCGCAACGCCGACGGCAGTGAGGCCGAGATGAGCGGGAACGGTATTCGGTGCCTGGCCCAGGCGGCCGTGGGAGCGGGCCTGGTTCACCCGCCGTCCTTCACCGTGTCGACGCTCGGGGGCGTGAAGTCCGTGGAGTACCACCCCGGGGAGCGCGCCGACGCCGCCGACGCCTCCGTCGACATGGGCGTGGCCACGCTCGGTCCCGACCAGCCCCAACAGTTCCCGGACCGCAGGGCCCGTCAGGTGGACATGGGCAACCCCCACCTCGTGCTCTTGGGCCCGGACCCCGCCGACGTCGATGTGGCCGCGCTCGGGAGCCGGCTCCAGGACGTGTACCCCGGTGGCATCAACGTCGGGTTCGTCACACTAGGGCCCGACCCCGGGGCGATCACCCTCCGGGTGTGGGAACGGGGTGTCGGCGAGACCGAGGCCTGCGGAACGGGCAGCGCCGCAGCCGCAGCCGCGGTGCGGAGCTGGGGTCTCATGGGTGACGCGGTGTACGTGCACAATTCGGGCGGCACCCTCCAGGTGGCGTTCGCCGACGGGCGGGTGCAGTTGCGCGGGCCGGTCCGGAAAGTGGCCGACCTCCTGATCGACGCCCGGTCGGTGCTGGACGCGGCCCGCCCGTGACGCCCACCGAGTCGGCCTTCACCGACACCCTCATCTCCCGGTCGGTCCGGGAGCGGATCGTACTGGTTGGTATCGTCTTCCCGCACTCCACCCTGGCCGACACCGAGGCCGCCCTCGACGAGCTGGCCCTCCTGGTGGACACCGCCGGCGCCGAGGTCATGGAACGGATCGTGCAGCGGAGGAGCACCCCCGACCCGGCGACCTACCTCGGGAGAGGCAAGGCCGAGGAGTTGCTGTCGGTGTGCCTGGCCGTCGATGCCGACACGGTGGTCTTCGATGACGACCTCTCGCCTGCCCAGCAGCGGAATCTCGAGAAGATCCTGGGGCGCACCGCCATCGACCGCACCGCGGTGATCCTCGACATCTTCGCCCAGAACGCCCGCACCCCCGAGGGTCGGGCCCAGGTGGAGTTGGCGCTTCTCCGCTACCGGTTGCCGCGACTGCGGGGACGGGGCCGGTCGCTCAGCCAGCAGGCCGGCGGCATCGGCACCCGTGGTCCCGGCGAGACGAAACTCGAGGTCGACCGGCGCCGCCTGGTGCAGCGGATGAGCCGTCTCGAGTCCGATCTGCGCCAGCTGGACCGCACCAGGCGCACCCAGCGCCGCGGGAGGAACCGGTCCCGCCAGCGGACGGTGTCCCTGGTCGGTTACACCAATGCCGGGAAGTCGACGTTGCTGAACCGAATGTGCGGGTCGGATGTCCTGGTCGAGAACCGGCTGTTCTCGACTCTCGATCCGCGCACCCGGCAACTCGACCTCCCAGGGGGGGAGACGGTGCTCCTGACCGACACGGTGGGTTTCGTACGGAAGCTTCCCCACCAGGTCGTCGAGGCGTTCCGCTCCACGCTCGAGGTGGTGTGCGAGTCGGATCTGATCGTTCACGTGGTCGACGGCTCCGGACCGGACCTCGAGGGACAGGTTGATGCCGTTCGGAGCGTGCTCGCCGAGATCGGGGCCGACGGGCTGCCCGAGTTGCTGGTGGTGAACAAGGCCGACGCGGTGGCCGCTCTCGGCCCGGAGTCCTCCGAGGAGGCCCGGCGGATGATGGCGGCTCACGAAGGGTCGGTGATGGTGTCGGCCCGGTCGGGTGAGGGGCTCGACGAGTTGCTGGTGGCCATGGGAGACCGCCTCCGTGTCGGCGACCGGGTGTTCGAGCTGGTCATCCCCTGGGCGCGGGGCGATGTGTTGGCCGCGGTCCACCGCGAGGGTGAGATCGTGGGCGAGGTGGCCGGCGAGCAGTCGACGCGCATCCAGGTGGTACTCGACGACGTGGGCAGGTCACGGTTTGCGGAGTTCGTGGCGTCTTGAATGCCGCTCCCCCTTCCGCTCGTGCCGGCGACCCGGCTGGCTTCGCCCCGCCCCCTTATCCCTACGACCGCCTGTCGCGGTTGAGGGCGGAAGCGGTCGAGCGTTTCGGAGATGCCGTCGGGCCCGGAGGTCCCGGCGGAGTGGTGGACTGCTCCATCGGCACACCCTGCGACCCGCCCCCGGTCCCGGTGCTCGAGGCCATGGCCCGCTCCGGCACCGAGCGCGGATACCCGACCTCTCCGGGGTCGCCCGCCTACCGGGCCGCAGCCGCCGGCTGGCTGCATCGGAGATTCGGCGTGTCGGTGGATCCGGAGCGCGAACTGGCGGCCTGCGTGGGCACCAAGGAGTTCGTCGCCTCGGCAGCGCAGTACCTCCACCTCCGCAACCCCGCCCGTGACACCGTGCTCTACCCGGCGGTGTCGTACCCGACCTATGCCATGGGGGCAACGCTCGGCGGGTGCCGGTCGGTACCGGTGCGGGAACTGGCCCAGGGCGGACTCGATCTGGGCTCGATCGACCGGTCCGACCTGGATCGGGCCCTCCTCCTGTGGACGAATTCACCGTCCAACCCGACCGGGCTGCTGACCGACCTGGAGGCCGTGGCCCGGTGGGGGAGGCAGCACGGGGTTCCGGTGTTCTCCGACGAGTGCTACGCCGAGTTCACCTGGGCGGGCCCGCCGACCACGGTGCTCGCTTCCGGCGTGGTCGGGGTGGTGGCGGTGCACTCGCTTTCCAAGCGGTCAAACCTGGCAGGCATCCGGGCCGGCTTCTACGCCGGGGACCCCGACCTGGTCGGCTATCTGCTCGACGTCCGACGCCACGCCGGGCTGATGGTGCCGGGACCTGTGCAGGCCGGTGCGGTGGTGGCCTTCGATGACGACGCCCACGTGCTCGGTCAGCGCCTGCGCTACGAAGAGCGGTTGGAGTACCTGCGCGACGCCCTCGGGATCGTGGGGCTCCCGACCCCCATGCCGGCGGGTGGGTTCTACCTGTGGGTCCCGGTGCCGGCCGGGATGGCCGGAGGCGGCTGGGAGCTGGCCGGGGCGCTCGCCCTCGAGGCCGGCCTGCTGGTGAGCCCGGGCGACCTGTACGGCCCCGACGGTGCAGGGTTCGTGCGCGTGGCGGTAGTGCAGCCGATGGAGCGCCTGCAGTTGGTGACCGACCGCCTGTCCCGGGGGGCACTCGTCGAGAGGCTCGACCGGCCGGGCTCGCGCTGAATCGGCCGGTCCCTGGCGGAGGACCGGTCCTCCACCGGGCGGCGTCCCATCCCGGCACCCCGGAGGCCCGGCACCCCCGGAGGCCCGCGTTGCGCAGAGTGACGTGGTGGGCGCACCACCGCACTCAGTCAGCGCAGCGCCGGCCTGTGGACCGGGGCACTGGACGCCCTCCGGGAGCGAGCCGCACCTGGTGGTCGAGCAGGCGGCGGTGTTGGACCAGGACCGCACCGAGGAGCTGCGACGGGGTCACGAGCACCTCGACATCTACACGGGTCTGGCCGACTACCGGAGCAGCTGAATCCGACAGGGTTCACCGAAGACGACCTGGGCCGAGGGGGTTCGGATCGCCTCGTCGATGCACTGGTCGTGCTCGGCGGCGAGGCAGCCGTCCTCGATCGGGTGCGCCAGAATCTCGACGCCGGGGCCGATCACGTCTGCGTGCAGGTCCTCGGCCACGACCTCTCCGAGGCCCCCTTCCGATAATGGCGCACGTTGGCGCCCGTTCTCGGACCGGTCTGATCGTCGACGCCGGCACCCGGGGGGACCGCTTCGTCGCGGTCCCGGGCCCCGTGCCGGCCCGGGGCGTGCGGGCCGGGACCGCGGGCGTCCCAGGGCTAACGTCTGCACCCATGGCAGACCTCCAGTCCCGGATCGAAGAGCTGTGGAGTCGTGCGGGCGCGCTGGGGCCGACGGACACCGGCGCGTTGGCCGTGGTGACCGAGGCGATCGACCTGCTCGACTGCGGCGAGGCGCGGGTGGCCGAGGTCGACCCGGTCACCGACCAGGTGGTCGTCCACCAGTGGCTCAAGCAGGCCATCTTGTTGCTGTTCCGGCTGCGCTCGATGGAGACCACGGAGGTGGGCCCGTTCGAATTCGCCGACAAGCTCCCGCTCAAGCGGAACTATGCGGCGTCGGGGGTCCGGGTGGTGCCCGGAGCCTCGGCCCGGTGGGGCTCGTACCTGGGGAGCGGGGTCATCTGCATGCCGAGTTACGTCAACATCGGGGCCCGGGTCGGAGCGGGCACGATGGTCGACACCTGGGCCACCGTCGGGTCGTGCGCCCAGATCGGCGAGCAGGTGCACCTGTCTGGCGGGGTCGGCATCGGGGGAGTTCTCGAGCCTGCACAGGCCGCCCCGGTTGTCATCGAGGACGAAGTGATGATCGGGAGCCGGTGCATGATCACCCAGGGGGCCCGGGTGGGCCGCGGCGCGGTGGTGGGGGAGGGCACCATCTTGAACCCCTCCATCCCGGTCATCGACGCGGAGACCGGCGTGGAGCTCAGCCGGGGACATGTGCCTGCATGGTGCGTGGCCGTCCAGGCCTCCCGCCGCCGCGTGTTCCCCGGCGGCGAGTTCTTCCTCCCCTGCGTCCTGGTGATCAAGCGCCTGACCGAGGGACAGCGGCACGACAAGGCGCAGTTGAACGACATCCTGCGGGCGCACGGGGTGTCCACATGACCGAGGAGACTCGGAGCGGGCTGTTCGGACTGGCCACGGCCCTGGTCGCCATCCCGTCGGTCAGTCACCACGAGGGACCGATGGCCGATGCCGTGCAGGCGGCGTTGGCACTCTGCCCGTGGCTCACGGTCGAGAGGGTCGCGAACAATGTGGTGGCCCGCAGCGATCTGCAGCGGGACAGCCGCATCCTGGTGGCCGGTCACCTCGACACCGTCCCGCCGGTCGGCGGCAACGACGAGCCCCGCGTCGTCGACTCCACCCTCTACGGCGTGGGTTCCGCCGACATGAAGGGCGGTCTGGCCGTCTTCCTCCATCTCGCCGGCACCATCCCCGAACCCGCCGTGGACGTGACGTGGTGCTTCTACGAGTGCGAGGAGGTGGAGCAGCGCCACAACGGCCTCCTTCGCCTCTGGGAGGAGCGGCCGCAGTGGCTGGAGGCCGATGTCGCCGTCCTCGGGGAGCCCACCGGTGGCGTGGTCGAAGCAGGGTGCCAGGGGACGTTGCGGATCCGCATCGGCCTGCGCGGCGAACGGGCGCACACCGCCCGCCCGTGGACCGGACGGAACGCGATCCACCGTCTGGCGCCGGTGCTGTCGGCGGTGGCCGGCTACCAGGGGCGGCGCCCGGTGCTCGATGGGTGCGAATATGCGGAGCAGCTCCAGGCCGTGCAGATCGGGGGTGGCGTCTCCGGCAACGTCGTGCCCGACGAGGCGTCGATCGTGCTCAACCACCGGTTCGCGCCCGATCGCACCGCCGAGGCCGCCGAGGCGTCGATCAGGGAGCTGCTGGGCGGCCATCTGGGCCCGGGGGACCGCTGGGAGCTGGTCGACGCCGCCGCCGGTGCTCCGCCAGCGCTCGACCACCCGCTACTGGCCGGGCTGGTGGCGGCCACCGGTGCGCCAGCGCGGGCGAAGCTGGGTTGGACCGACGTGGCATCGATGTGGGCCCATGGGGTCCCTGCCGCGAACTTCGGCCCGGGCGACCCGTCGCTCGCCCACACCCCTGGTGAGCACGTGAGCTGGGCGGAGCTGGAGAGTGCTGCCACGGTCCTCGGGGCACTTCTTCGCACCGGGCTCTAGGCAGCTGTCGGGGTAGGGATCTCCGAAGCGGGAACGTCCCGGTCCACAGGTGTCCCTCCGGCTGCGGGAAGCGGCTCCGTCCGGCCCCGCCGGTCAGAGACGACGGAGTACGGTGACCACCTTGCCGTAGATGGTGACTTCTGAGGGGTCGAACTCCATGGGGGATAGGCTGTCGTTGGCGGGGGTGAGGACCACGACTCCATCCCGTAGGGAGAACTGCTTGACCGTCGCCTCCTCGTCGGGGATCCCCGCCACCACGATGTCCCCGCGCTCCGCGTCGGGCTGTTGGCGGACGACCACGAAGTCACCGTCGACGATCCCCGCGCCGACCATCGAGTCACCCCGCACCTTCAGCATGAACAATGATCCGGTGCCGGTGAAGTCCTCGGGCAGCGGGTAGAGCTCCTCCACGTTCTCCTGTGCGAGGACACCGGTGCCGGCGGCCACGTCACCGACCAGCGGCACGTGGCGGATGGGGCGTGCGTCCATGATCACCTTGGACGAGGGGTCGTAGCAGACCTCGATCGCCCGGGGCTTCGTGGGGTCCCGTCGGAGGTACCCCTCCCGCTGGAGCACGGCCAGGTGGGCGTGGACCGTCGACGACGAGGTGAGCCCCACCGACTCACCGATCTCGCGCACCGAGGGTGGGTAGCCACGATCCCTGACCGACTCGGAGATGCAGTCCAGAATCTGTTTGCGCTTGGTGCTGAGTACCTGGGCCATGACACTCCTTGGTCTGCTCGGCAGGGCTGTCGACGAACGTCTGTTTGCACGACCGTACCGGCCCGAACCCCCAAAAGCAAACATTCGTTCGACAAACGGGTTGACACCGAACAGGTGTTCGTGGTGAGATGTCGCCATGGCGAACACAGGTTCGATGATCCGAAGCGCGAATGCGACCGTCGGATCGGCACAGACACGGAGGTCCACCCGATGAGCTCCCTCCTGCTGGACTCACTGTCCTGCGCCCCCGACCCGGCACCTACCGAGGCTCGACCCCCGTTGCGTCTGGTGGCACCGACCGGCGAGGCGCAGTACGCCGGTGGCGCGACGGAGGGTCGCGAGGCGTACGCCCTCCCTCTGACTGGGTTACCGGAGCGACGCCCGGTCGGGAGGGGACGGAGGAGTACCTCTCCCGCTGTCCGGCGACGGCGCGCGATGTTGGCGCTGATGGGACTGTTGCTGGTCGGATTGGCTCTTCCGCTGGGCGGAACCGGTGGTAGCTCCCACGCCGCCGGTTCAGCCTTGGCGGGGAACAGTCACCCGATCGCGTACACCGTGCAGCCCGGGGACTCCTTGTGGTCGATTGCACAGCGAGTGGATCCGACCGGAGATCCCCGGGCGCTGGTGGCCCGGCTCGCCGCTCGGACGGGATCGGAGACGGTGGTCCCCGGGGAACGGATCGTGCTCCCCTGACCCTGGACAGGGCGGTGTACGGGCCGGCCGGCAGGCACGGACGGTCGGAGTGGACGGATGCGATGGGCACTAGCCTCGTACCGTGCGTTGTCCATGGTGCCTGGCTGACGACGACCGCGTGGTCGATTCCCGGGTGGCCGAGGATGGTGCCGCCATCAGGCGTCGGCGTGAGTGCGCCTGCTGCGGGCATCGCTACACCACCTTCGAGCGGATCGACGAGGTGCCCCTGATGGTGGTCAAGCGCTCCGGTGTGCGGCAGCCGTTCGATCGTGGGAAGGTGATCGACGGGCTCCGCTCGGCGACGAAGAACCGACCGGTGACCGAGGAACAGCTCGAGACGGTGGCCCAGCAGGTCGAGGACGCTCTGCGCGAGGATGGATCAGAGCCCACTTCCGAGCGGGTGGGCCTGGCGGTGCTCGAGCGTCTCCGCTCCCTCGACGAGGTGGCCTATCTGCGCTTCGCCAGTGTCTACAAAGGGTTCGAGGGCGTGGACGACTTCCGGCGCGAGGTGGGACTACTGACCAAGACCACCGCCCCCAAGCGACACGAGGGCTGAGGCATGGCCGAGCTCCTTGCCGACGTGCCGACGATTGCACTGGCGATCTACGCCCATCCGGACGATCCCGACGTGTCCTGCGGGGGGACGCTGGCCGCCTGGGCCCAGGCGGGGTGCGAGGTACGGGTCCTGTTGTGCACCGATGGAGGCAAGGGCACGATGGATCCCGACGTCGATCCTCGGGCACTGGCGGTGCAGCGGGCCGCTGAGGCTGCCGAGGCCGGTGCAGTGATCGGGCTGTCCGGCCAGGAGCTCCTCGGGTACCCCGACGGCGAACTGGGCGACGATCATGAGTTCCGCGAGCTGTTGGTGGCGACGGTGCGCCGGCTCCGACCCGAGGTCGTGCTGTGCCCCGACCCCACCGCGATCTTCTTCGGCCAGGGGTACTTCAACCACCGTGATCACCGCGTCCTCGGCTTGGCGGTGCTCGACGCCGTGGCCCCGGCCGCGGCGCTGCCGCTCTACTTCCCCTCCGCCGGGCCCGGCCACCAGGTGGGCACCGTGCTCCTGTCGGGGACACTCGAGCCCGACGTCTGGGTCGACATCTCGGGGACGGTGGACGTCAAGGGCGAAGCGGTCGGGTGCCATCGCAGCCAGTTCCCCGACGGTGTGGAGTGGGCCGCCGCCGCGGTGACGCGTGGTGCCGAGGAAGCGGGCCGGCAGGCGGGTGTTCCCTTTGCCGAAGGGTTCCGGAGGTTGCGCCTCGGTGGGTGAGCGGTCGGGAGCGGGGCCGGCGATGCGCGGAGATCCCTCCGCTGCCACCAATGGCGGGACCGCCGACCGGGTGATCCTCCACGTCGACATGGACGCGTTCTTTGCCTCGGTCGAGGTGCTCGATGATCCCTCGCTGGCCGGGCTGCCCGTCATCGTGGGGGGAAGCGGCCGGCGGGGTGTGGTGGCAGCCTGCACCTACGAGGCGCGGAGGTTCGGCGTGCACTCGGCCATGCCCTCCTCGGTGGCGCGCCGGCTCTGCCCCGCCGCGGTGTTCGTCGACGGCCGATACCACCGCTATGTGGAGGAGAGCGCAAAGCTGCACGCCATCTTCGAGTCGGTGACGCCGTTGGTCGAGGGGATCTCCCTCGACGAGGCGTTCCTGGACGTGACCGGGTCGCAACAGCTGCTCGGGGACGGACCTTCCATCGCTGCGGCGATTCGCCGCAGAGTGGTCGATGATCTCGGCCTCACCTGCTCGGTCGGAGTGGGACGTTCCAAGCTGATGGCCAAGTTGGCCTCGAAGGTTGCCAAGCCGAAGGCGACGGCCTCCGGTATCGAGCCGGGCGCCGGCGTGGTGGTGGTCCCGGGCGACGAGGAGCTCGCGTTCCTCCATCCCCTGCCCATCCGGGCGCTGTGGGGTGTCGGGCCGGTCACCGGACGTCGGCTCAACGCCCTGGGGGTACAGACGGTGGGGGAGATCGCCGCACTGCCTCCCCGCACGCTGGAGCGCTACCTGGGAGCAGCGGCGGGGGCCCACCTGGCCGCGCTCTCCCGCGGGGAGGATCTGCGTCCGGTGGTGGCGGACCACGCCGCCAAGTCGATCGGGCACGAGGAGACGTTCGCATCGGACCTCTGGAACCGCGACGACCTGCGCCGCCATCTGCTGCGGATGGTGGATGCCTCGGCCACGAATCTCCGCGGGTCCCGGCTGGCTGCCCGGACCATCACCGTGAAGCTCCGCTTCGCGGACTTCTCGCTGATCACGAGGTCTCACTCGATGGCGGCGCCGGTCGATGCCTCGCAGGCCATCGGAGCCGTGGCCGCGGCCCTGCTCGACTCGGTGGAGCTCGCCCAAGGCGTCCGACTGCTCGGAGTCAGCCTGTCGGGATTCGCCGATCCCGAGGTGGGGACACAGTTGAGCCTCGACCTCGGTGGCGACGGCGCGGACCGGAACGACGTCCGACCGGGGCCGGGCCATCCGGGCGCGACCGGCCGGGGCCCCGACCATGATGGTGTCGCCGCTGGTGGACCGTCACGGCTGGAGGGGCCCGATGCGGAGGATCGGCTGGCTCGGGCCCATGAAGAGGCGGAGCGGCTCCAGGAGTCCTGGGGCTCGGTCACTGCGGCGATCGACGCCATCCGTGCCCGGTACGGGGGAACCTCGGTGGGACCGGCATCACTGGTGGGATCCGGTGGGCCGGGGATCCGGCGTCGGGGGGAGGCCCAATGGGGCCCAGCTGCACCGAACCCCCCTGAATCCGATGGCGAGAGCCGGGGGACCTTGTAATATGGTGTTAATTGGCGATCAAGTGGATTGGCGATCAAGTGGCGCCCCGTGCGTTCCGATCCTTCGGATGTGCGATGTTTTCCGGTGAAGGTTGCGCGAGGATGAGATTGGTGATCACTCCTGGGTTCAACGACGGGTGGAGGGAACGAGACGTTGCCGCTGTCTGAGCACGAACAACGCATTCTGCATGAGCTGGAGCAGTCCCTCTACCACGAGGATCCCGACTTCGCGGAGCGGGTGCGGTCCGAGACGGTGTACCGGCATGCGGGGCGGTACTGCATCTGGTCCGCACTTGTCTTCCTGGCCGCGCTGGTCTTCATGTTCTTCACCTTCTCGACCTCCGTATTCCTGGGATTCGTGGGCGTCGTGGTGATGTTCCTGTCGGGAGTGGTGTTCGCCAACAACGCCCGACGGATGGGCAAGGCGGGTATCGACGACATTTCGCGTTCACTCCACAGCCGCAATCTCGGAAGCACCGCCCGCGATCCTCGCGACTGGATCCGTGGTCGCTTCCACCGCGACGACTGATCCGTCTGCTGCGTCGACATCTCCTGGGGGAGTGGTCGGGCCGGCCATGAGCGCGGCACTCCTCTCCGACGACGCACCAGTGGTGCTGGCGGTGGACATCGGCGGCACCAAGTTGGCGGCAGCGGTGGTGGACGGCGCGGGCCGGCTGCTCGATCAGGCCCGGGTCGACACACCGTCCTCCGAGGATCCGGAGCAGGTATTCGGGGCCTTGGCCGCTGTCATCGGCCGGGTCCTCTCCGCGACGCCGCTCCAACCGGTCGTCTGCGGCGTCGGATGCGGCGGTCCGATGCAGCGGGGGGGTGTGGCCGTGAGCCCGCTGAACATCGGCGCGTGGCGCGGCTTTCCGCTCCGTAACCGCCTGACCGAACTGGTGGGGCTCCCCGTTGCCGTGGACAATGATGCCAAGGCGCTGGCCCTCGGGGAGGGGTGGCTCGGCGCTGCCCGGGGTGTGTCCGACTACCTGGCCATCGTCGTGTCCACGGGGGTCGGCGGGGGGATCGTGCTCGACAACCGGCTTCTCGACGGTCGCGCCGGCAATGCCGGTCACATCGGGCATGTCGTCGTCGAGCCGCAAGGCAGGGCGTGTGTGTGCGGCGGACGCGGGTGCCTCGAGGCCGAGGCCTCCGGCTCGTCGATCGAAGTGGCGGCGGGCGTCCCCGCGTCGGAGGCCTCCGACGAGGTCCGCCGGCGGACGGGGACGTTGGTCGGGCGGGCTGCGGCATCGGTGGCCAACCTGCTCGATCTCGATCTTGCCGTGGTGGCCGGCTCGGTGGCCCTCGGATTCGGTGCGGTGTTCTTCGATGCCGCCCAGGAGGAGGTCGACCTCCGGTGTCGCCTCGACTTCTCGCGGTCCACCCGGATCGTCCCGGCAGGGCTGGGCGCCGACGGGCCGTTGACCGGAGCGGCGGCGGTCGGCCGACGCTCCGTGGCCGCGGCGCCCCATCACGGGGAGGCGCCGTGAGGAACGACGCCGCTGCGAACCCGAGCCCCGGCCCGAGCCCGGGCCCGTCTGCCGGCGCCCGTTCTGTCGTGGTGCGGGCGGTGCTCGTCCGACCGGACCTGTGGTGGACGGCGCTCTGCGCTCTCCGTCGCCTCGTCCCAGGGGGATGGTGGCGGACCGGACCCCACCTTCCGCTCCCGGACAGCCGACTGTGGGCGTTCCGGATGGTCACGGCATACGGGAACCCCGACGCAGTCCCCCAGGCCCCGGATGTGATCTCCTACCTCGAATGGTGTCGTTCCACAGCGCCGTCCCGCCTGACGAACGGGAGGCGATCGTGACCGTCGGGGGTACGAACCGCTACGCCGCGTGCCGGCCGGGCTAATTTCCGCAACTATGGATCGACGGGCGAAGGCCGGGGTGAAGGGGGGGTCGATCAAGAGCTCGTCGCCCGAAGTCGGCGACCCGGTGCGGTCGCCCATGTCCCCGTCCCGGCGGGCCCTGGTGCTCAATGCCACGTTCGAGCCACTGGGTATCGTCTCGTCGCGGCGGGCTGTGCTCCTCGTGCTCGACACCAAAGCCGAGCTCGTCCATGCCACCGAGCGGGTGTTCCGAGCCGAGCGGATGAGCGTGCCGGAGCCTTCGGTGGTGCGGCTGGTCCGCTACGTGCACGTCCCCCTCCACTACCGGGTGGCGGTCAACCGCCGGACTGTCTTCGCCCGTGACGGTTCACGATGCCAGTACTGCGGGTCGGTGGCCGAGAACCTCGACCACGTCATCCCCAGGAGCAAGGGAGGTCCCCACACGTGGGAGAACGTGGTCGCGGCCTGTCGGCGCTGCAACACACGCAAGGAGGACCGGCTGCCCAATGAGGCCGGGATGGTCCTGCGCCGCACACCTGTCGCCCCCCGGCACCGGGTGCAACTGCTGGCCCTGTGCGGTGGGGCCGGCGAGGAGTGGGGCACCTACCTCGGGCCCGCCCTATCCGATCGGGGCCAGTTGACGGCGTGAGGCTCCGGGGACCCACGTCCTCGGACCGGGGCGTCCACCGGAGCCGGCCGTCGGTTCCCGTCGGTACCATCCCGAGGTCCGCAGAGAGCCCGACGGGAGTGTGACGCAGTGGCCGGTGGCTGGAGGATCGACGAGCGGAAAGGGACGGCATCGGAGCTCCACGCCTCGTGGCCGGCTGTCGATGCTGCCCCGGGGGTCCGTGCGGTGGCGCTCTGCAGGGTGACGGCTCCGGCCGTCGTGCTCGGCTCGACGCAATCGGAGTCGGTCATCGACCGCCGGCGGGCCGGCGCCGCGGGCATCTCGGTGGCCCGGCGCCGATCGGGTGGGGGTGCCGTGCTGGTCACCGTCGACGACCCGGTGTGGATCGATGTCTGGATCCCCTCCGTCGACCCACTCTGGCACGCTGACGTCGAGAGGGCCTTCGACTGGATCGGAAGCGCGTGGGCCTTTGCCCTCGGCCGCACGGGCATCGAGGGGCTGTCCACCCACAGGGAGGGCTCGGTGGCGTGTACCCGGTGGTCCAAGCTGGTCTGCTTCGGAGGAGTCGGAACCGGCGAGGTGGTCACCGGGGACGGGCGGAAGATCGTGGGACTCGCCCAACGCCGGAATCGCCACGGAGCCTGGTTCCACGGGGCCTGCGTGCTCCGTTGGGATCCGGCACCGCTCGTTGACCTCTTGGATCTTCCCGAGGCCGAACGGAACGAAGCGACGGCGGATCTCGCCGCCGCCGTGGCCGGTGTGGTCGACCTCGTGGAGGCGGCGGGTGGCACCTCACCAGATGCCTCCACGGTCGCAGCCTGGCTGATCGCCGCGCTGCCCTGACCCCGCCCGCCACCGGGGGTCCTCCTCGTCCCCGTGGCGAGCACCGCCCCCAGCGGTGCGCTCCGGTCGATGCGCTCCGGTCGATGCGCCCCGATCCGATCGCCGCGTCCCGACCCTGGGACCAGCGCTTCCCGATTGGTCGGAATCGGTGCCCAAGTGGTTGACGGGTGGGGGTTAGGGGCATAGAGTGGCGCAAAGTGGTGTGAAAGGGAGGGATCTGAACAGTCAGATCCTGGGCACTGCGGGGAGCATTGTGGGAGCAATCACCAGTGGCACGGTTCTTCGGCAGGTACGAGCACTCGCTCGACGACAAGGGAAGGGTGATCCTCCCGGCCAAGTTCCGCGGTCCGTTCGAACACGGGGGCTATCTGACCGAGTACCAGGACGGGTGCTTGTCGCTGTGGACTCCGGACGAATTCGAGCTGCAGATGGAGTCGATGCTGCAGCGGGCCAACTCGGGGAGGAGCGATCGGAACCTGGTGCGCCTGTGGGCGTCGACATCCCACGAACTGGAGATCGACAGGCAGGGGAGGATGGCCATTCCGGCCCGTCTGCGCGAGTACGCCGGCCTGGTGGGCGACGTCCTGGTGCTCGGGGCGATCGATCGGGTCGAGCTGTGGAATCGGGACTCCTGGGACGTGAAGGTCCTGCCCGAGGAGGAACGTCTCACACAGGGCGACGACGGTTGAGTGACGCGGTGCGCCTGCATGTCGTGCGACACGGATCCGATGGCGCGGCCGAGGGTGGCCCTGGTGCCGGTGCCGCCAGCTCGACCTCCGACCACGGACTCCGCGGCCCCGCCGGCCGCAACGGGTCGGACAGCCCGGATGGAACGGATGAAAGGAGACCCATCAGAAGGATCACCACATCGGCCCTGTTCACACAGGTCAGGCCCGCTTTTGACTTCTCGGGTGGCCCGAGCCGCCCGACGCCTTACCAATCGGGACTGGCCGCGGTGGCCCGTCACGATGTGCACATCGAACGCGTCTGGCCCATGCGCAGTCCCCCGACCGGATCGCTGGAAGAATCCTCCTCCGCCTACTTCCAGAGTGACCGTCGCGGCACTCCACCCGCTGGCATCGTGCCGGTCGGGGGACTGCGGATGAGCCAGGCATTCCCCCACGAGCCCGTGATGGCCTCCGAGGTCGTCGACCTGTTCGCGCCGGTACCGCCAGGTCTGGTCGTCGACGCCACCCTGGGAGGTGCCGGTCACGCCGCCGCCCTGCTCCGCGCCCATGCCGGGATCCGACTGCTCGGGATCGACCGTGATCCGGCGGCGGTGGCTGCGGCAGCCGATGTGCTGGCACCGTTCGGGCCCAGGGCCATGGTCCGCCGGTCGCGCTTCGATGCGTTGGCCCAGGTGGTCCGTGAGGTCCAGGCCGAGCTCGGGACGCCCCCCGGGGAACGGGGTCTCAGCGGCGCGCTGTTCGACCTCGGCGTCAGCTCACCGCAACTCGATGTGGCCGAACGTGGGTTCTCCTACCGGCGCGACGCCGCCCTCGACATGAGGATGGACCCGACCTCGGGGCGGACCGCCGCCGACGTGGTGAACGAGTTCGACGAGGAGGACCTGGTCGCACTCTTCGCCGAGAACGGCGAGGTACGGTTCGGCCGCCGCATCGCCCGTGCGATCATTGCGGCGCGGCCGGTGACGACGACCGGCCAGTTGGCCGATGTGGTCCGGGCGGCGATCCCGGCCGCCACCCGGCGAACCGGGGGCCACCCGGCGCGTCGAGTGTTCCAGGCCATCCGGATCGCCGTGAACGAAGAGCTGGACCAACTGCACAGCGCTCTCGACGATGCGCTGGCCCTGCTCCGGCCCGGTGGTCGGTGCGTGGTGATCGCCTACCACTCCGGAGAGGACCGCCTGGTGAAGACCGCTTTCACCCGGGCTGCCACCGACAACTGCCAGTGCCCACCCGGTCTCCCCTGCGTGTGCGGTGCCGATCCGCAGTTCCGCCTGGTGGTAAGGGGTTCGCGTCGTCCTACGAGTGACGAGATCGAGCGGAACCGGCGCGCCGAGGCCGCCCGATTGCGGGTGATCGAGCGCCTGCCCGCAACGTCGAGCCCCTCCGAGTCCAGTGGCGAGGTGGCGTGATGGCGCCGCCGGCCACTGCCGCCGCCGGGCGCTCCACCGCCCGGGCCCAACCCCGCCCGGCGCCGTCGGGCCCGAAGCGGCCTCCGCTGCGGATCTTCGAGCCGGCGCCACGTCGGCGACCCGGGATCCGCCTGGTCCGCCGGCCGACCATGTGGATCTCCGGCATCCTCGTGGTCGGGAGCCTCCTCGCCGTCGTGGCCGGTGACGCCATGTTGGCCCAGGGTCAGGTCCGGCTGTCCACCACCCAGGCCGAGGTGACGGCAGCGGTCAGCGCCCAGAAGACACTGCAGAGTGCGGTGGCCGAGATGTCCGCCCCGACCCGGGTCGTCTACCAGGCGGAGAACCAGCTGGGCATGGTGGCACCGGCGCAGGTGGTCGATCTCCCCGAGGTGCCGCTCGATGTGCCCCTGCCGACCCCACAGACGGCACCGCTCCCCGGGGCTGCCCCGCGCGGGTCGGCTGCCGCAGCCGGCACCACGACTCCGGCATCCACCGGAACCGCCGGCTCGACCAGCGCCACTACCACCCCGGCCACGCGGTGAGCCCCTCGGTGCTCCTGGGCCGGCGCACACGCGCCATGCGCCTGGTGCTGGTCCTGGTCTTCGTGGCCCTGGTCCTCCGCCTCGTCGCCGTCCAGGAGTTCTCCCACCAGCACTACGCAGCGCTGTCGGCGTCCGAGCTCACCCAGACGGTGACGGTTCCGGCCGTCCGTGGAGGCATCTACGACCGGGACGGCGAGGTGCTGGCCGAGACGGTGACCAAGCAGACCGTGGTGGCCGATCCCCTCCTGATCGCCCACCCGGCACCCATCGCCGCCGCCTTGTCGCCGGTGCTCGGGGTTCCCACCGACCAGCTGCGCGCCGAGCTCACCGAGAACTCAGGCTTCGTCTACCTGGCCCATCGGGTGTCCGACGCGGTCGCCGCCAAGGTGACCTCGCTCAACCTGACGGGCATCAACCTGATTCCGGAGACCCAGCGGGTCGAGCCCGACGGGCTGCTGGCCCAACCAGTGGTCGGATCGGTGGGGTATGACGGCAACGGATCCGGGGGCCTGGAGTACCAGTACCAGTCGCTCCTGGCCGGCAAGGCCGGAACCAAGAGCCTGCTGGAGGCGCCCGATGGGGTCACCCTTCCGGGTAGCACCGGCGCCGCCGTGGCCGCCGTGCCGGGCAGCGGGCTGGAGCTGACCCTCGACGAGTCGGTCCAGTACATCGCCGAACAGGCGCTCGGTGCTGAGATCGTCGCCTCCCATGCCCAGGGCGGCACCGCAGTGGTGATGGATGTCAAGACGGGGGACATCCTGGCCATGGCCGACCTCCAGGCAACTTCGAGCACCTCGGGATCCTCTTCCATGCCCGCCGGAAGCGGCTCGTCGGCCACGGACACGTCGGGCCCGACGCTGGTCTCCTCGGCGACCACCCTGCCCGCCGGCGTGGAGCAGGCTCCCTCCAACACGGCGGTGACCCAGGTCTACGAGCCCGGATCGGTGTTCAAGCTGGTCACCTTCTCGGCAGCGCTCGCCTCAGGCCTCATCACCCCGAACCAGGTGGTGCAGGTCCCCAGCTCACTCCCGATGGGGAAGTACACCTTCCACGATGCCGAAGCACACGGGACGGAAGGTCTGACGGCGACGTCCATCCTGGCCCAGTCCTCCAACATCGGGACCATCGAGGTGGCCGAGGGGCTCGGGGAGAGTCGCCTCCTCGCGCAGATCGGCAACCTCGGATTCGGGAAGCCGACCGGCCTGGCCTTCCCCGGCGAATCGGAGGGGCTGGTCCCGGGCCCGGCTGCGTGGACCGGCACCTCGATCGGCTCCACCCCGATCGGCCAGGATGACGCGGTGACCGCCCAGCAGATCCTCGATGCCTACAACGCGGTGGCCAACGGCGGCGTCTACGTAGCTCCCCGGCTGGTCCGGGCCGCGGTCAGCCCGTCGGGCTCGGTCACCGCGGCACCAACCTCGCCGACCCGCCGGGTGATCGACCCGACCACCAACGCCGAGCTGGTGTCGATGCTCGAGGCGGTGGTCTCGACCGGCACGGGCACCAGCGCAGCCATCGATGGGTACACCGTGGCCGGCAAGACCGGTACCGCCCAGATCCCCGATCCCAATCACCTGGGGTACATCCCCGGCGCGTACGTCGGGTCGTTCGCCGGTTTCGCCCCGGCCGAGCACCCGGTCCTCTCGGCGATCGTGGTCCTCGACCATCCCACGCCCATCTACGGTGGGGCCGTGGCGGCTCCGGTCTTCTCGACGATCATGGCCTACGCCCTGCACCATTACGGCATCCCGACCACTGCAGCCGCCACGACCTCGGCATCCAGTACGGCCGTCGGCAGCACGGGTACCATCACCGTGCCGGCCGGAGCCGTCACGGAAGGGCCGTAGGTGGCCTCGGACGGGAGCCGGCCGACACCTCCCAGCCCTCGGAACCTCTGGAACACCCACCTGTGCTGATGACCAAGTTGATCAGGGACATCGACGTGGTCGGCGTGCGCGGCGACCCGGCCACCACCGAGGTGTCCTCGATCGAATTCGACAGCCGCCGGGTGCTGCCCGGTGCGCTCTTCTGTTGCGTGCCGGGGCAGCGGACCGACGGCCACCTCCATGCCGCCGACGCCGTCAAGGACGGAGCGACCTCCCTCCTCTGCGACCGGTTCCTCGATCTCGAGGTGACCCAGGTGAGAGTGGCCCCGGGTGCGGTCCGGCCGGCCATGGCAGAAGTGGCCTCGGTGTTCTACGACCACCCGTCCCGGGCCTTGGCCACGGTGGGCGTCACCGGCACCAACGGCAAGACCACGGTGACCCAGCTGGTCCGCTCGGTCCTCGACGGCGCCGGGAGGCCGACCGGCGTGATCGGCACGCTCGAGGGCGAACGGACCACGCCGGAGGCGCCGGTGCTCCAGCGCCTGCTGGCCGAGCTCCGCGATGCGGGCCGCACCGCCGTCGCCATGGAGGTGTCCTCGCACGCGTTGACCCAACACCGGGTCGACGGCATCGTCTTCGACGTTGCCGCCTTCACCAACCTCAGCCGCGAGCACCTCGACCACCACCGCACGATGGAGGAGTACTTCGAGGCCAAGGCCGGCCTCTTCGACCGGTCGAGGTCCAAGCTGGCGGTCGTCAACGTGGACGATCCCTGGGGCCTGCGGCTCGCCGGGCAGTTGGCGGGAGCGGACGTCGTCCCGGTGCGCCGGTCGGACGCCGAGGAGGTCGTGCTCTCGGTGGGGTCCTCCTCGTTCCGCTGGCGGGGGGTTCCGGTGACGCTGCCGCTCTCGGGGATCTTCAACGTCGACAATGCACTGCTGGCAGCAGCCATCGCCACCGCCCTCGGGGTCGGTGACGAGCAGGTGGCCGAGGGCCTCGGCGTTGCGCCGGTCCTTCCCGGGCGCATGGAGGTGGTCTCGGCCGGAGCGCCGTTCGTGGTGATCGTCGACTATGCGCACACGCCTGCCGGGCTCGGAGAGGTGCTTTCCGCTGCCCGCGGGCTGGCCGGATCCGGGCGGGTGATCTCCCTGTTCGGGTGCGGCGGCGAACGCGACACGGGCAAGCGCCCGGAGATGGGTGCCGCAGCCGCCCGGTGGTCCGACGTCGTCGTCCTGACCTCCGACAATCCGCGATCCGAGGACCCGGCGGCCATCATCGACCAGGTGCGGGCCGGCATCGGTGCCGGGGTGGACCTCGTGGTGGATCCCGACCGCGGCCACGCGATCGTGGTGGCGGTGGGCCTGGCGCGGGCCGGGGACGTGGTGGTCCTGGCCGGCAAGGGTCACGAGACCACCCAGACGGTGGGGGGGCAGCTCCTACCGTTCGACGACCGGGCCGAGGCACGGCGAGCGCTCGACGGCCGATTCGGCGGTGGGGCCCGATGATCGCCCTGATGACCTCGGGCGGCATCGCGTTGTGGGTGGCCGTCCTCTCCACCCCTCTGCTCATCCGTTGGCTGGTGAAGAACAACATCGGCCAGCAGATACGTGAAGACGGCCCCCAGGTGCACATCGCCAAGGCCGGCACCCCCACCATGGGCGGCATCGGGATCGTGGCCGCCGTGATCGTGGGTTATCTCACCGCCCACGCCATCCCGGGCGTGACCTTCTCGCCCTCCGGCGCCCTGATCATGATGACCGTGCTCGGCGCAGCGCTGATCGGCTTCGCCGACGATTGGATCAAGGTGCGGCACCGCCGGAGCCTGGGGCTGAACAAGCGGACCAAATTCGGGGCGCAGATCGGTCTCGGGCTCACCTTCTCCCTGTTGGCCGTGTACTGGGCCCATGCCGCGACCACCCTGTCGTTCACCCGCTACAACTCGATCGGCCTCCACCTGGGTACCGGGGTGTGGGTGGTGTGGGCCACCGTGATCATCGCGGCAGCCGCCAATGCGGTGAACCTCACGGACGGCCTCGACGGCCTGGCCGCCGGGTCGTCCACATTCTGCTTCGCCTGCCTGGCCATCATCGGGTACTGGCAGTACCGGCACTTCCCCATCTACCACGTGGGCGATGCCCTCGACCTGGCCCTCGCCTCGGTGGCGCTGGCCGGTGCCTGCATCGGGTTCCTCTGGTGGAACGCCGCCCCGGCCAGGATCTTCATGGGGGACACGGGCTCGCTGTCGATCGGGTCGGGCCTGGCCGCGTTGTGTCTCCTGATGAACCTGGACCTGCTGCTGCCCATCATCGGCGGGCTGTTCGTCATCGTCACGCTGTCGGTGGTGATCCAGGTGATCAGCTTCCGGGTCTTCAACAGGCGGGTGTTCCTCATGGCCCCGCTCCACCACCATTTCGAACTGATGGGATGGCCCGAGACCACGGTCATCGTGCGCTTCTGGATCCTGGCCGGCCTGTTCTCCGCCCTGGGCCTCGGCATCTTCTACGGGGACTTCCTGTCGGTGGCGAAGGTCGCATGAGGGGGGCGGCTCGAGTCGTGCCGGTGCCCAGCCTCCACCACTGGACCGCTCCGGTGGTGGAGGCTATGGGGATGGAACAGGCAGATCCGTGGTCGAAGCCGGCGGCCACCGTCGCGTCGACCACCCGAGGAGTGCGCCGTGGCTGAGGGATCCGCATCGCCGCGGACCATGACCCGGGGACGGCATCCCTCGAGTCCGGCACCCGGCGCCCCGCCGCGGCCGGCGAACCGGCGGGCCCCCGCGGCCGGGCGGAGGTCGGCCGGCCCGAAGCCGACGCAGCGGCCTGGTGCGGTGCACCGGCTGGCCCGTCTGCCCACCGCCACCTCACTGGCCGTCCTGGTCGGGATCCTGTGCGTCTTCGGCCTGATCATGGTGGGCTCGGCGTCGCCGATCATCTCCCTCGGACTGTACGGCTCGCCCTGGGCCATCCTGATCCGCCAGGCGATGTGGATGGGTGTCGGCCTCGGGGCGTTGCTGGCCTGCTCGCGGGTGGACTACCGCAGATGGCGCTCCATCCGGGGACCGCTGGTGATCGTCACCCTCGCACTGCTGGTCCTCGTGCTCGTGCCCCATCTCGGGGTCACTGCCGGTGGGTCGTCCCGGTGGATCGGGTTCGGCGAGCTCCGCCTGCAGCCCTCGGAGCTGATGAAGCTGGCCATGGCCGTGTTCGCCGCCGACCTCCTCGCCCGCCGGGCCGATCGGACCGCGGATCCGAAGATGGTCATCGTGCCGGTCCTGACCGTGCTGGGCATCTCCTCGGTCCTCATCTTGAAGCAACCGGACATGGGGACCGCCCTCGTCCTGTGCTGCATTGCCTTCGGCATCCTCTTCATGGGCGGCGTGCCCATGGGACCGATCGTGAAGGTGCTGCTCGCCTTCGGTGCACTGGCCCTCGTGGTCGGCCTCGCCGATCCGTATCGGCGCGACCGCATCCTGTCCTTCCTCAACCCCGGCGCAAACAAGTCGGGTTCCGGCTACCAGGTGTGGCAGTCGCTGATCGGCCTGGGGTCGGGACATCTGTTCGGCCTCGGGCTGGGCGGGGGGCGCCAGAAGTGGGGACTGTTGCCCAACGCCCACACTGACTTCATCTTCTCCGTGGTGGGCGAAGAGCTCGGGTTGATCGGGGCCGTCCTCGTCCTGGCCCTTTTCTTCGCCGTGGCCTGGTTCGGTTTCCGGGCCGCCACACGGGCCCCGGACCGCTTCGGAAGCCTCCTGGCGGTCGGGGTGACCATCTGGATCACCAGCCAGGCCGTCATCAACATCGGGGCGGTGGTCGGGGTGCTGCCGGTCACCGGTATCCCCCTGCCGTTCATCTCCTTCGGCGGATCGTCGCTGGTGGTCACCATGGCTGCCGTCGGGATCCTGCTCAACATCGCCGCCCAGGATCGCTCGGCACGCACGGCTCCGCACCTCCGGCGGCGGGCCTCCCACGCGTGAGCGGTGAGCGGTTCGCGTTGGTGGCCGGGGGTGGGACCGCAGGCCACCTCCAGCCGGCACTTGCCATCGCCGAGGCGCTGGTCGAGGCCGGGCACGCTCGGGGCACCATCGAGTTCGTGGGATCCGAACGGGGGCAGGACCGTGCCGCGCTGGAGGGCCGGGGGTTCCCGTTCACCCTCCTGCCCGGTCGGGGCATCGTCCGCAGCCTGAGCCTCCGGGATGTCCTGCGCAATCTCGGCTCGCTCTGGGAGCTGGGCATCGCCCTGGTGGGGGGGTTCCGCGTCGTGGCCCGGGCCCGACCCCGGGTGGTGGTGTCCGTCGGTGGCTATGCCAGCCTGGCCGCCTCGCTGGCCGCGGTGGTACGGCGGGTGCCCCTGGTGCTGGTGAATGTCGATGCGGTGCCCGGGGCGGCCATCCGACTGTTCGGCCGCTTCGCCCGGGCCAGTGCGACGGGGTGGGAGGGGACACCACTCCCACGGGCGGTGGTCACCGGCACGCCGGTGAGACCGGAGATCGCCGCGGCGCGGCGCGGGCCGGAGGACCGCCGGTCCGCCCGTCGCCTGCTGGGCCTGCCGGAGGACCGTCCCACGGTGGCCGTGTTCGGCGGTTCCCTCGGGGCACGCAGTATCAACGAAGCCGCAGCCGCGTTGGCCGAGCGTTGGAGCGGGCGCGGCGACCGGTCGATCTACCACATCGTGGGCCGGCGCGACTGGGAGCGGTACGACGGCCAGGCCACCGGCGCAGGGGGCAGGGGCGGGTCGGCGAACGGGGTGCTGTCCGTTACGCGGGTGCCCTACGAGGAGCGGATGGCCGCCGTCTACTCGGCGGCCGATGTGGTGGTGTGCCGGTCCGGGGCGATGACCGTGGCCGAGTTGGCGGTGGCCGGCGTCCCGTCGATCCTGGTGCCGCTCCCCGGGGCTCCGGGCGATCACCAGACCGCCAATGCCCGGGTGCTCGAGGCGGTGGGGGCGACCGTGCTGTTGGCGGACGCCGACTGTGACGGGGACGCGCTGGCCGAGGAGCTCGACCTGCTGCTTGCCGACCCCTGCGCTCTCGATGCCATGGGTCGTGCGGCGGAGTCCCTCGGGCGCAGGGACGCCGCCGCCGCCGGGGCGAGGGTGGTCGAGGCTTGTGCCCGGCCTGTCCCAGGGGAGGGTGCGGCGTGAGCGCCGCTGGTCCCGGGACCGGTACGCTCGGAGACCTGTCGGAGCCCATCCACGTGCATGTGGTGGGCATCGGAGGCGCCGGCATGAGCGCCATCGCCACCGTGCTGCAGGCAATGGGTCACACGGTCACCGGCAGTGACCTGAAGGACTCCGCCGTCACCGACCGGCTGAGGCGCTCCGGCATCAACGTGGAGATCGGCCACCAGGCGGGCAACGTCGGGACTGCCGATGCGCTCACGGTGTCCACGGCGGTTGCCGAGAGCAACCCGGAGGTGGTGGAGGCCCGTCGCCGCGGCGTGCCGGTGCTGCCCCGGGCACACACCCTGGCCGCCATCACCGGACTGCGCCGCTGCATCGCCGTGGCCGGGACACACGGGAAGACCACGACCGCATCGATGCTGGCCCTGATCCTGGTCGAGGCCGGGATGCGGCCCTCGTTCCTCATCGGAGGGGAGGTCAACGAGATCGGCACCAACGCGGTGTGGGACAGCGGCGAGTGGATCGTGGTCGAGGCCGACGAGAGCGACGGCACCTTCCTGTCGCTGGTTCCCGACATCGCCATCGTCACCAACGTCGAAGCAGACCATCTCGACCACTACGGGACATTCGCCGCGATGCGGGCCGCGTTCGAGGAGTTCGTGGCATCCGCCCGTTCCCGCCGGGTGGTGGGCGGGGACGACCCGGTGGCTGCGGAGATCGGGCGGGCAACCGGCGCCGACGTGGTCGGCACCACGTCGGAGAGCACCTTCCGGATGACCGACCTCGATCTGGCCCGCAGCTCGTTGTCGTTCGAGCTGTCGGCACCGGGCGGCAACGACCTGGGACGGCTGGTCGTGCCGGTCCCCGGGCTTCACAACGCCAAGAACGCAGCGGTGGCGGCGGTGGCCGCGTTGGCCGCCGGGGTCCCGTTCGACGCAGCGGCGAGGGCCCTGGCCCGTTTCGCCGGCGTGGCCCGACGCTTCGAGTTCCGGGGCTCGGTCGGCGGGGTCACCTTCGTCGACGACTACGCACACCTGCCGAGCGAGGTGCGGGCAGCTCTGGCCGCTGCCCGCAACGGCAACTGGCGGAGGGTGGTCGCCGTGTTCCAGCCCCACCGCTACAGCCGGACCGCCGAGCTGTGGGCCGAATTCGGCACCGCGTTCGGGGACGCCGACGTGGTGGTGGTGGCCGACGTCTATGGTGCCGGTGAAGCGCCGGTGCCCGGAGTCTCCGGCCGGCTGGTGGCCGACGCCGTCCGCCGGTCAGTGCCCCAGATGCCGGTGTACTACGTTGCCGGTCGCGGGGACCTGGGTCGGACGGTCGGCGCGCTCCTCGAGCCCGGGGACCTGTGCTGCACCCTCGGAGCCGGTGACCTCACTTCGCTCCCGGACGAGCTGCTGTCCGAGCCGGTGTGGGTGAACGGGGGATGACCACGGCGCCGGGCGACCTGGATACCGTCGGGCAGGCCCTGGGACCCGTGGCCCGCCGCCACCATCCGCTGGGTGCCCTGACCACCTACCGGGTGGGGGGTACCGCCGCCCTGTTCGTGGAAGCCGATGACGAGGCCCGACTGGTGGCCGTGGGGCACACGCTGGCCGGCCGGAACGTGCCGGTGTTGGTGGTGGGGCGCGGCTCGAACCTCCTTGTCGCAGACCGCGGCTTCGACGGCCTGGCGGTCTCCCTCGGAGCCGGATTCGAGACCCTGTCCATCGAGGGGACCCACGTTCGTGCCGGCGCCGCTCTCAGCCTGCCGGTGCTGGCCCGGCGGACCGCAGCAGCCGGGCTCCACGGGCTGGAGTGGGCGGTCGGGGTTCCCGGGTCGGTCGGCGGGGCGATCCGGATGAACGCGGGGGGGCACGGTTCGGACACCGCCGCCTCCCTGGTCCGCTACCGATGGGTGGATCTGGCCACGGGGACGGCCCACGGGGCGCCGGTCGAGCGACTCGGGGCCGGCTACCGGCACACCTCCGTAGCCCCCACAGAGATGGTCACCGAGGGCACCTTCCGCCTCGAGGCCGGTGATCCGGCCACCGCCCGGGCCACCATCGACGAGATCGTGCGGTGGCGCCGGGCCAACCAACCCGGGGGTAGCAACGCCGGATCGGTGTTCACCAATCCACCCGGAGACTCGGCGGGAAGGCTCATCGAGGCCTGCGGGCTGAAGGGCGCCCGCATGGGCACGGCCGAGGTGTCGACCAAGCACGCCAACTTCATCCAGGCCGACCAGGGCGGCTCCGCCGACGACGTGAGGCGGCTGATCGACCACGTGCAGGCCACCGTGGCCGCCGCCACCGGAGTGACGTTGCACACCGAGGTGCAGATGGTCGGCTTCGACGACCTCCCGGAGCGTGCCGGGTGACGCCCCCCGCACGCACGGCGGTGGACGCCCCCCGGTCGATCGACCCGAGGATCCGCCAGCGGCGCCAGGAGATCGAGCGCAGCCGGGGCCGTCGTCGCATGCGACGGATCGTGGTGGTGGTCGTGGCGCTGGCCTTGGTGGCCGGTGCCGTGACCGTGTTGCACACCCGGTGGTTCAGCGCCCGCGTCATCACGGTGACGGGCACGCATCCCCACACCAGCGATGCCGCCATCGTGGCTGCGGCCGGCCTGGACCGTCACCCGCCGCTGATCGGACTGGACCCGGGGACCACCGCCGGCCGGGTGGAGGCGCTGCCGTACATCGCCGCCGCCAAGGTGCACCGGCACTGGCCCGACGGGGTGGAGATCCAGGTCACCGAGCGGGTACCGGTGGCGCAGATGGCCGGCCCGGGTGCGTCGTGGTCCACGTTGGACGGCAACGGCCGAACGCTGCAGGTCCGACCGGGACGGGCCCCGGGCCCGGTCGTGCTCATCGTGCACACCGCCGACGGGGGGGTGCCCCCGGCACCGGTCGGCGACACGCTCCCCGCCACCGCCTCGGCCGGCCTGGCCGTGTCCCGCACGCTGCCGCCTGCCTTCGCTGCCCAGGTGGTGTCGGTGACGGAGGCGCCGGATCAGACCGTCTCCCTTGCCCTCACCTCGGGGATCACCGTCCAGATGGGGACGGCCAGCGACCTACCGAGCAAGTACGAGGACGTGGCCGCCATCGTCGCCCACGCCTCCCTGCGTGGCGCCACCACCATCGACGTCACCGTGCCCCAATCGCCGACGGTGAGCGGCTGATGGGGGGCCGGGCCGACGCCCGGCCGGGCCCACCGGACCCTTCGAGGCGTCCCCTGCGTCTCGTCGGTGCTTGACCGGATACTCGGCTGACCGTATCGTTGTCACGAACTCGCAGGTTGGAACGGTTTCAACCTTTGGTCGAGGGTAAGGGATTCCATGACCGTTCCGGCGCAGAACAACTATTTCGCCGTCATCAAAGTGGTGGGAGTGGGTGGAGGTGGCGTCAACGCCGTCAACCGCATGATCGATGCGGGCCTTCGCGGGGTCGAGTTCATCGCCACGAACACCGATGCCCAGGCCCTGCTGATGAGCGATGCCGATCTCAAGCTGGACATCGGACGCCAGCTGACCCGGGGGTTGGGAGCGGGGAGCGATCCCGAGGTGGGGCGTCTGGCCGCCGAGGAGCACCGATCGGAGATCGAAGAGGCGCTGAAGGGCGCCGACATGGTCTTCATCACCGCCGGCAAGGGCGGTGGGACCGGAACGGGCGCGGCCCCGGTGGTGGCGGAGATCGCGAAGGGTCTCGGGGCACTCACCATCGGCGTCGTCACCCGCCCCTTCACCTTCGAGGGAAGGCGGCGCTCCGTCCAGGCCGAACAGGGCATCCAGAACCTGAAGGAGAAGGTCGACACCCTCATCATCATCCCCAACGACCGCCTGCTCACCGTCTCCAACGAGAAGACGTCCATGGTCAATGCGTTCAAGATGGCCGACGAGGTGCTCATGCAGGGGGTCCAGGGGATCACCAGCCTGATCACCGTGCCCGGACTGATCAACACCGACTTCGCCGACGTGAAGATGATCATGAGCAACGCAGGCACGGCCATCATGGGGATCGGCTCGGCCACCGGGGAGGGTCGGTCGGTCAATGCGGCTCGGGCGGCGATCACCAGCCCACTGCTCGAGGCCTCCATCGAGGGGGCACGCGGCATCCTGCTCAACATCGCAGGCGGTCCAGACCTGGGCCTGTTCGAGGTCAACGAGGCAGCGGAGATCATTCACGGGGTGGCCCACCCCGATGCCAACATCATCTTCGGCAGTGTGATCGACGAAGCCATGGGGGAAGAGGTGAGGGTCACCGTCATTGCCGCCGGGTTCGAACGGTGGGAGGCGCCGGCCCGCGGTGGCGCCGCGCATGTGGAGTCCACCGGACGCGAGGAGACCCGGAGCCGTGTACTCGGGGTGGAGAACGCGCACGAGGACATCTTCGCCACGCCGAAGGACGAGGACCTCGACCTGGGTGACGACGAATTCGACGTGCCCTCGTTCCTTCGCTGACCCCGGGCGTCGCCTCCATCCGGCTGATCGGGGACATCCATGCGGCGTGGAGTGACGGGTCGTGGGGTGATCTCAGGCCAACGGCCGACGAACCGGTCGGTGGGAGCGGGCTGGCCCGGTTGGCCTTCGTGGTGACCGGTCGGGGAGCGCACCCGGTGCCGATCGACGAGGTCCACTGGCTGCAGCAGGTGCACGGGGCCACGGTGGTCCGGGCCGGCTCCGAGACCCCGGCCGCCAGACCGGCCGACGGGGCGGGCCGGGCGATCACCGCGGCCTTCGCCGGGCAGGGCGACGCCCTGGTGTCGTCGGCGCCGGCGGCATGCCTGGCGGTGCTCACCGCCGACTGTGCCCCGGTCGCGCTGGGGAGCGGGGAAGGGGTCTTCGCCGCCGTCCACGCAGGATGGCGGGGGCTGATGGAAGGGGTCCTGGAAGAGGCCGTGGGCGCCATGCGGGCGATGGGAGCCACCGATGTGGTCGGTGCGCTCGGTCCCTGCATCCACCCCGGGTGCTACGAGTTCGGCGAGAACGACCTGGCCCGGGTGGTCGGGCGCTACGGGCCGGGCGTCCGTGGCGGCACGGCGGCCGGCCGGCCGGGGCTCGACCTCCCCGCCACGGTGTCGGCGGCCCTGGCCGTCAGCGGGGTGAGGGAGATCCCGGGGGTGGGAGCGTGCACCGCATGCTCAACGGGGTACTTCTCGCACCGGGCCAGGGGCGACGCCGGGCGCCAGGCTCTGCTCGTGTGGTCATCCGACGTGACGCCCGTCGGATGACGCCGGCGCCTGGTGGGATTGAGCCGATCGGGTTCACCGAGCGACTCGACGGCATCCGACGCCGGATCGCCTCGGCGTCGGATGACCCCGCCTCGGTCCGGCTGGTGGCGGTAACCAAGGGGTTCGGCGTGGATGCTGTCCGGAGCGCCCTCGATGCCGGGCTGACCGACATCGGCGAGAACTATGCGGACGAACTGGTTGCCAAGGCCCGCGAACTGGCGGCGGGCCCGGAGGCCGGTTCCGGCGAGGTGGTGGCCGAGATCGTAGGGGAAGCCGCAGGCCAGGCCGTCTTGTCGGCAAAGGGGGGGCGGCCGGAGCCGGTATGGCACTTCCTCGGGGCCATCCAGCGCAACAAGGTCGCCCGGCTCGCCCCGGTGGTGTCCTGCTGGCAGGCGGTCTCTCGCGTGGAGGAGGGTCGGGCCATCGCCAAGCGCCGGCCCGGTGCCATGGTTCTCGTCGAGGTCGACGTGGCCGGGCTGGCAGGCCGGGGCGGAACTCCGCCCGACCAGGTCGAGGGTTTGGTGGCGGCGCTGAGGGACGAGGATCTCGACGTCGCCGGCCTGATGGCAGTGGGACCCCCCGGACCGCCGGAACAGTCGCGAACTGGGTTCCGGCTCGTCTCCACCCTGGCGGACCGACTCGATCTTGCCGTCCGGTCCATGGGCATGTCGGACGATCTCGAAGTGGCGGTGTCCGAGGGCTCGACCATGGTCCGGCTCGGTCGTGCCCTGTTTGGCCCACGGCCTCCCAGACCTGGGCACGTGGAGACGCCCCCCGGGCCCCGATGACGGCTGCCGGGGCGGACCAGGCGGCAGGGGGGAGCATCCAGGCGATCTTCGGGCCGGATCCCGCGCTCCACCCGCTGGCGATGCCACGCACTACGCTGTGAGCGGGAGGAACCGATGCCAGCTTCGTTTATGAAAAAGACCATGGCCTATCTGGGCCTTGTCGACGACGACTACGACGACTACGACGACTACGAGTCGCGGTCACCGACGGCTGTCGGTCGGGCGACCCAGCGGTCCGTCGGAACGGACGACGCCGAGGAGTTGCCGCTTGCGGCCCCCAAGTCGCGCATACGCACGCTGAACCGGGACGAGACCAATGGGGTGGCGCCATCCCCGACGCTGACTCCCACGCCGGTGGGGACGCGGACGACGGTTGGAACGTCGTCGGTGCGACCGATCTCCCAGGACGCTGCTGGCGCCCGCGTGCACATCGTGGCCCCTGGACGGTTCGCCGACGCCCAGGAGATCGCCAACCGGCTCATGAACAACCAACCGGTCATCGTCAACATGCAGAGTGCAGATCGCGATCTGCAGCGGCGGATGATCGATTTCTGCAGCGGCGTGACCTATGCGCTGTCCGGCGGAATGGAGCGGGTCGCCGACGAGGTGTTCCTGCTCACCCCGTCGAACGTGAAGGTATCGGACGAGGAGCGCCAGCGGCTCGCCGACCGTGGATTGGTCAATCCCTGACCCCTTCTCCTGCCTCCTGCCTCGCGCCAAATGGGAGTGATCCTACGTGATAGGGCTCATCGTCGACCTGCTCTACCTGTTCCTGCTGATCCTGATCGCCTACTCGATCCTCAGCTGGGTGACGGTATCGGGACGCCTCGCCTATGACTCGCCGGTCTTCAAGATCCAGCGGGTGCTGGCGGCCATCTGCGAGCCGGTGCTGCGACCCGTCCGCCGGATCATGCCGCCGGTGAGGGTGGGCGGGGTGGGCCTGGACCTCTCGGTGCTGGTCGTCTTCCTGGTGATCGACGTGGTCATCTCCGTCTTCCTGCGCTGAGCAGTCCCGGACCGGAGGGGACGGGCTCGCTCCTTCTCGCGCACCTCCCGGTTTGATCCCGTGACCGTCTTGGTTTCGCCGCTAGCATGGTCGACATGGATGCTTCCCAATCTGCCCTCGACTCCCTTCGCACCGTCGAGTTCCGTGAGACGCTCAAGGGTTACCACCGGGACGATGTCGACGAATACCTCGAGAAGGCTGCGGTCGAAGCCGAAGGTCTCCAGGAGCAACTCCGCCAGAACGGAGAGCGGCTCCGGCAGGCGGCCGAGCGGATCTCCCAACTGGAAGCCGAACTCGAGCGGAAGCCCGAGCCCGAACCCGAGCGGGTCGAACCGGCGGTGCCCGACGACACCCTGCAGCGGACGCTGCTGCTGGCCCAGAAGTTCGTCGACGAGACCAAGGCCGACTCGGAGGCCCAGGCCGTTCGGATCATCGCGGAGGCCGATGCCAAGGCCCGGTTGTTGACCGACGATGCCCAGGCCCTGGCATCGAAGATCGCCGCAGAGTCGGAGGAGCGCCTCCGGGGGGAGATCGAGCGTCTCGAAGGGGCACGGAGCAGGCTCAATCACGAGGTGGAGGGCATGTCCAAGCACCTCGAAAGCGAGCGCCAGCGCCTGCGCAACATCCTGGGCGAATTCTTGAAGTGGGTAGACGACAATGTCCACCCGCTGGCGGCCCAGTCGGATTCCGACGCGGGCACGGAGCACGAAGAGAATGCAGGGCCTGGTCCGAGTGGTGGAACGGGACCGGTCTCGTCGCCGTCCGAGGGCAACAGACCGGTCGCAGGGAATCCACAGGCCTCCCAGTCGCCCCGGACGACAGGTACCGGGCCGAGCGGCGACGTGACCCAGATGCGGCCCACCGGGGTCGTGACCCGCCCGGCCCCCACGAATTCGCCGCTTCCGCTGTAGCAGGCCGAACCCCCCGTGGGGCCCCGTCGGCCCCCTCCCACGCCTCCTCACCTGGTCGCTCGGCTGCTTGGTGCCGGTCATCGCGCCGGTATGGTCCCTGGGGCACGCCGCCGACATATGGATTGCCGCACGACGCCCGGCACGATAGGGTCACCCGCTCATCACTCGGTCGGGGAGAGCCCGGTTCCGCGGCATCCGGTCGGAAGCGACGAAGCGACATAGACACGGGTGGATCCTGAAGGAGGTCGATGTGACGGCAACAAAGAAGGCGGCGGCACCGAAGAAGGCGGCACCGGCCAAGAAGGCTGCGCCCGCGGCCAAGAAGAACTCGCACGCGGCCAAGAAGGCAGAGGCACCGGCCAAGAAGGCGGCACCGGCCAAGAAGGCGGCACCGGTGAAGAAGGCGGTGGTCCCGGGCAAGAAGGCCGCACCCGCGGCGAAGAAGACCGCACCCGCGGCGAAGAAGACCGCACCCGCGGCCAGGAAGGCGGCGGCACCGGCGAAGAAGGCGGCGCCCGCGGCGAAGAAGACACCGGGGCCGACCACGAAGACCGCTCCCGAGGAGCGGACGGCAGTGGCCACGAAGAAGACCACCATCCCACCGGCACCGCCGAAGCGCCCCGCCGTCGGCCCGTATGCCAAAGAGTCCAAGTTCCTCGAGGAGCAGAGAGCGCAGCTGCTCGAGGAGCGCGACACCCACCGGAAGCAGTCGGTCGATCTGCGAGCCGAAGCCGACTCGCTGGCCCTCGAGCGTGAGCCCGGGGACGTCCAGTTCGACGAGGAGTCAGGGGAGGGTGGCACCGTGACCGTCGACCGCGAGCGGAACCTGGCCCTCTCGGTGCAGGCAGGGCTGGCCGTCGAGGAGATCGATGACGCACTGAAGAAGATCGAGCGTAAAACCTACGGCAGTTGCGAGCGATGCCATCAGCCGATTCCGAAGGCCCGGCTCCGTGCCCTGCCCTTTGCCAGGTTGTGCGTGGCATGCAAGAGCGGTGGCCTGTCGCGACGCTGACCGGCGAGCCGGCTGCGGTGACCGATCGCCCGGATCGCCAGAACGGCTCCCGGCGCCTGGTGGTCGCCGTGGCCATCGCCTTCGCTGTGGTCCTGGTCGACCAGCTGACCAAGTGGTGGGCCGTCGACCGCCTGCCCGCAGGTCCCATCCACGTGATCGGGACCCTCGACCTCGAGCTCTCGCTGAACACGGGCTCGGCGTTCAGCATGTTCACCGGCCAGACAGCCCTGGTGATGGCGGTTGTCTTCGCTCTGGTCGGGGTACTGCTGGTGATGGTGTGGAGGGCCCCCACTCTCGGGCGAGCGGCCATCCTCGGCCTCATCCTCGGGGGTGCGCTGGGAAACCTGTCGGACCGCCTGTTTCGGCATGACCACGGCGCCGTGGTGGATTTCATCGCGTTGCACTTCTGGCCGACCTTCAACGTTGCCGACTCGTGCATCGTGGTCGGTTGCCTCTTGCTGCTGGTGTCCCTGATGCGTGGATCGAGGGCGGGGTGAGCGTGTTGACGGTGACGGTACCGGCCTCCCTCGACGGTGTCCGGGTCGACCGGGCAGTGGCACTGCTGGCCGATCTGTCGCGGTCGTCGGTCAATACCCTGGTGGCCGAGGGCCGGGTCCAGGTCGACGGCCACACGGTCCGGAGCCGGAGCACGGTGCTGCGGTTGGGCCAGGAGCTCCGGGTGGACCGGATGGAGGAGCACGCACCGACCGGCCCGGAGGCCGATCCCTCGGTTGTGTTCACCGTGGTCCACGCCGACGGGGAGGTCATCGTGGTGGACAAGCCGGCCGGTTTGGTGGTGCACCCGGGCGCAGGGCACCGCAGCGGCACCCTGGTCCACGGCCTGCTGGCGGACTTCCCCGATCTGGCCTCGCTTCCCGATGCCGTCGGGGCCGATCGCGACCGCCCGGGGATCGTCCACCGGCTCGACCGCGGCACATCGGGCCTGATGGTGGTGGCCCGCACGCCCGACGCCTACCGCTCGCTGGTGGCCCAACTGGGGGCGAGGAAGGTCTCGCGGGTCTACCGTGCGCTGGTTCTGGGCACCATCGACGAGCCGTCCGGCATCGTGGACGCCCCGATCGGCAGGTCGGTGAGCTCGCCGACCCGGATGGCCGTCTCGCGCAAGGGCAAGGAGGCCACGACGCGCTACCGGGTCGAGCAGCGGTTCAGCGAGCCCGCCCCGACCACACTGGTGTGGGCTTCACTCGAGACGGGTAGGACCCATCAGATCCGGGTCCATCTCTCGGCCATCGGCCATCCTGTCGTGGGCGACGAGGTCTACAGTCAGGGGAGGGCGCTGCCGGGAGCTTCCGTCACCCGCCCGTTTCTCCACGCCCATCGGCTGGCATTCGAACACCCCGGCTCCGGCGAGCTGGTGTCGTGGACCTCGGACCTGCCGGCGGACCTCGGCGACCAACTCTCCGCACTGGCCGACTGAGCCCCGGGACCGTTCGGGCGGCCACGCATGGGGGCGGTTCGCTGCTCAGGCGGCCTCGTGGGCGGCTTCGAGCATCTCGCTGTCGGCCAGGATCCCGAGCGCCTCGGCCTCGGCCTGGCGGACCTTGCGGACACCGATCCCCATCCGCTCGGCAGTGGTCTGCAACGAGGCGGGGTCGCTGCCGTCGAAGCCGAACCGGTGCCGGACGACTTCACGCTGCAGATCCGTGAGCCGATCCACGGCCTTGCGCACCAGCTCGAGGGTGAGCTCCGAGGCGACCTCGTCCTCAAAGTCGCTCAGGTCGGTCGACACCAGGTCGCCGAGCGTGGCGGTGGAATCGCTCGTCGCCGGTTGGTCGAGGCTGGCCACCACCCGGGCCGCCTTGGACAGGTCGGACCGCACCTCGGCACTGGTGTTGGTGGCGTGGTCCAGCTCTTCATCAGTGGGTGGGCGCTGCAGTTGATGGGTCAGCTCCCACAGGGCGGCATCCACCTGCTGGTTGCGTTCGGCCACCTCCATGGGCAGCCGGATGGTCCGGCCGTGCTGCTGGACCGCCCGCTGCAGCGACTGGCGGATCCACCAGGTGGCATACGTCGAGAAGCGGAAGCCCCGCTGCCAGTCGAACTTGTCGACGGCTCGCATGAGCCCGAAGGTGCCCTCTTGGATCAGGTCGGGGAGGTCCACGCCCCGGTCCTGGTAGCGGCGGGCCCAGTGGACGACCAACCGCAGGTTGGAGGCCACCATCTCCCGGCGGGCCCCCTCATCGCCGTTGGCCACCCTCTTGGCCAGCTCGGTCTGGGCGTCGTGGTCGGGGAGCGGGTGGTGGTCGAGGTCGCGGAGGAAGAGCCCGAGGCTGTCGGCTTCCGAGCCCCTGGTCCGATTGGCGGGCACCGCACGGGGCGGACGGGAAGCCGTTCCGGCTTCGGCCGAGCCCATCGAGGGCTGCCGGGCACCCCCGGGCGCGACAGCACGCTTATTCTCCCTGGTGACCGCAGGTGTCGTCATCCCTCTCCTCACTCATGTCATAGGGTCGACGCCCTTTCCAACGCCGAGGGCGCCCTGGACATTCCATGTACCCAATTCGTGCCGCAGCTACCGTCTGACCAGCCCGAATCGACCTGGACGGTTTGCGCACAGTGTCTTCGGAGTGATCGGCTGTCCGGATGAGCCATTCTCGGCAACGCTGCTTCCTGATCCGCCACGGCGAGACGGAGTGGAGTCTCTACGGCCGCCACACCGGGCGCACCGACCTCCCTATGCTCCCGGTCGGGGAGGGACAGGCCCGGGCGCTCCGGCCGGCACTGGCCGCCGAGTCGTTCTCCGTGGTCCTTGCCAGCCCCCTCCATCGAGCCCGTGAGACCTGTGAGCTCGCCGGCCTCCGTCCGGAGTCGGTGGTCGAGCCGGACCTCCTCGAGTGGGACTACGGCAGCTACGAGGGCCGGACCACGGTGGACATCTGGAAGGACCGGCCGGGATGGAGCCTGTTCGACGACGGCGCCCCCGGTGGGGAGTCCGTCGCCGAGGTGGGGGAGCGTGTCGATCGGGTGATCGCCCGGGTCCGCCGGGCCGAGCCCGGTGACGTCGCCTGCGTGGCCCATGCCCATGTGCTCCGGGTGCTGGCTGCCCGATGGCTGGGCCTCGAGCCCACCGCCGGGCGCTACTTCGTGCTGGGGCCGGCGTCGATCAGTGTGCTCGGGTGGGAGCGTGCGCAGCCGGCTGTCCTCCAGTGGAACCGGTGTTGACCGGAGCCAGGTCGGGCGCCGGTGGCTGAGCCGGCCGAGGTGTCCCTACCGGCGACGCTCCGCCAGGCCGTGCGCACCGAGTTCTTCCGTGCGTTTCGGCCGCCATTCGAGAGCCTGGTCACCGTGGCCGTCAACGGCGCTCTCATGAGCTCGTCCTGGTTCCTGCTGCCGGCGCGACTGAAGGACGAGGTGTTCACGCTGCACGGCACGTTGGCCTTTGCCCTCGTGCTCGCCGCATGGATGTACTCGGACGTGCCGGCGACCAACGTGCTGGGGCCGGACGCGCGGCGAGTGACGGCGGCCTTCGACGACCCGGTGGCCCTCCGGAGGTTGCTGTCGGCCAAGAGCATCTTCCTCTGGCTGGTGGTGACACCGGTCTGCCTCGTCGTCGCGTTGGTCACCGGGATCTTCACCCACGATCTGCTGGCCACGCTGTACACGGCCATCTGGATCGGGGTCGTCCCCTTCGGCGTGCTCTCGATCACGGCGTGGGTCGGGATCCTCTATCCGTATCATCCGATGCCGTTGCGCTTCCGATGGGAACATCGTCGGCCGGGATGGCGGATGCTCGGGCGCTGGATCACACTGGTGGTGACGCCCTACGGTCTGGTCCCCCTGCTGGCTGTGGCCCTGATGGCGCCGTCGCTCCTTTTGTGGGGCCTCACCTCGCCGCACGGTCTCACGCGGAAGCTGCCCGACAACGACCTCGGATGGGGTGTCGCCCTGGCCTGCGCGTTGGCGGCCGTGGCCACCGTTGGCGGCCACTGGGTGAGCATCCGCCTGGCCCGGCGCCGCCGGGTGAGGCTCCTGGCATTCCTCGCCGATTCCACCCGGGGATGATCCCTCGGGGAGGCACCAGGGTCCGTGACCTGACGATCCCCAACTGAGAGGCTGTCGCCATGGCATCTACGAGCATGCCGGGTCTCCAGACCTTTGCGCTCTCCCATCTGGTAAGGACAGGCCTCCGTGCCGCCCTGAGCACGACACTGCTGCTGGGGCTCTACTATGTGGTCCCGATCGCCCACCACCCGCATGCATCCATCGCCCTGCGCCTGTCGGCGGGGCTGGCGTTCTTCGTGGCCGTCCTCATGAACGAGATCCGCCTCATCTCGAAGCACGATCGTCCGATGCTGCGGGCGGCCGTGGCAATGGCCACCGTCATCCCGCTGTTCCTCGTGATCTTCTCCTGGACCTACCTGGTCATGGCGCAGTCGGACCCAGCCGCGTTCGGAGGGCCGCTGGATCGCACTTCGGCCCTGTACTTCACAGTCACCGTGTTCTCGACGGTCGGGTTCGGCGACATCACGCCGAAGACGGACCCGGCGCGGCTGGTGGTCACGGTCCAGATGCTCGCCGACCTCGCCGTCATCGCCGTCGTCATCCGGTTGATCCTCGGGGCCGCCACCCGTGGTATCGCCCGCCAGGCGGAGTCCGGGGAGTAGGAGTCCGCGGAGGGTTCGACCGTCGGACCCTCCGCGGGGCGTCGTTCAGAGGGCGGGTCCGCTTCCGCGGGTGGGCTGGCGGTCCACCGGGCGGCGCGGTTCGAGGGACTCCCCGCGGAACAGCCGGCGGGGGCCGGTCCATCTGGCCGGTGGGGCGTTGAGCAGGGCCGCCAGGGCATAGGCGATGCCTTCGTAGTTCGCCCTCCAACCCCGGAAGTGCGACCAGGCATCCTCGGGAGGCCGGGAGGCGGGGTAGCCGATCTCCCGCAGGTGGGTGACGGCGGCATCGAACTCCGGCTCGGGAAGCGAGATTTGGTCGTCCGGGCTCGGGTCGGGGTCGAACGGTATACGGGTGACCAGGGCGATGTCCCGAAGGCAGGTGAAGCCCATCCGGATGCACATCCGGGCCTCGATGGGAGCGCCCTCCGGGTCGACGGCCAGGCAGATGGCTGCGGCGTCCATGACGGCGATCAGGCTGATGACCCAGGAGTTCTGGGCCTTCGGGGAGCGGAGGTACAGCAGCGACGGGTAGCTGGTGTGGCTCTCGGCGACGTCGGCCGCCCAACGCTCCCACTCGGCGAACAGATCGGGAAGGCTGCCGATGAGCCCCACCAGGTGGTGCCGGGCCAGCAGTTCGGGGCCCCATGCCGGCGCACCCGCCCGGCTCTCGAGCAGGGTGACCAAGGTCTCGCGACGGTTGTATGCGCCGTAGAGGGTGGGAAGGTAGGCGATCTGCAATGCGACCAGGACCATCCCGGTGCCGGCCGCGACGAAGTCGACGAGGTGGGACCCACTGCGGTTCCCGAGCGTGAACCCAAGGGTGAAGACCGACGAGCCGGACTCTGCAAATGCGCTGTCGACGGTCGGGCTGCCGATCCCCCAGTTGATCAGGGCGAATCCCACGACGGCCACGGTCAGCCAGCCGGCCAGGAGCACCACGAGGGCCACCGGCTCGGAGAAGGCCAGGATGCGGTCTTTGGACGGGTAGCTGCGGGCCAGGAGCGAGATGCGGCGGAAGGTGGCCCGCACGACGCGCATGGGCAGGCTGGCCAGGCCGGATGCCGAACGCGGCACGATCAGCGTGGTGATCACTAGGGCCACGTTGATCAGGAGGATGGCAATCCCCAGGATCAGGACGATGATACGGGCCGCGTTCACCCCGCCCTCACAGGTTCACGGTCGTGGCGCCGCAGCAGTCAGGTTCAGCCCGCGCCCTGGCGGAGGGCGGGTACCTTGCCCTGGGCCCGAGCCACCATGTCGGCCAGGTTGAACGACTCGAGGTGGGTGCGCATGTGCTCGCCGACATCGGCCCACACGGTGAGCAGGACGCACTGGCCCTCGTGGTCGCAGGCGCCGTTCTCGTGGGGGAGGCCGAAGTCGCCGGCCACGATGGGGCCGTCGACGGCGGAGACGATCTGGGAAAGGGTGATCTCCTCGGGGGGACGGGCCAGTACGTAGCCACCCCCCACACCGCGCTTGGAGCGCACCAGACCGGCGCCCTTCAGCGCCAGGAGGATCTGCTCGAGGTAGGGCTGGGGAAGCCCGGTGCGCTCGGCGATGTCCCGGACCGCGGTGGGCCCGTCGCCCTCGGTGTGGAGCGCCAGCGACAGGAGGGCCCGGCTGGCATAGTCACCTCGGGTCGAAACCTTCACGTGCCCATGCTATTGCTTTGGAACGTGCCGCCGGGCTGACGCCGTCGCGCGCCGGCTGGGGCGCCCGGGCCCGGATGCCGCCGCGGATGGTCAGCGCCCACCCAGTTTTCCGGCGGCCAGGTCCTCGGCCATGGCCCAGCCGAACGTCACCAGCCGGTCACCCGACCCCACCTGGACGCTTGCGAAGAAGGCGGCAACGACCGCGCCGGGTTGTGCCTTGGGGCTGGAGAAATCGAACCCGCCGGCCTCGATGCCGTCTCCGGACACGACGAAGGTCCGGTCGTCGATGCGGCCGTCCGCCCCGAACCGCTTGGCCAGACGCCTACCCCACGCCCGTTCCTCCCCGGTGGCTTTGTGATCGGGGCCAGGGACGACGTCGGTCAGCCCGGCGAAGGCCCGGAATCCCTCGGGTCCGAGGAGGCGGGTGCCCACCAGGACGTCCTCGTCGGGGAAGGCCAACAGGGCCCGACGGAACTTGTCTCCCATGATGGCCCGCAGGACGGTCTCGGCCCGGGAGGTGCGGTCCACCGTGGCCAGCCCGATCAGCAGGGACGGCGTGCCACCGATGCGCTCGAGGGTGGAGAAGGAGTAGCCCCGGAGTTTGGTTCCCTCGCGGGCCCGGGTGACCAACACCCACTCCTCCCGTTGTTTCGACAGGAAGCCGATATCGAACCGAGGTTCTCGTTCGGCGCAGAGGTCGGCCATTTCGGCCAGCTCCGCATCACTGATCGAAGTGCAATCTTTGGTCTCCACCTGGATGGACATATGCCGTTCCGTACTCCTCGGTCTTCCTGCGGCGCCAACCGCCGGCCCAGGTCCGTAGCGGAGCCCCGTCGACCGCCGGGCCGGAGGGCCAGACGCATCTTCGGGCCTCCGCGCCAGGGGCCGTCCACCGATTTTACGGGATTTGGAGCCGTCTGTCGTATCCGGCCCCTTCCGCCGTTCCCGGCGAGGGTGGGGAACGGGGTCCGGCGACAGCTCCGGAGTGCCGAAAACGGGCCGGTTCGGCCGACGGAAGGGCGGGTTCAGCCCTGGATGGCGTTGGGTCCGAGCAGCACCCGGAGCTCGCCGACCAGGCCCCGACGGCTGTCCACGTTGAACTCCGGGGGCAGGCGCAGCACTTTCTCCCCGACGTGCAGGAAGACCGGGGAGTCACCGGGGTGCTCCGCCAGGAGGCGCTTCAAACCGTCCACCGTCCGGTCGGTCAGGGTGTTCAACGGAAGGGAGATCCTCAGGTCGGTCGAGCCGTCGACGGCCAGCTCGGGGCGCTGGACTTCCATGCACACCAACTTGAGGCGGTCGTCACGCAGATCCACCCGGGCTTTCAGGACGACGACGGCGTCGTCGTCGAGCAGGACGCCGTACTCGGCCATGGTCTTCGGGAAGACGAAGGTTTCGATGGACGCGTTCAGATCCTCGAGCACGAAGGTGGCCATCAGGTCGCCCTTCTTCGTGTAGCGCCGGGTCAACTCGGTGACGACGCCTCCGATCACGCGCATCTGTCCCTCGCCGCCGAAGGCGCCGCCGGAGCCACTGATGGCTTCGGGGTCGACGTCACGGAGCTCGGCCAGCGTGCAGTCGGTCAGGCGGCTCAGCGAGGCCTCCAGCCCCATCAGGGGATGGTCGCTGATGTAGAGGCCGAGCATCTCCTTTTCGAAGGCCAGGCGCTGCGACTTGCCGAACTCGACGTCGGGGATCGGAACCCGCGTGTCGGCGAACCCCGTGGCCTGGCCGTCGGATTCGGGCTCGAGGGTGGCGAAGAGCGAGACCACACCGGCATCGTGCTCGCGTCGGCGCTCCAGGGTGCGGTCGACGATGTCCTCGAAGACGAGGCAGAGCCCCTGTCGGGGATGTCCGAGCGAGTCGAAGGCGCCGGCCTTGATCAGCGACTCGATGGTGCGCTTGTTGAGGACCTGCGGATCGACCCGTTGGCAGAAGTCGTAGAAGTCGATGAAGGGGCCGTTGCGCTCGCGCTCGATGACGATGTGGGACACCAGCCCCTCGCCGACGTTGCGCACCGCGGCCAACCCGAAGGTGATGGCCCCGGGGCTGTCACCCTGCTCGCCGAGCCTCCCCTCCCCACCGGAGAAGTCGGCGGCGAAGTCCGACAGCGAACGGTTGACGTCGGGAACGAGCACCTCGATCCCTAGTGAGCGGCACTCGCCGAGGTAGACCGCGGTCTTGTCCTTGTTGTCCTTGACCGACGTGAGCAGGCTGGCCAGGTACTCGACCGGAAAGTGGGCCTTGAGCCAGGCGGTCTGGTAGGCGATGAACCCGTAACCGTAGGAGTGCGACTTGTTGAAGGCGTAGTCGGCGAACGGCTCGATGATGTCGAACAGTGCGGTTCCCAGTGGCTCTCCGTACCCCTGGGCGACACATCCCGCCACGAACTTCTCCCGCTCGGCCTGGATGAGGGCGCGGATCTTCTTGCCGCACGCCTTCCGCAGATTGTCGGCCTCGGCCAGGCTGTACCCGGCGAACTTCTGGGCGACCCGCATCACCGACTCCTGGTAGATCATCAGCCCGTAGGTGTCGCTCAGGATCTCGGCGAGGTCCGGGTGGAGGTAGGTGACCGCCTGCCGACCGTTCTTCCGGTCTGCGTAGTCGCGATGCATGTTGGCTGCCATCGGTCCCGGTCGGTACAGGGCGACCAGAGCGGCGACGTCGTCGAACGTGGTGGGGGCCAGTGAGCGCATCAACGAGCGCATGGGGCCGCCCTCGAGCTGGAACACGCCCATCGAGTCGCCCTTGCGAAGCATGGCGAAGGTTGCCGGGTCGTCGAGGGGAATGCCGTCGACGTCCGGTCGGGATCCGGTCGAGATCTCGATCAGGTCGAGTGATCGCTCGATCACCGAAAGGTTCCTCAGGCCGAGGAAGTCCATCTTCAGCAGACCGAGGTCCTCGACGCCGTGCATCTCGTACTGGGTCACGATGGGGGCATTGCCGGGATCGTTCCCGTCCGGTTTGCGCTGCACGGGGACGTACTCGGTGAGGGGCTCGTCGGTGATGACCACCGCCGCAGCGTGGATGCCGTCCTGGCGCCTCAGGCCTTCGAGCCCCTTCGCCACGTCGATGACCCGCTTGGCCTCGGGGTCGGTGTCGTACATGGTGCGCAGTTCGCCTGCTGCGGCGAATCCGTCCTCGAATTCATCGGTGCGGGCCAGGCACGCCGCCAACGGGGTGTCCCGACCCATCAGCAGGGGGGGCATGGCCTTGGCGATCTTGTCGCCCACGATGTAGGGGTAGCCGAGCACCCTGGCCGCGTCGCGCACCGCAGCCCGCGCCTTGATCGTCGAGAACGTGACGATCTGGGCGACATGGTCCGACCCGTACCGATCGGCGGCGTACTTGATCATGTCGCCGCGGTACCGTTCGTCGAAGTCCATGTCGATGTCGGGCATCTGGATGCGGCCCGGGTTGAGGAACCGCTCGAAGAGCAGGTCGTAGCGGATCGGGTCGAGATCGACGATCTGGAGGCAGTAGGCGACGCAGCACCCGGCGGCCGATCCTCGGCCGGGTCCCACCCTGATCCGTTGCGAGCGGGCGAACCGGATGAGGTCCCAGACCACCAGGAAGTAGGCGGAGAAGCCCATGTCGGCGATGACCCCGAGTTCATAGTCGAGGCGGGTCATGACCTCTGGGGGGATGGGCAGGCCGTACCGCTCCTTGGCTCCTTCGATGCTCAGATTGCGCAGATAGGCTGCCGCCCGCTCCTCGTAGGTATCCCCGGTGAACTCCTCGGGTACGGGGAAGCGAGGCAGGCTCGGCCTGCCGAAGTCGATCTCCACGGCGGCGCGCTCGGCGATGAGCAGTGTGTTGTCGCACGCCTCGGGAAGTTCGGCGAACAGGTGGCGCATCTCCGCCGCCGACTTCAGGTAGTGCTCCTCCCCCTGGAACTTGAAGCGCTTCGGGTCGTCGATGAGGGCGCCGGTCTGAACGCACAACAGGGCGTCGTGAGCGACATGGTCCGCGCGGTGCGTGTAGTGGCTGTCGTTGGTGGCGAGCAGGGGGGCCCCGATGCGCCGCGCGATCTCGACCAGTGCCGGATTGGTCTTGTGCTGCTCGGGCAGGCCGTGGTCCTGCAACTCGACGAACAGGTTGTCCTTGCCGAAGATGTCCTGCAGCCGTCCCGCCAGGGTTTCGGCCTTGATCCGGTCGTCGGCCAGCAGGGCCTGGAGGACCACCCCGCCGAGGCACCCGGTGGTGGCGATCAAGCCGGTGCTGTGGCGGGCCAACAGCTCCCAGTCGAGCCGGGGCTTGTAGTAGTAGCCCTCGAGATAGGCGGCCGACGACAGCTTGAGCAGGTTCCGGTACCCCTCGTTGGACTCGGCCAACAGGGTCAGGTGGTAGTAGAGCTTCTCGCCGCCGGCCACATCACCGCCGGTGTCGTCGACCTTTCCCCTCCGGACCGGGCGCTCGTGCCGTGACTCGGCGGCCATGTAGGCCTCGGTCCCGATGACCGGGTTGATGCCCGCTTTCCGGCAGGCGGCATAGAAGTCGAGGACCCCGTACATGTTCCCGTGGTCGGTGATGCCGAGGGCCGGCTGGCCGTCGGCCACGGCCGCCTGCACCAGCTCGTCCACCCGGGCAGCCCCGTCCAGCATCGAGAACTCGGTGTGGGTGTGCAGATGTGTGAACGACCGTGTTGCCACCAGGCCGGCGCCTTCCTCGATGATCTCGTCCCCGCTGCAGGGGGTTCTCCACAGGGTGTGGACGAGTTACAGCAGTGTCATTCCGACGATAGCGCGCCGCGACGCCCCCCGGGGGGCGTCGCGGCCGGCCCCGGGGGCACCGGACCGGGTCAGAGGTAGGCGCCGGGTCGGCCTATGGTCGGATCCCCGCCGCTCGGCAGCGATCGCTGGCGCATCTCGTCGAGCTGGGCACGGGCGGCGACCTGTTGGGCCACCAGGGTGGCCTGGATCCCATGGAAGAGGCCCTCGAGCCAACCGACCAGCTGGGCATGGGCGATCCGGAGCTCGGCATCCGATGGGGTGGGTGAGTCGAAGGGGATGGAGATCCGGTCGAGCTCCGCAGCCAGGTCGGGCGACAGCCCTTCGGCCAGCTCCCGGATCGACTGCTCATAGATCTCGCGGAGCCGGCCCCGACTGGCCTCGTCGAGTGGCGCCAGGCGTACCTCGTCGAGCAACTGCTTGACCATCGACCCGATGCGGAGAAGCTTGGCCGGCTGCTCGATGGCCTCGGTGTCCGGCTCCCCGCCGTCGCCTGGACCCGTGGCCGAATCGCCCCCCGGGGCCCCGGGCCCGCCGGACGCCACGGGTTCGCCCGAATCGCCCCCCGGGGCCGACAGCACGCCGGCCGGCCCACCGGCGTCGACGATCTCGGGACGGATGGTCACGGTCTCGACCGGATCGGTGTCCGGCGTCTTTTCTTCCATCAACGGTTCTCACCTCCGAGTGCGACCAACGGTACGAGCATTTCGTCAGGTGTCAACGATCCGTGCCGGCTCGCGAGGCGGCTCTCGCCGGTGTCCGCCGGATCGACGAAGGCGATCGGTGCGTGGGGGATCAGAGCCACGTCGCCCAGTCGGGGCAGGAGCGCGTCGCGCACCGGCCCCCCGAACCAGCCCTCGTCGATGAGCCGGTCCCGCTCCATCACCCACGTCGTGTCCCCGTAGCGGTCGGTGAGCGACCCGAGCAGATCGGCGGACGCGCCGGGCCGGACGTGGAGCCAGCGGAAGCGACCTTCGCCGGACAGGAACCGGACCCCGGACATGACCTCGCGCCCGAGCAGTTCGAGGCGGGGCCCGACGTCGATCTGACCGTGATCGGCGGTCACCACCAGCACGGCGCCGGGCGGCAGGACCGCCACGATGTCCGCGACCAACCGGTCGACCGCCCGGAGCTCGGCGTCGTAGAGCTCACCCAGTCCGCTGGCATGTGCCACCTTGTCGATTCCGTCGTAGTAGGCGTAGACGAACGGCTCGCCGTCGCGCAGCAGCCGGCCGACCGACACCGGGAGCGAGGAGAGGACCCGGTAGCCGTGCAACAGGGAGTTCCCCAGGTGGGCGGCGGTGAATCCGGTGCCGCCGAACTCGTACTTCGACACCACCGGGACAGGACCCGAGGCGCCGCAGAACGAGGGGAACGGCTGCAGCCGGCGGGCCGGGACGCTTCGGCGGGCATCGCGGGCCACGCCGCTCCCGACGGTCCAGCGCAGCACGTTGAGGACCTCGCCGTCTGTCGTCATCCGGTAGCCCAGCACCCCGTGCTCGCAGGGCGGGCGCCCGGTCGTGATCGAGGTGAGCGCCGTGGCGGTCGTGGTCGGTGTCACCGAGGTGATGCACCGGTCGATCCCTTCGGCGGCCGACAGGGTGGGTGCCAGCCCCGATCGGGCGCGGAGCTGCTCCCAACCGAGACCGTCCACCACCAACAGGACAACCTGCCGGGCGTGCCGGGCGGAGACGGGAAGCCAGTCGGGTCCCGGTTCGCCGGGATCCGTTGGAGCGAGGAGGCTCGGGACGACGTTGGCGATGCATGCCGCCCCGTAGTCCGGCAGGACCGGCGTGGCCGGGGGCGAGGGCGGGGAGGTGGCGGCGGACATCACCGCCGACTGTAGGCGACGCACTGTCGGCGCCCGTACGCCGGACCGGCGGGAGGGGGCCACATAGTGGGGCGGACGGGCATGGGATCCCCCACGAGGCGACCCGGCTCAGCTGCGTGGCAGCAGGGCCCGCACCGTCTTGTAGCAGTGGCCGTCCCGGGGCGTGGTCACCACGGCCACCAGGTAGTGGGGCTTGAACCCGAGGGTGGCGGCCAGGTCCTTTCCCTGGAGGCGGTCGCGGCGGGCCACGTCGAGTGCACGCTCGGACTGCGGGTCCTCGACGGGCAGCCAGTTGTCGCTCCGACCCCAGCCGAAGCGGACCCAGACCGACCGGTCACCGACCCGCCGGAACAGGACCGGGCCCTTGGTGGGCTCCACCAATGCCAGCGACGGCCGGAATCCGCGGAACTCCCAATAGGGGGCGGAGGCACCCGGGAAGCCGAGGACGTGCTCCTCGACCGGGGCCGCCAGGTGGTGGAGCAGCTGGCGTACGTGGCGCCCGTGGAGCGTCCCGAGGTGCCGGGGGAGCCCACTGGCCGTCATCGCCTCGGGCTGGGCCAGATCGTCCCGCTCGGGTTCCTCGGCGAGCTGGGTCTCGACCACGTCGAACGGTGCCAGGTCCGGACCGTGGTCCTCGGGCCAGGCCACCCGCACCCGGACCAAGGCACCCGACGCGAGGTCCACGCCGATGGTGTCCTCGGGATGGCAGGCCAGCACCAGCATGGTCAGGGACGTCCCCCCGCTCACCTCGATCCGGGCCCGGTGCTTGATGGAGCGGGCGATACCGCGAGCGGTGCCGCTGCGGGGCGTGCGGGTCGATCCTTGGCTCATGACGCCACCTCGGCCAACTGGCCGTCCAGGGTGTGGGCGTCGTCGGAGGGCAGCCGGCACACATTGTTGCGGCAGACGTAGGCCCGGCCACCGTCGCGGTCCTGCCAGAGTGGGAAGTCGGTGGGCTCGCCCCAGGCCAGGACCGCACCGGGAAGCCAGTGGTTCCGGGCGACGTCGAGGAGGTCCGGGCGGTCGCCGGTGATGACCACCTCGGTCAGGCCGTTGAGGAGCAGGTCGGCGGTCAGCACCGTGTGGGCGAAGGCCGTGGGGTGGCGGGTGAGCAGGTCACCGACCGTCTCGACCACCTGGAGGGCGGCGTCGGTGTAGCGACCGTTACCGGTCACGGCGCCCAGGCGGGCCAGGGACAGCGCGGCCACGGCATTGGCCGAAGGGGTGGCACCGTCGAGAACCTCCTTGGTCCGGACGATGAGCACCTCGGCATCGTGGCCGGTGGTGAAGAAGCCGCCCCCGCTGTCGTCGCGGAACAGGGCCAGTAGGGCGTCGGCGGCGTCGACGGCGTGCCGCGTCCAACAGGCCCGGCCGGTCAGTTCGCCCAGACGGGTGAAGCAGTCGACCAGCCAGGCGTAGTCCGCGGCGATGGCGAGGTGGCGGGCGCCCCCGGCGGGCTGCCAGCTCCTCAACCACCTGCCGTCGGCGTCGACCAGGTGGCCGCAGAGGAACTCGCCGATGGACACAGCGGCGTCCTGCCAGGCCGGATTGCCGGTGGCCGAGGCCGACTCTGCGAGCGCCGACGCGTACATGGCGTTCCATTCGGTGAGCACCTTGCCGTCGAGGGCGGGCCGGACGCGCTCGGTGCGGGCCTCGAACAGGAGCCGTCGGCCGGTCTCCACGGCGGCCGGGCCACCCAGCGGCTCCCCGACGGGCCGCCTGAGGATCGAGCGTCCTTCGAAGTTGCCGGCCGGGGTGACGCCGAACCAGGCGGTCACCGCGTCACGGACCTCGGCGGCGTGCGGGTCGTGGCCGTCCGGCCCGGGGGGCACCGCCAACGCGATCTCCTCGGGCGTCCACACGTAGAACCTGCCCTCGACTCCCTCGGAGTCGGCGTCCTCGGCGGAGTACACCCCTCCTTCGTCCCCGGTGAGGTCGCGCCCGACGTACCCGACGATCCCCTCGACGACCCGCAGGAAGTCCGCCCGCCCGGTGACCTGCCATCCGTGGAGGAAGGCCCGGAGCAGGCCGGCCTGGTCGTAGAGCATCTTCTCGAAGTGGGGGACCAACCACTGGGTGTCGGTCGAGTAGCGGGAGAATCCTCCGCCGAGGTGGTCATGGATGCCGCCCGCGGCCATGGCCTCCAGCGTGAGGACCGCCATGTGCTCGGACCGGGCGCCGGACTCCTCCCCGCGGTGGCGGAGGGAGTGGCGGAGGGCAAGGTCGACCAGAGTCGGCTGTGGGAACTTGGGCGCCGCCCCGAACCCCCCCCAGGTCGGATCGAACCGCTCGGCCAGGTCGTCCACCGCCGGTGCCAGCAGGTCGGGTGGACGCCCGCTGCCGCCGGGACCGGTGGCAGCGAACACCAGGGGCGCCCCGGGGCGGGCGTGGACGACCGAGCGGGCGGCGATGGCGTCGGAGAGCTCGTCGGCCTGCTCCTCCACCTCGTGCCGGCGGTGCTCCCACACATCGGTGAGAGCGGCCAGGACCGTCCGAAACGACGGCATCTCCTGTCGATCGTCCGGCGGGAAGTACGTCCCGCCGTAGAACGGCCGACGGTCGGGCGTGAGGAAGACGCTCATCGGCCACCCGCCCGACCCGGTGATGGACTGGACGGCCTCCATGTAGACGGCGTCGACGTCCGGCCGCTCCTCGCGATCGACCTTCACGCTCACGAACGACGCGTTCAGTGCAGCTGCCGTCACCGGGTCCTCGAACGACTCGTGGGCCATCACGTGGCACCAGTGACAGGCCGAGTAGCCGATGGACAAGAAGACCGGTCGGTCCTGGCTGCGAGCCCGGTCGAAGGCGTCGTCGCCCCACGAGTACCAGTCCACCGGGTTGGCGGTGTGCTGACGGAGGTACGGCGACAACTCCGTCGCCGGCGTGTCCCTGATCAGAGGCACCGGGGAGCTCCGGTCACGGCTGGACCGACGGCGGCCCGTGGCCGCGGCCCACCAAGAGGGACGTCTTTCCGCCGTCGGAGGAGTGCAGTATCGTCTCGAATTCTCCAACCGCCCACGCGTTAGAAGCGTCCGTAGCGGCGGTGTCGAAGAAAGCAAAGCCGTTCTTCTG
>JBKQMB010000110.1:0-2671 GCA_052326605.1 Acidimicrobiales bacterium | reverse complement strand
TCTTCACCCGCCTCAACCCGGACAAGGCCAAGCACCGTGCGCTCGACCAGCTCCACAAGATGGGCTATTCGGTGACACTCGAGCCCCTGGCGGTTGCTGGGTAACAGCGAATCTTCGCCTCAGAGGGTGCTCTCGTCTGTCCTGGCGGCCAGGTGACGGCGAGCCGAAGGTACCCGCTCTTCAGTACCGGTATGGAGTCGCAGATCCTCCGGCTCCTGTGACGGCAACGTTCCTTCTCGGTCAGCCCCTATCTGGTCGTCAACGGGCCGCCGATGAAGATTGGTGGGTCGAGGAGAAGACGGTAGGACGGTTCCTGGGGGGTTGCAGGCCCCTCGGAGGGAACGCTGATCACCGGCAGGAGACCGACAGTCCAATCAGTGTCAATCGGATGATGCTGCGACATCAGCACAACCGATTGTGGACTGCGCCGATGAGCGTCACTGCGAGGACAGCGGGCACATCGCCCGAGTTCGACCAGCGGTGCCGTGTTCCGTTCTGGATATAGGTGTCACCCGGATCCAGCGCAACCTTCTCCCCATCGTCCAGTTCGAGAACCGGACGTCCCGAGAGCACGATGCCGTAGTCAATCGTGGCCGTGGTGTGCATGCCGGGGTCGTCCAGTTCAAGATGCTCTGCCATTCCGGGAAGCTTTTCCTCGAACTCCGCAATGGCGGTCTCGATGTCGATGTTTGCCGGAGCGCCCGTGCCGCCGTCAGGTGGAATGGTGAACAAGCCGAAACGGAATCCGCCCACCGGGGGGAAGTAGTCGGCGAACTCGGGTGTCGACCCATCGTCTGGAAACGTGGGAGTCGAATCAGCACCCCAGAGGCGATGGAACTCATTGCCGGGGATCAGATCCAAGGTCACAGGGGCCACATACTCGTCAACGACGAAGGTCGCCTTGCCCTCTGTGCTGTGTCCGGTCACTACTCGCCGTACTTTCATTCTTGCTCCTCAAGTCACCTTCATCGCCTGTGCTCCGTCGCCGCCGGGGTCACAGGTCGCCGGAATGACGACCATTGCCGGGCGCCGTCGTGGCACCTGACCAGCAGCCATCACAATGTGTTATCGGCGTAGCCGAGAAGTTCTTGATTCCGAGTTCCTACATCTGGCTACCCGTGGCGCCCGACCCGGTGCCGGAGCCGGAATGCTCTGGTGCTTGTCCTCAAGCCACCGTTGCCACCGGTCGATGAGACAAGAGGTTCATCCCCAGGAACTGGAAAGGGCGGCTGCAGAGTGTTGGACGGACAGCGGCAGGCGCTGACGGATCGAACCGTCACCCCAGGTGAGTACGCCAGGCTGGTGGCGGAGGATCACCATCTCGCTGCTGAGTTTGCACAACTCAGCGCAGTCAATGACACGACCGATGCTCTGCAGGTTGTTGCCGAGGCAGCCGCTGACATCCTCGGCCGCTGCATCCGCATGCCCACCCCCAAGGCTCGCAACTTGTCGTTGCTCATGTCGCTCAAGGCGGTCGAACACGCCGCCGAGCGAAGCGACCAACGTGGAGACGAGGTCCAGGCTGCATGGTGCAGGTTGCTGCATCACAAGCTCCTCGGCGGGCAATGACCCACCTCCAAGACGCCTGACGTGGTTCTCCCGGAGCGCCGGACATCGACGCCTGAACTGCCCCTACTCTCGTGGGCGGCGGAACCAACCCAGCGGAGGCATTTGCGACCCAGGCGCCAGGATGGGGTGCATGGCGCAGACACCGCAGCAGCCGCCAGTGGAGACCGTTGAGGTAATCGCTGACGGAATCGACGGGCCGACAATCATCTACACGGATGGGACGAGCGAGTTCTTCCGCGCCGACCCGAAAGATCTTCCAGCTCCACCTCAAACTGGCGACATCAATTTCGAGGACCGAACGGGCGGATTCGAGGTTTGGCACTAGGACCGCATCGCAATGGACCATGAGGATCTCGTGGACGCATCAGCGCAGTGGTCACGAGAGCAGCCTGGGTTCGTCTGTGTGGTGTACGACGACCGGGAAGTCCTCCCGAAGTCGACGGTCGCTCTGATGAGGCCATCAAAGGTGATCTGAGAGGCTGGTGGGCGGAGAGTGGAGGGTCTGGACCGATCTGTGTCGGACCGGGCGCAGTCCCTCCCATTCACCGCGCCAACGAGGAAGAAGTCGGTGGCCAGCATGGTCTGGGCCTGGGGGCGCAGGAACTCCGACCAGGTTGATCCCTCCCGGCGGGGAGCTGGGGGAAGTCCGAGGCGGCCAAGCACTCTGCGCACGGACGTGGCAGACACCGTCACGCCGAGCTTGCGCAGCTCGCCCCACCGACGGCCAGTCGACAGATCGGGTCGACGTGCTCGTCGGGAAGCGGAGGACGGCCCGGTCCCCGGTGCGGATAACTCCGACACTTCCGGACGATCTTGCGCTGCCATGCGAGCACTGTCGGCGGGGTCACGATCAGGGACGACCACCGGCGGCAGGGAAGGAGCCCACCGGCAAGGCGAGGAACGCTCGATCAGCCCAACGGTCCAGATCGGGGTTTTGGTGCCCTGCCGCTCGCCGAGATAGGCGGTGAGGGCTATCCGGGCCGGTTCCTGCCGTAGGCGTCGTGGCTCGACACCCACTCATCGGCAGCGATGGCCGAGCCCAGGGACAACTCGCCGCACAGCACGGTTGCCGCCACGATCTCGGCGAAGGCACGCGCACGAC
>JBKQMB010000109.1:0-28657 GCA_052326605.1 Acidimicrobiales bacterium | reverse complement strand
TGGGTCTCCTTCTACCGGGAGTCCTTCCTCCGCCAGCTGCTCGGCATCCCCGAGGAAGTGCTGCCGGTGGCATGGCTCTGCGTGGGCCCGGTGAGCCACCTCGAGGCGGTCCCCGACCTCGAGCGCCATGGCTGGCGTTCGAGGTCGCCCCTCGAGTCGGTGCTCCATCACGACCGTTGGTAGCGGCGTAGCGTGGGCGCATGAGCGATGCCCCCCCACCTGAGCCGGAGCCCAACGAGCCGATCACCATCGCCGTGGCCGCCTCGGACCCCAAGCACCCGCTGACGCTGGCCGTCGACGTCGGCGGCACCGGGCTGAAGGCGTCGGTGCTCGATGCCGACGGCGCCATGGTGGCCGACCGGGTGAAGGTGCCCACCCCCTACCCGATTCCTCCCCAGAAGCTGGTGGCCTCGCTGGAGAAGCTGGTGGCCCCGCTGCCCAAGGCGGAGCGGGCCTCGGTGGGCTTTCCGGGGATGGTCCGTGCCGGCCACGTGCTCTCCGCCCCCCACTTCTCCACCAGGGCCGGCCCCGGGAGCCCGCTCGACGACGACCTGGTCAGGCTGTGGTCCGACTTCGACCTGGCCACCACGTTGACGGCCACCTTCGGGGTGCCGACCAAGGTGGCCAACGACGCCGACATCCAGGGCGCCGCCGTGGTGAGCGGCAAGGGCCTCGAGCTCACCATCACCCTGGGGACCGGCTTCGGCTCCGGTCTGTTCTACGACGGCCTACTGCTGCCCCATCTCGAAATCGCCCACCAGCCCTTCCGGAAGAACCAGGCCTACGACGAGGAGCTGGGCGAGGCGGCCCGGAAGGAGGTCGGCGAGGAGCGTTGGAACAAGCGGGTGCTCCAGGCCATCGAGAACATGCGCGCCCTGTTCTTCTTCGACCACCTGTACATCGGCGGCGGCAACTCCCGCCGGGTGGTCCGTGAAAACCTGCCGGACGACGTCACGGTGGTCGACAACACCGCCGGGATCCTGGGAGGGATCAAGCTGTGGGAGTCCGACCACATCGGGGTGAACACCACCGACGGGTAGCGGGTCCGGCAGCTCCGGCTCGCTAACCCTGCCAGCGCCGCCAGCGGCGCTCCACCTCTTTCAGCTCGTCCTTCCATCCCTTGCGGGCCACGGCCGCCGCCGCCCGCTCGACCACGGTCAGCCGTTCGGTCGCTTCGGCCAGCTCGGGTCGGGTGTCGCCCAGCGACTGCAGCCACTCGATCGCCACCCCGGCGTCGTGGAGGTCGCCGAGCCTGCTCTGGAGCCGCTCGGCTGCCTTGGCCGTCTTGCGGGCCGGGCCACCCTCCACCACGGCCGCCGTCTCGCAGCCGTACCGGAGGCCCTTGATCCGGATCCGGAGCTTGTGCAGGTTGTCGTCGGTGGGCTTCTTGCGGGCGGTGAGCCCGGCACCCCGGACGTCGTGCCACGACCGCTCGAGGAGCTTGGGCAGTAGCTCGTCGGCCGGCCGCTCCGCCTTGCGGGCCAGGAGCGGGCCGTCCCATAGGAGCAGCATCTGGCCGACCAGACGGGCGTAGCGGTCGCTCTCCCGGGCATGGTCCACGTGCGACTCGGCCTCGCCGATCGACCGGTCGATGACCTCCACGATGGGCTGGAGGTCCTCTTTGTCGACGATGAGGGGGCCGTTGAGCACGATGTTCTCCCGGAGGATATGGAAGTCCCGGGGCTCGCCGAGACACTCCGCGTACCAGGCCAGCTCCGCCCGGAGCGACATGGACCAGACCGGGTCGACCAGAAGGCGGAAGGTGCGCAGGTTGGACCGGATGCGCCGGCACGCCACCCGGCTCTGGTGGACCCGCTCCATCTCCGTCGAGCGCCTCGGGGCACCGCCCAGGGTGGCGATGGAGCCGGCGGCGGAGGCCTCGTCGTCCACCGGGATGTCGCGCTCGACGCCAGGGACGATTCCGGCGTCGTTGAGCAGGAACGTCCGGGCCGAGCGAGCCAGGACCCGGTGGAGCACCTCACCGGCCGACGGCTCGGCCAGGTAGTCGTCGGTGGTGGCGGCCAGGGTGGTCACGGTGGCCGCGGTTGCCGCCGGCTTCTCCGGATCGGATGTCATCGCTCGTTCACCACCACCCCAGCCTACGAGTGAGGTCGGGTCGGCGTGTCGGGGCCGGACGGTTCGGTCTCAGGTGACCCGGGCCGGGTGGTCGCCGGACCGGGCGGCGATCTCCGCCCGGGGCCGGTCGCCCCCGACGCCGGTGAGCTGCGGGGAGGGGAGGTGGGACGGCGTCTCCATGTGATCCATCAACAGGTACGTCCACGCCCTGAGGTCCCTGATCAGCTGCCCGATGGCACCCATCGTCGAACGACTCCTTCGCCGGCAGGCGCCGGCTGGCAACGCCTGGGACCATCTTACGGAACCGACGTTTCCGGAATGTCACGAATACGTGACCGGCAGGGGAACGGTGGATGTCCGTCTACCCTGGCCCCATGCAGGCGGTGACCATCGTCGACACCCACCTGGCCTGGCAGTCCCGGCCCGACCCCGAGCCGTCACATGACGAGCTGCTGGTGGAGGTGCGGGCGGCCGGCGTCAACGGCGCCGACCTGGTGCAGCGGCGGGGGTTCTACCCGGCCCCACCGGGGTCCCCGGCCGACATCCCGGGCCTGGAGTTCGCCGGGGAGGTGGTGGCGGTGGGCGACGCCGTCACCCGGTTCCGCCCCGGCGACCGGGTGATGGCCCTGGTGGGCGGCGGGGCGCAGGCCGAGCTGGTGACCGTGCCTGAGCAGGTGGTGCTGGCCGTCCCCGACGGCCTCTCGTGGGCGGAGGCGGGAGGGTTCCCCGAGGTGTTCTCCACCGCCTACGACGCCCTGGTCACCCAGGGGCGCCTGGCCCGGGGCGACCGGGTGCTGATCTCCGGGGCGGCCGGCGGGGTGGGGACGGCCGGGGTGCAGCTGGCCCATGCGGCCGGAGCCCACGTGGTGGCCTCGGTGCGGTCGGTGGCCCTGCACGGCCTGGTCCGTCAGCTCGGCGCCGACGAGGTGATCGAGCCGGACCAGGTCACCCAGCACGGACCGTACGACCTTTCCCTCGAGCTGGTCGGTGCTCCCGGGATCAGCGAGACGCTGGGCGCCCTGGCCGAAGGGGCCCGCATCGTGGTCATCGGCGTGGGCGGCGGGGCGAAGGTGGAGTTGAACCTGTTCGCCCTGATGACCAAGCGCGCCACCATCGGCGGCTCCACCCGGCGGGCCCGGCCGGTGGAGCAGAAGGCCGAGGTCGCCCGGGCGGTCGAGGCCGACGTGCTGCCGAAGCTGGCCTCCGGGGAGCTCCGGGTGCCGGTGGCGGCCACCTACCCCCTGTCGGAGGCCACCACCGCCTACGAGCGGTTCGCCGCCGGGGGCAAGCTGGGCAAGATCGTCCTCGTCGACGAGTGACGGTCCTCGGGACCGCTACCGGGCCACGATGATCGACGAGCCGTGGCCGAACAGGCCCTGGTTGGCGGTGATGCCCACTCTGGCCCCCTCCACCTGGCGGCCGGTGGCCTGTCCCCGCAGCTGCCACACCAGCTCGCAGACCTGGGCGATGGCCTGGGCGGGGATGGCCTCGCCGAAGCACGACAGCCCGCCGCTGGGGTTGACCGGCACCCGGCCGCCCACGGTGGTGTCGCCGTCGCGCAGCAGGCGCTCGGCCTCGCCCTCCTTGCACAGCCCGATGTCCTCGTACCAGTCGAGCTCGAGGGCGGACGAGAGGTCGTAGACCTCGGCCAGGTCGACGTCGTCAGGCCCGATGCCGGCCTCCTCGTAGGCGGCCAGCGCCACCGACTGCTTGAAGGTGGGGCCGGCGGTGGAGGTGGTGGCACCGGAGTCGGTGGCGAAGTTGGGCATCTCGATCACCGTCTGGGGGAAGCGGGGGGTGACCGTGGACACGGCGTCGATGGTGACCAGGTCGTCGGTGCCGGCGTGGCGCCGGGCGAACTCCATGGACGTCAGCACCAGGGCGGCGCCGCCGTCGGAGGTGGCGCAGATCTCCAGCAGTCGGAGGGGGTCGGCGACCATGGGGGAGGCGAGCACCTCCGCGGCGGTGACCACCTTGCGGTAGCGGGCGTTGGGGTTCTCCAGCCCGTGACGGGCGTTCTTCACCTTCACCGCCGCGAAGTCCTCCTCCGTGGCCCCGAACAGCTCCATCCGGCGGCGGGCGTAGAGGGCGAAGTAGGTGGGGTTGGTCGCCCCCAACAGATGGAAGCGCAGCCAGTCCGGGTCGTCCTTGCGATCCCCGCCCACCGGGGCGAAGAACCCCTTGGGGGTGGTGTCGGCCCCGACCACCAGGGCCACGTCGCACAGCCCGGCCAGGATCTGGGCCCGGGCGTTGCTGACGGCCTGGGCGCCGGAGGCGCAGGCGGCATATGACGACGAGACGCGGGCCCCGGTCCACCCCAGTGCCTGGGCGAAGGTGGCGCCGGCGATGAAGCCCGGGTAGCCGTTGCGGATGGTGTCGGCGCCGGACACGTACTGGACATCGGTCCAGGCCACGCCGGCGTCGTCGAGGGCGCCGCCGGCGGCGGCCAGCCCGTATTCGACGAAGTTGCGTCCCCACTTGCCCCAGGGGTGCATGCCTGCGCCCAGCACCGCTACTCGCTTGTCGTCAGGCATCGGAACCCTCCCCTGCGGTCGGCCGCCACTTCCATACCAGGTACTCGTTGTCGTCGTCCTCGTACAGGGTGTCGAGGACCAGCTCCACCTCGGTGCCGACCCGAAGGTCGGCGACGTCCACGTCGGCCACCACCTGGCCCATCACCACCATCTTCTCCGCTGCCAGCTCGACGGCGGCGATGGGGAAGGGCACGAAGGGGTCGGCCGACACGTACGGCTTGGGTGGCTGGTAGCCGGCCGACGTGTACGACCAGACCTTGCCGGTGCGGCTCAGCTCCGTCTCGTCGAACTCGGTGCCGTGGCACTCGGGATTGCGGCAGAAGAAGGTCTCCTTGGGGAACGCGAACGTCCCGCACGAGGTGCACCGGCTGCCGAGCAGGGCGGGGGCGTGGTCGTCGACGGTGAACCAGCCTTCGACGGCGGGGACGCGGGCTTTGGCCGGAGACATGGGCTGATCCTAACGGTCGGTGGTTGGGGCGGTCCCGCCGAGACCACCGGCGGCGCGGGAGGCGGCGATGTGGTCGTCGTCCCAGCCGAGGACGTCGCGAAGGACCTCCTCGGTGTGCTGGCCGACGGTGGGCGCCTTGGACGGGACGGGGAGCTCCTCGCCGACGAACTTGAGCGGGGAGGGAAGCTCGTCGGCGCCGAGCACCTCCCTGGGGAGCCAGTGGAAGCGGTCGGCGAACTGCGGGTCCTCCGCGATGGTCTGCGGGGTGTTGACCGGGGCGATCGGGAAGTTCTCTGCCACGCCCAGCTCGAGCCACTGGCCGGCGGTCCGGGTGCGGAAGATGTCGCGCAGCTGGGCCTGGAGCTCGCGGTTGTTGCGGGCGTGGTCGGCGAACTTGGAGCCGGGCCACTTCTCGAACAGCTCGATCCGGCCGACCGCCTGGCAGAAGTTTCTCCAGAACGCCTGCTCCGACGCCATGAAGAGGATGTAGCGGCCGTCCTTGGCCTCGTAGACCTGGTAGCGCACGCCCTCGATCATCCCGGCGGTGCCCGGGGCTCGCCGCTCGTAGTCGTCGGCCTGGTTGCCGGTCACCTCGGACTCGGGCCGTTCGTAGGCCCGCCAGGTCTCGCTGCGGTACCAGTCCATGGCGGCGGCGGCATCCGACTGGGCGATCTCGAGGAAGGAGCCCTCGCCGGTGGTTTTGGCACGGACGACGGCAGCCAGGATGCCGAGTGCCCCGAAGAGGGGGCCGGCGTGGATACCCATGGAGGCGTGCTCGGGGAGGTAGGCGAATCCCTCGGCGTCGGTCTGGGGGGTGACGATACCCGCCCAGGTGTCGAAGGCCACCCCGTGGGCGGGGAGGTTCCGGTACGGCCCGGTCATCCCGTAGCCGGAGATGGTGCAGAAGACGATCTTCGGGTTGACCGTGCGGAGGTCGTCGTAGCCCACGCCCCGCCGGGCCAGGCCCCCGGGGCGCATGGCCTCGACCACCACGTCGGCCGTCGCCACCAGCTGCTTGAAGGTGCTGACGTCCTCGGGCTGGCGCAGGTCCATGACAATGCTCCGCTTGCCCCGGTTGAGGTGGAGGTGCATGAGGGAGACGCCGTCGACGATGGGCCAGGTCATCTCGCGGATGTAGTCGCCCGACGGCGGCTCCACCTTGATCACCTCGGCGCCAAGGTCGACCAGCGGCATGGTGATGGCAGCCGGCCCCAGCGCCGAGCATTCGATGACGCGGAGTCCGTGCAACGGTGCGTCGGCTGCGGCTGGCATGGGTCCTCCCCGAAAACGGTCGGCGGGCGGGTGTCTGCAGTGCACCGTGCCGGTGTGCGGGTCAGAGTATATCTGACGGTGTGTCAGATCGGCGCGGTTCTGTCCCTGGTCCGGCGGCCGGACCGCCCGGCTCGGTGCCGGCGGGGCTCTGTGGTCCGGTAGAGTCTTGGTCCGCACCTCATCGGCTCTGGAAGTCGTGGCCGATGTGCCATACGGGCAGATCGGCCGTCAGCTCGACGGCTCGAGGGGCAACCAGCGCTCGTAGCTCAACGGATTAGAGCATCTGACTACGGATCAGAAGGTTGCAGGTTCGAATCCTGCCGAGCGCGCCAAAAGTCCAGGCCAGAGGGCTGTCAAGAGTAGTTGCGGTCGCAATAGAGCCAACATTGCGTGTCCGAGCGTCTCGGGGGAACCGCGAAAGCCCATGTCAGGGGACTCATATGGCCCTTGTTCTCCTCTGGCGAACAGCCAACATTGGACTTGGTCCTCGATGGGATTTGGAGAAGCGAACTGGGACGCGCTGCCACGCAGTCCGTCTGATGGCCGCGAGATTCGGCGTAGCGCCGGCCTCAGATCGAGTCGCCTGAGCGCGCGGGGGATCTTGAGAACGCAGGCGAGCACCTGGCCACGCCCGAGGGGGCCGCAACACTGTGGGACAGCGGGAGGATCTCCACCACTGGTTTGGCAACTGGGCCGTTGCCGCCACGGAACCACGTCCGGCGTCACACCTGCGACGTAGGATTCTCACGTGACCAGACGCCCGTGCCCGATCCGGGAGTCCTCCCGTTCCCCTAAGGGGGACGTGCGGCGACGATGAACTACGACGAGATCGCTCACCTGAGGAGCCAACATCCGGCGTGGGTGCTCCTGCGCTCGAACAACGTCGCTCTCGTGCTCAGTTTCCTCGGCCGGGTGTTCGTCGACGGCAACGCCAGCGGAATCCCGGCGAGCGAACTCGCTGATCAGTTGGACGACGAGCTGTTCGCGCTCAACCAGCGGCTCGGTGAAGATGCCTTCCCGAGGTCGGCAACCGCCTACCTCGACGATTGGGCGTCGCCCGAACACGGCTGGCTGCGGAAGTACTACCCCGCCGGTGCCGATGAAGCCCATTTTGATCTGGCCCCCGCAGTCGAGAAGGCACTTCTCTGGGTCCAAGATCTTCCGGCTCGCGAGTTCATCGGTACCGAGTCACGTCTGAACACGATCTTTGAACTGCTGCGTCAGATGGTCTTCGGCGCCGATGACGACCCCGAGCGCCGTCTCTCCGAGCTTCAGCGGCGGCGGGCGCAGATCGATGAGGAGATCGCTGCCGCCCAGCGGGGGGAACTCGCCATGCTCGACGCAGTGAGCCAGCGCGACCGGTACCAGCAGTTCGCCCGCACCGCCCGGGAGCTACTTGCCGACTTTCGACAGGTCGAAGAGAACTTTCGCGGGCTCGACCGCTCACTCCGCGAGCAGATCGCAGGCTGGTCGGGATCCAAGGGCGCCCTGCTCGATGAGGCACTGGGGAGCCGCGCCAGCATCACCGAGTCGGACCAGGGCCGTAGCTTTCAGGCCTTCTACGACTTCCTGCTGTCCCATCACAAGCAGGCCGAACTCACCGAGCTACTCGAGCGACTCCAACAGATTCAGGATCTCGGGAGTCAGGACGGGCGACTGCGCCGGGTCCACTTCGACTGGATCGACGCCAGCGAGCGTACCCAGGCAACTGTTCGTCTTCTCTCCGACCAGCTCCGCCGCTTCCTCGACGATCACGTGTGGCTCGAGAATCGGCGGGTCTTCGACCTGCTCCGCTCCATCGAAGGCAAGGCACTGCGCGTTCGCAACCAACCCGATCCGGTGGTCGCAATGGAGCTTGACGACACCGGTGTGACCGTCGGCTTGCCCATGGAGCGTCCGCTCTTCCGTCGTTCGCGCCGCAACCGACTCGAGACTGAGTCGATGGAGCATGGGGACGATGACTTCGACGCCTCGGCCATGCTGAGCCAGTTGTATGTCGACCGGGACATGCTCGTGCAGCGGGTGTTCAACTCGCTCGGAAGGGACGACCAGGTCGGACTCCGTGAGGTGGTTGTGGGTCAGCCGCTGGAGCAGGGCCTGGCTGAATTGGTCGGGTACCTGTCGTTGCAGGAGCCCGGCCTCACCGTCGTCTTCGACGAGGAACGCCATGATCAGATTCGGTGGAGCACCGGCGAAGTCGAGCGCTCGGCCGATCTGCCTGCAGTCTCGTTCAGCCGGGACCGTTCGGAGCCGTCGTGACGGAAACGCCGCTCGACGCGCCGAATGAGCCGACGGACCTGTCGCTGGTCTTGGTTCATCTGATGAAGGGTCCCCTCTACCGGGATGTGCACGAGAAGCAGTGGGGCCTCATGCTCGGACTGCGGAACCAGGTCGGCGACTATGTCTCCGTGCTCGGCTTGAGTGTCGTCGTCGACGAGGCGGAGGGATATGCCTACCTGCGCAGTCAGGTCGCCGATCAGGACGCGACCGAGTTCCCGCGGTTGGTAGCCAGGCGCACGCTGCCTTTCAAGGTGAGCGTACTCCTGGCCCTGTTGCGCAAGCGCCTGGCCGAGTTCGATGCCAGCAGCTCAGATGTCCGCCTGGTTCTCAGCCGCGACCAGATCATCGAGCTAATCCGCCTGTTCATGCCCGACAGCACCAACGAAGCGCGCCTGGTGGACAGCATCGACACCACGGTCAAGAGAGTCTGCGAACTGGGCTTTCTGTACCCGCTCCGGGGCGAGCAGGACAAGTATGAGGTCCGACGGATTCTCAAGGCCTACATCGATGGGCAGTGGCTGTCGGAATTCGACGCGCGACTTGACGAGTATCTGTCCGATCTGGCTGTGTCGGAGGAGTCGGCGTGACGTCCTCGCTGTTCAGCCCGATCGAGCTGGAGGACCGACGCCCCGACCGACTGCCCGGCTGCCGCCTGCAGCGACTCGAGGTCTACAACTGGGGAACCTTCGACCGGAAGATCTGGTCGTTTGAACTCGCCGGCCGCAACGCACTCCTCACCGGCGACATCGGCTCGGGAAAGTCGACCCTGGTCGATGCCGTCACCACCCTCCTGCTGCCTGCGAACAAGATCTCCTATAACAAGGCCGCCGGCGCGGAGACCCGAGAGCGGGATCTACGCTCCTACGTCCAGGGGCACTACAAGTCGGAACGCAATGAGACGACCGGGGCCTCACGGCCGGTCGGACTTCGAGACGACCGGCAATTCTCGGTCATCCTCGGGGTGTTCGCAAACACTGACTTCGCCACGACGGTCACCTTGGCCCAGGTCTTCCGGGCAAGGGATGTCGGCCAGCCCGAGCGGTTCTTCGTGGTCTCCGATGCCGAGTTGTCGATCCTCAAGGAGTTCACCGAGTTCGGCTCCGAGTTCTCCGTGCTGAAGCGAAGGCTTCGGGATGTCGGAGCCCGCCTTTACGACACGTTTCCCGAGTACGGCCGAGACTTCCGTCGACATCTCGGCATCGAATCCGAACAGGCCATGGAGCTCTTCCACCAGACCGTGTCGATGAAGGCGGTCGAGAATCTGAACGATTTCGTCCGCAGCCACATGCTCGAACCGTTCGACACCAGCGCCCAGATCGCCGACCTGATCGACCACTTCGACAACCTGACCCGGGCCCACGACGCCGTGCAGCGCGCACGTGCCCAACTCGAGCTCCTCCAGCCTCTGGTCGCCGATATCGAGGTACATGATCAGCTGTCGGAGCAACGCGCCTCTCTCGAACAACAGCAGCAGGCACTTCCGCTCTACTTTGCCGACCGGATGCGTCGGGTCCTTGACATGGAGCTCGCAGCGCTGGAGACGCGGGCGCTCGAGCTCGGCCAGTTGCTCGGGTCGCTTGAGTCGGCAATCAAGTCGTGGCGCCAGGAGGAGAGCCAGTTGCGTCTCCAGATCGCCGGAAGCGGAGGCGATCGGTTGGCCGCCATCGACCTGGAGATCGGACGTCGCGAGAGGGAGAGGCCGGTTCGGAAGGACAGGTTCGATCGCTACAACCAGCGCTTGGCGGAGGCGGGCATGGCACCGGTATCGGAGGCGGTGCAATTCGCCGCCACCCGTGCCCGGGCTGACTCCAGAAGAGCAGAGCTGGAGAGCGAACACGACGTTCTCCAGAACGACCTGAGTGAACGGCGGTTCGAGCAACGCTCGATCGACGAGGAGTCGAAGCAGGTCAATGACGAGCTGCACAGCCTGCAGTCCCGTCGCAGCAACGTTCCTCGGGTGAGTCTCGAATTGCGGCAGCGACTCGGGCACGACCTCGGTATCGATCCTGACGACCTCCCGTTTGCCGGAGAGCTCATCCAGGTCCTCGAGGAGGCGAGTGAGTGGGAAGGCGCGGCGGAACGGGTTCTGCACTCGTTCGCACTCTCCCTGCTTGTCCCGCAACGCCACTACGAAGCCGTGGCTGGTTGGATCAACGACCACCACCTCGGTGCCCGGGTCGTCTATTTCCGGGTCCCACCCCGCCTCGCCCGGTCAACCCCACTGGAACGCCAGTCTGTCCATCCGCTCCTGGTCGACATGCTCGAGATCAAGCCTGACACGGGATTCGAGCAGTGGTTGGAGAGCGAACTCGGCCGTCGTGCCAGCCACGAATGCGTGGACACCATGGGCGAGTTCCGCTCCGCCCCGAAGGCGGTCACCCGATCCGGGCAGATCAAGGACAGAGACCGGCACGAGAAGGACGATCGCAAGAGGATCGACGACCGTCGGGAGTACGTCCTGGGTTGGACCAATGAAGCCAAGGTCGAGGCGCTCGTGGCCCATGCCACCTCACTGCACCAACGGCTTTCCTCGGCCACGCAGGTGATCGCCGAGCTCGTCGGGCGCGAGAGATCCGCATCGTCCCAGCTTCAGTCATTGGCCGGACTTGCCGAGCACGACCGATGGGAGGAGCTGGACTGGAAGGCGCTGGTCAACGAGATCGCAGCTCTCCGGGTCGAGCAGGACCGTATCGCCTCCTCGTCGGACACACTGGCGCTCTTGACCGCCGAACTCGAACGTGTTCGACAACAGGTGAGCGTCGCCGAGGAGGAGCGGAACGGGTTGCAGCGCGAGCGGGGTGCCGTGGAGGGGCGTCAACGGTCAGCCGAGGGTGAGCGCGACCGCTTCGCCATGTTGCTGTCCGACGGTGATGCGCTCGAGCACGCCTCTCCGTCGTTCCCATCCATCGACAAGATGGTAACCACGCTGCTCGAGGGCCATGCGCCTGATGCAGTTGTACTCACGACTGCTCAGCAGGAGATCGGTGCCAGCCTTGCCGATCGGCTCAACGAGATCACCAGGCAACGGGGGAACCTCGAGATGCGCATCGTCCGTGCAATGGGTGGCTTCCGGACGAAGTACCCGACCGAGACGTCCGAGTTCGACGATTCCATGGGCTCGGCCGGCGAGTACCGCCAACTCCACCAGCGGGTGGCCACCGACGATCTCCCCCGCTTCGAACAGGAGTTCAAGAACTATCTGAATCAGAATACGATCCGGGACATCGCCGGGTTCTCCGCTCAGCTCAACAAGCACGAGCGGGTGATCCGTGATCGCATCGAGATCATCAATGATTCGCTGAAGGGTATCGACTACAACGAAGGCCGTTATATCCGGCTCGTTCCCGACCAGACACCGAATATCGACGTGCGCGAATTCAGGGCTGAGCTCCGGGCCTGTACGGACAATGTGGTCGGTGCCATCACCAACGATCAGTATTCGGAAGAGAAGTTCCTCCAGGTGGAGAGGATCATCGAGCGGTTCAAGGGTCGCGAGGGAACTGCTGATCAGGACCGCAATTGGACCCGCAGGGTGACAGACGTCCGTCAGTGGTTCGTGTTCTCCGCATCCGAACGCTGGCGTGCTGACGATGTTGAATACGAGAACTACACGGACTCGGGCGGCAAGTCGGGGGGGCAGAAGGAGAAGCTGGCCTACACGGTGCTTGCCGCGTCGCTGGCATACCAGTTCAAACTGGACTGGGGCGCTGAGCGATCGAAGGCCTTCCGATTCGTCGTGATCGATGAAGCGTTCAACCGTGGCTCAGAGCTCTCGACCCGCTACGCCCTTGACCTGTTCACCCGCCTCGGCCTCCAGCTGCTGATCGTGACGCCATTGCAGAAGATCCATGTCATCGAGCCACATGTCGCCGCGGTCGGCTTCGTCGACAACCCGAGCGGCAACTACTCACGTCTCCAGTGCCTGACAATCACCGAGTTCCGGAGCCGCCGCGCTGAACACGGCAACCGTGCCGATCCCCAGGTTCCCGACGATTTGGAGACAGCCGACACCCGATGACGACCTGGACGAACGTGGACGACCTGGTCGCGACTCTGCATAAGCGATGGAAGTCAGGTCGCTTCTTGCGTGAGCACGCGGAGGGCCTGCAATGGACACCGATCGAACTACCGGTGAAGTCACCATCGACCGACGAACTGCTCGATCGATTCGACGAAGCCGTGCTGTGGGCGGAGCGATTCCGCCGGGATAGTCGGACCAAGGCTGGCGTAGCACGATTCGCCGTGGACTGCCGGACTATCGGGGGGCGGAGCCTCGGATCGAATTCGGTACCGGCACGGATCCGGATCGAGAGCTTCGATCAGCTGTGCGCGCTGCTGGGCACGACGCCGGAGGTGCGGAGCCTCGATCAAATCATCGATCAGACGAGGGGTACCGTGCCCGAGCTCGCCCCTTGGGTGCGTGCCCATCCGCTGAAGGCGATCAACAACGGAGACATCTGGAGCGATCTGCTCGCCGTCGTTGCCTGGGTCAGGGGGGCGCGGACCGAGCGGCTCTACCTGCGGCAGATCGACGTCGAGGGCGTCGACACCAAGTTCGTAGACCGTCACAGAAAGGTTCTCGACGTGCTCCTCACAGCGGTCTTGCCCGAAGGACGAATCGACACGCACTACACAGCGGGCGATTTTGCGCGTCGCTATCGATTCCGAGCCAAACCCGAGTACACGCGCTTCCGTGTACTCGGATCTGAGCCGGCCTTGCCCGAGGCACTCACTGAATTCACTCTCCGAACGGAGGAGCTTGCGTCACTCGAGTTGACCTCCCGGTTCCTGTTCGTGGTGGAGAACGAGATCACCTACCTGGCATTTCCTCGCGTACCCGATGCGCTCGTGGTTTTCGGATCGGGATTCGGGCTCGCCTCGTTGCGGCCGCTCCCGTGGCTGGTCGGAAAGGAGATCGTGTACTGGGGTGACATCGACACACACGGGTTCGACATCCTCAATCGGCTCCGATCGCGATTCGAGACGGTTCGATCGATGTTGATGGATGAAGCCACATTGCTTGCTCACCAACGCCAGTGGGTTACAGAGCCCAGCCCGACCAATCGACCCCTTCTGAATCTCACTGAGGCCGAACGGGCGCTCTACGGCGATCTTGTCGAAGACCGGTTCGGTCCCACGATCCGCCTCGAGCAGGAGCGTGTCCGGCCTTCCCTGTTGGAAAGAGAGTTGGAGCCTTTGTTGGCCTGACTGGATGCCAGTGCTCCGTGCGATGCGGTCACGGGTAAATGGGTTCCCTCGCTGGTCCAGGTCCACGCCACCGGACACGCCGACCTGGCAGGCTGTCGCCGTGGACTTTCTGCGGGAAATTGCCATTCGGGAATGGTGGAGTTCGTGGTGGGCCAGTGAAACGACCTGGAGGCAGCGTGCCGCCGGCGAGAACGACTTCGGTCATTGACCGTTCTCCAGGGATCTGGACCGGGGTCGGCGCCTCACGACCGGCGGACTCGGGCAGCTAGTTCACCGCACTGCGGGATGCAGCGGACCTGGAGGGCGTCAGCCGCCGCCGGCTTCGGACGTGCGGTCGCCACCTTTCCGGTTGGCCGGGGAGACCTCCCCGAGATGCTATTCTCCACTCGTGGTGCCACGAACAGCGAACGATCTTCTCGGCTTGGCCGGGGCCCTTGAGGAGGTAGGAGTTGAGGCGCGCTGGCTGGGGGACGATTCGGTCGAGATCGGAGGTACGCCCTTTGCCGTCGAGCGGGTGAAGGTCGTTCGGGAGAGCGACGGTGCACTATTGGCACACGTCCACGACGCGTCCGCTCGCCCTCCGACGATCATCGTGGCCGACCGCATCTCTGATGCGGCCCGGGCGCAATTGAGTCGGGTCGATCTGGCCTGGCTTGATCGGCGTGGACACCTGTGGATCCGCACGGCGGGGATCTTCGTAAACGCCGACGTTCGGCCAAGTACGGGCCCGCCTGCTCGCAGGGTCGTGGAGATCTTCAAGGGGGCGGGCCTCGATGTCGCCCTCGGCTTGCTTCGGTTCCCGCTCCAGTCATACGGCGTGAACCAGCTTGCCCGGGAGATCGGTCGCTCTCCGGGTCGGGTCTCCGAGATCCTGACGGCCCTTCGGGGCCAAGGGCTGGTCGGGGCGGACAATCTTCCGATCATCCCCGAGCTGTTCTGGGCAATTGCGGAAGAGTGGAAGCCTCGCTGGGCGCCGATGCCCTCTCCACCGCCCCCCGAGCCGCCGGAACGCTACCGGCTGACCGGCACCTTAGGTGCCCTGGCCCTCGAGATCCCGCTGGTTGCCGGTGCAGCGAGGACGTGGCCTCGTCTCTACGTGGCCGACGACGTGGACCTTGCGACTGTCCTCGGTGCCTACGGCGCGACATCCGGTTGGACAGGGGCCGAGGTGGCAGTATGCCCGTCCCGATATGGCTTCACCTGGCAGTCGTCGGCCCATCGGGACGGGTACCTGGTGGCGAACCAGCTCGTCGTAGCCCTCGACCTTGCCCAGGACCGGGCGCGCGGTCACGAAATCCTCGAAGGTTGGGATCCGAAGGAGTTCACACGTGTCTGGTGAGCTTCGCTTGGAGGGTTCAGGGATCGGCAAATTGGTGGCGTCGCTGGCCGTCCTGACCGAATCGGCATCTCCGGCCGAGTTTGCAGTCATCGGCGGACTGGCGGTCCTTGGACGCCTCGAAGGAGCACACCGGGTCACCAACGATCTCGACACGGTGGCTACCCAACACGGTGACGAGCCGACCGTCGTGGAGGCGGTGATTGCCGCTCAAGGAGTTGACGGTTTGCTCAGGGGAACCAAGGTCGATTGCATAGCGGTGGGTGACGTCCCGGCGGCCGAACTCTCGGCAGAGCAACTTCCCAAGGTTGAAGAAGACCGCATCTTCGTGCTCGCCCACCGTTGGGCACTGGATACCGCGGATGAGCTCACCCTTGTCGCTCAAGCGGGCGGCACGATCGTTGCTCAGGTGCGCCGGTTGACACTGGGACGATCGACGGTCGAGCTGTGGAGGGTCAGTGAGGCGGCCTGGCGGCGACGAGCCGCCGGCGAGAGCAGTTTCGGTGAATGGCTGTTCTCCCGGGACCTGAGCCATGGTCGGCGCCTCACTACCAACGGACTCGGCCACTGGTTCGCGGAACTTCGGGATGAAGCTGGTCTGGAGGGCGTCAGCCTCCACCGGCTTCGGCATACCGTCGCCACCTATCTGGTTGGCCGGGGAGACCTCCTCCAGGCACAGCAACGGCTCGGGCACCGGGACGCCTCCACGACGCTCCGGAACTACGCCCACGCCATGCCCTTGGAGGACCAAGCGGTCGCCGACGACATCGACGAGATGTTGAGGCCACGTGGGAACCTTCAGGCCGCACCTGCTCCAACTGCCATCAGAACAAATGGGGGACCTGTCACGGGAGCTTGACGCGGCAACGGACCGCATGACAACCCAGATTGGCCTGGAGGAGGCAGGGGCACCGCCGGCATCGTGAGGTGCCGTGGCCGCAGACTCTGCAGGCCTCAATTGACTACTACCTACCTTGGCACCGGGGCGTATCGGCCGGCCAGCATCTGGACGCGGACATCGAAGTTGCCCAGTCCAGCGGAATCAAGCTCTTGACGTAGGTCTCTGAGACTCGGGGGTGGGTTTGGTCCGGTGACATCGATCAGCACCTTGTCGGCGGTGTTGCTGACTCCGAGGACGGACCAACCGGCACTGCTCGCCCAGTGATTGGCCACAGCCTCCGCCCCGGTAAGGCGGATGCTGCTCTGGTCGAAATGCTCCGAATTGATCCACAGGGGGACGATGACGGCCAAGAGGAGGAGACCAACAAGGATGACCGCCCCGCTGTGTCGGAGGGCCCGATGCGCAGCCGAGTCGGAGTTCCGGCGGACCCGGTAGAGGGTCATTACGACAATGCCGCTGGCCAGGATGGCGATCACGTTGGTGATGAAGAGCAGGAGCGAACCGAGCGCTTGATGCGGTGCTCCGGACTCGAGTGTCAATCCCACCACCGCCAACGGGGGCACGAGGGAGATGGCGATCGCCACCCCAGGGAGTGTGTCGGAGATGTCAGAACGGGCCAGAGCCACCGACCCGACCGCCCCTGTGGCCAAAGCGGCCACCAAATCGACGATCCGAGGGGAGATTCGAGACGCCACCTGACTGCTCGTGGCGGCCACAACCGGGTAGGGGACCAAGAGTCCGAGGATCCAGGCCAACAACACGACGGCAGCGGCTCCGGTCACGACCAGCAGGAGGGGATCTCCGGAGATTGGGTCCGTCGGCCAGTACGACGGACAGCACGATGCCGAGGATCGGAGTCATGAGCGGCGCCACGATCATGGCGCCGATGACGGTGGCCGTGGAATCGCTGACCACTCCCGCTGAGGCGATCACTGCCGAGAGAGGAAGCAGCAGCCAGTACCTGCTGAGGCGCCGTCTTGCTTCTGGTCCCTCGATAAAGAGCTCGCCGCGCATGCGCTGGATGTCGTCTTGCGTCAATCCGCTCATGGGAAGTTAGCCCTTCATCCGTGGGGGCGGACTACCTGGAGTGTCGCCGACGAACAGCGTGACAGGAAGCTACATCCTACTTTTGGTATCCGATCAGGCAACGTTCGGCCGTTGGCCGACGCGACCTCCTCGAATTGCTGGGCGATGGCGTCCCAAGAGTGCCTCTTTTCCCCAGGTCAGCGGTGGATGTCGATAGAGGCGAACGAATCAGGCACGCACGGGACGGTGGCGTTAGTCGATGCCGAACCAGGCACGTACCTGCGACTCGTGGTCGACATAACGGTCCCCCGAGACATCTACCACCACCTTGTCGATGGTTCCCCCGGCGAAGGCGAACGGCGCCTCATACTCCGGAGTGACTGCTGAAGCGCTGTCCCGCCCCACAGCTATGCCATCACCGGTGAGGCAGAAGTAGCCGGGCTGCGTGATGATCTGCCCCTGACCGACTTGTTGGTCGTCAATAAACAGGGTCAGGATGCCTTCGGTTCCCGGCATCTCCGGATTGCTGCTCGGACCACCGGCTGCAAACTCGGCGGCGAGCACATGGCTGCCCGAGGTCAGGTCCTGTTCGGCGACCACATCCTGGAGCGTCGTCCCGATCCAGTTGAACGTATAGCGGAGGCGCCCGTCTTTGACGTACAGGCTGTGGCCACCCGGCACACCTCCGGCGGCCCAGATCACGCCCTGAGCGTCCGCCGAATCGACCTGCACCCCTGCGGCGATGGTATACGAGCGGCCCGGAAGTGCCGGCCCGGCAGATTCCGGGACATCGGAACAGTTCGGGTAGAAGACGTATTGGTCACGCTCGGGAGCCCCACGTGGCCGCTCGGCGAGGACCTGTTCGAGCGCGCTCCGGTCGTCGAGCGGTAGACCCTTGTAGATGCCGGCGTAGTAGAACCACAGGCTCTTCAGCTCTTCGAGCCGCTCCGGATGATCGTCTGCCACGTTGGTGGACTGTGAACGGTCGGTCTCGAGGTGGTAGAGCTCCCATTCGTCCTTGGCAAAATTGCCCCAGCTCGACAGGGGCGGGTGGACGGTCGAGGCCAGCCAGCCGTCGTGATAGATCGCGCGCTGCCCGAGCATTGTGTAGAACTGCGTCCGCTTACCCGGTGCCTTCGCGTCGGTGAGGGCGGCGGCGAAGCTTTCGCCTTCGATGGGACTCTGCAGGTAGCCCTTGATCACCTCGGGCGGCTCGATCCCCAGGAGATCGTAGATCGTCGGGACAACATCGACGGCGTGAATGTACTGCTGGCGAGGATCCTTCGAGGCCGGGATTCTGGCCGGCCAGGAGACGATACACATGTCGGCCACCCCGCCCTCGGCTCCGGCCCATCGCTTCCAGTAGGGGAACGGTGTGTCGAGCGCCCAAGCCCACCCGGTGTTGTAGTGGTTGTTCGATGCGGGTGTCCCGAGTTCGTCGATGTGAGGCATGGTGGTCGCCGTGGTGTCGGGCACGCCGTTGAAGAACCGCCACTCGTTGAAACTTCCGTTGGGGCCTCCCTCTCCACTCGCTCCGTTGTCGGATATCGCGACGATCAGGGTGTTGTCCAGCTGGCCCGACTCCTCGAGGTAGTCGAGGACCCGTCCGAGCCGGTCGTCGTTGTAGGAGATGTAGCCGGCGAACACCTCGGCCATGCGGGTGAAGAGCCGCTGCTCGTCCGCTGTGAGTGAGTCCCAGGGCCGCACCGTGTCGAGCAATGGCCAGGCCTGGCCGTCGGCACCGGTGCGCCCCGGCTCTCCGTGCGGGTTGATCGGTGACAGCTGGGTGCCTTCGGGCAGCAGGCCCAGTTCGATCTGTCGCTGCAGGATGCCTTCCCGGATGGCCTCGTACCCGGCATCGAAGCGGCCCTTGTACTTGTCGGCCCACTCCAGGGGGACCAGGTGGGGCGCGTGACCAGCTTGCGGCGCCAGATAGAGGAAGAACGGCTTGTCGGGGTCGATGACCTTGGCGTCGCGCATGAACTCCACGGCCTTGTCGGCCATGTCGTCGGCCAGGTGGTACCCGTCCTCGGGGCGGCTCGGCGGCTCGATCGGGTGGTTGTCGTGCACCAGATCCGGGTAGTACGAGTTTGTCTCACCGCCCAGCCAGCCGTAGAAGCGCTCGAACCCCCGCCCGAGCGGCCAGCGGCCCTTGAAGGCGGCGAGGTTGCATTCTTCGCCCGGGGTCAGGTGCCACTTGCCGACGCAGTAGGTGTTGTAGCCGTGTTCGGCGAGTACTTCGGAGATGAAGCCGTTCTCGAACGGGATCCGGGTCGAGATGCCGGGAAACCCCGACGCGAATTCGGCGATCGTCGCCATGCCGTTCGAAGTCGCATTGCGACCCGTCAACAACGAAGACCGGGTCGGTGAGCACAGCGCCGTGGTATGGAAGTTCGCGAACTTCACACCCCGCTCGGCGATTCGAGCCATGTTCGGGCACTCGACCGGTCCGCCGAAGGTGTCCATGGTGGCGTAACCCAGATCGTCCCAGGCGATCATCAGGACGTTGGGGGCGCCGTCGGGGGCCTTCGGTGCCAGATACGGATCCCAGTCGGGCTCGGAGTCCCGAATGTCGAGTGCGATCTTGCCCTTGAACTGCTTCGCCATGGTGCTACTCCTCAACTTTGGCAGGGAACTCCTGCATTGCTGTTTCGGATACTCGACCAGTGCCGCCTTAGCATCTGCCGCCCCCCCGCCACGACCCGCCGAGCCGGTCTACTCCCGAAAGCACTGCGGAGCCACGGACGATCTCCCTTGTCAGCGCCGTCCTTCGCGGCGGTCGCGCCGGCGACCGACGCCGTGGGAGACGACAGCGGCGGTCCCTACGACTGCCGCGGTTCTGGCGACGGGGGCGCCGATGACACCGCGTCGGGCTCTGCGTACAGGTCGAAGTGGCATGTCACTCTCCTTCGTTTGTTTCGTCGGCCTCGAGTGAGGCGAGGATTGCCTGAATCGGAATGCGCCCGTTGGCGATGAGTTGGCCGCCGGATCGGCGGGCGGCTGACGCGAACGGTGCGGCCCAGGTGTTCTCCCACACCAGCACTCCGGCGGTTGTCCCCGGATCCATTGCTGCAGCCAGATTCATGATGTCCTCTTCGGCGAGGAGATCGGCCAGTTGGGTCTCGGCCGTCCGCAGCTCGTCGTCAGGGTCGAGGTCTTCGATCTCCATGGCGTCGATCTCCAGGTTCTCGTCCTTCACCATGATGACCAGGTCCAGGACGCGGATGGTCCCGGCGTCAACCAGTTTGGACAACTCAGCCGCCATCTCCCCGGTGAACTGGGAAGCACCTGCAGGAAACTCGACCACCAGATAGTCGATCGGTCCCAGCTCATCAATATCGGTATCAGCCACGGGCGCTGTCTCCGTCGCTGTTCATATTCGCTTCAGACCTCTCCGAGACCAGGATGGCCGTCGGAGCTTGGCTCCGCCTACGGCGGCCCGCTCCTCCTCGTCACGTTATGGCCGGAGTGGCCTGGTCAGTAGGGCCGAAGGTCCCGAACGACCCGCGCCGACGGCGCCGGAGTTCGAGGCGACAAAGGCGAGGCCTTGTGGACCTCCAGCCCACGCCCGGTTCACCAATGGCCCATTCTGGTCGCGTAACTCAGGGTTGTCGGAGAATGCCCAAGCCGAGCGATCCACATGTGACCGATGACCTGGGCCTCTGCGACATTGGTACCAACTGCCAGGACACCGGGCGACAGCTCAACTAGGTGTCGACCCACTCATTGGGGCAAAGGCGGCACCTCCAGCTCAATCCATTGCCTACAGTCCCCGATGCGCGCACTATCAGGTAGGGAACGTCCGATGTGCCACACCGTGGGCATTGCTGAGTCGTATCGTGGCCTTGCATCCCATCGCCTTTCTCGTTGTGATCGGCTTCCCGTCGACATCCCCAAGCTCCACAAGGGACCCTGGGGGCTGGGTCTCCACGCTCCCTCTGGAACATCGGCCATCGAAGGGCCTGGTCGCTCGGGGTTCGCATGCGGGCGGGGAAGAGCCCCAAAAATTTGTCAATGGGAAGATGTCGAGCTCGGATCCACCGACGAGGAATGGCTCGCGAACGGGATCGGTTCCGACGCCTGAGGTGGTTTGGTACCGGCCAGCAGCACGGCACCGACCAGGGCCACGGTCAATCCGATGAGGGCCGGAGCCAATCGGCCGTTGCCGCTCGAGAGTCTCTGCCCGAACACGGTGACCCCGAAGATGACGCTGGCGAACAGGGTCACGGCATTGCTGGACGCCATCGCCGCTGCCAGGACACCGGTCTTGAGAGCCGACTGCTGGAGCACGAATCCAGCCACGGCTGAGCCCATCAGGGCTAAAATTCCCAACTGGTGAGGAGCGCGCCGACTCCGTTCCCGAGTAGGGTCATGAACTCCTTGGTCACCGAAGCCTGGAGCGCGAATCCCACACCTGCGGCCGATCCGAAGAGCAGTGCCTTGGTGGCACCGGTGCGATGGCGCCCTAGCCTGGCCAACACGACGACGATGACGATCCCGGAGATGCCAGCCGATCACCCGGCGACCGATCTGCTGGTTGGTAATGCGGGCTCCCACCGGCAAGGCGATGACCAGGCAGGTCGCGGTGAGTGACTAGACGGCCATCAACGAGCCCCGATCCAGGACAGCAGCTTGGAGGATCCGACCTCCCACCTGCAGCCCGCCGCCAGCCAGCCACACCGGCCGTTTCAGGATTTGAGCCAGGAAGTGTGGATCGTCGCCCGAAGTCGGAGCTTCGAACGTTCCCTTCTGCTGCAGGACACTGCCGAAGGCGAAGGCGACTGCCGCTAGCAGCGCAAGAAGGACGGCCATCAATTCCTACTCCGCGCAGGGACACGGCCCCGTAGCGGATCTGTGCGTAGGCGAGACCGCCGCCGATCCCACACTCTCATGCTGCCAGAACCGATCGGGCCGGTGATCTGAGACAGAGCACCGGGTCAATCCTCACGCCGGTTCGCGGTCACCGCCGTAGACAGCCAGGGCGTAGATCACCATGAAAGCGAGGATGATGTAGACGAATGCCCACACCGGATAGAAGGGCATCCACCAGATAGCATTGATCCCCGCGATCGCCGCGGCGATGATCCCGAGCCAACGAGCGAACCCAGACCCGGCCACCACGGCGAACCCGCAGATGATGAGGATGGCCGCCACGATGAGGTCGACCCATCCGTAGGTCTTCAGGCTGTGGCCGAAGATCGCCGCCTCTAGGTTGTAGGGGAGGGTGCCGTGGTAAGAGAACGCCCAGATGGCGTCGAAAATCTTCAAGACCCCGCCCAGTCCCAGCATTAAGCCGGCAAACAGCACCCAGCCTTCGCCTCGCTGTTCCATGTAGCTCCTCCTGTGCTCGCCATGTCCAACTCGGACATGAGATAGCCCACTCGCCATCCGCGATCCTGAGTCAACTTCTCCTGTCCCACCAGGGCCCTTTGTCACCAATTTAAGGGGCCAGGCACCGGATGCTTGATCTGACATGGCCGTCAGAGGTGATCGGTGCACCCACACTGATCACTGTCGTGAAGGGCCGTTTGAACCTCGAGAGCGAACATTCCATCCACGTGACGTCCGAACTGGCGAAGTCATCCAGAGCCATGGACGGGGAGAGGACCGCTGTGTACCATCCTGCGGCGGCTCTCGTGTTCATCTTGAACTGCACGGCGATGGGAGAGACATGACTACCACCTCAGGCACGACGGAGGCTTCAGGTGCATTGGACCCGCAGACCGCCGATGAGTTGTTCGGAACCCGCTACCTCATCAAGTTCTCGGAGGACACCCTCCGGCATCGTCCGCTCTGGATCAGGCTGATCATCGAGTTCGTGGGCACGTTCATCCTCGTGACCGTGGCCGCTGGTTCGGGTGTGATCAATCACTACGTTGGTGGCGGGCCGATCAGTCGGGCGGCAGCGGTGATCGCGCCCGGTGCGGTGGTGATGGCCATGATCTACGCACTGGGGCCGCTTTCCGGACTCCACATCAATCCGGCGGTGACCCTCGCCTTCGCCGGGCGTCGGGTGTTCAAAGCTGCATGGGTACCCCCCTACCTGGTGGTACAGATGGCGGGGGCGGTGGCCGCCGCCCTCTTCCTCCAGGCCATGTACAGCCATGTCTCTTCGGGTGGCAACTACCCGATCGCCAAAGCCGGTGGTGAGTGGCGGTCCTTGGTGATGGAGATCGTCCTCACCGCCATCCTGGTCACGGTGATCCTCAACACCGCCACCGGCTACCGGAGCATCGGCCACAATGCGGCCCTGGCCGTCGGGTCAACCGTCGCCCTCCTCGGGCTGTTCGCCAGCCCGATCAGCGGCGCGTCGATGAACCCGGCGCGCACGTTGGGGCCGGACATCGTCAGCCTCGACTTCAACGGATGGTGGATCTACATCGTTGGCCCGATCGTTGGAGCCGCGATCGCAGTGATGCTCATCGGACTTGTCCGCGGCTTGCCCGACAAGGAAGAGCGAGAGGCCGCCGAAGGTGGCGCGCTTCCCCTGGAGAGATAGGCAGCACGTTCGACGTCGGCTTCGGCCCGAGGCAGTTCGATCTGTGGGTGGCTCGCCCAGAACGGTGGCTCGTTCGCTCATCGAATTGCCGTGGAACCCGCAATCAAACGTTTCCGGTTTCCGAGCAAGGGAGTATCAGGATATGAACGACTACCCTCCGATCGCCGAGTATGCATTCCTCTCCGACTGCGAAAACAGCTGCCTGATTGCCCCAGACGGCTCGGTCGAATGGCTGTGCCTGCCCCGGCCGGACTCGCCGAGCGTCTTCGGGGCCCTGCTCGACCGCACAGCCGGGTCCTTCCGGTTTGGACCTTCGAGCACCATGGTTCCCCACCACCGCCGCTACGTGCCCGGCACCATGGTGGTCGAGACGACCTGGCACACACCCACCGGGTGGCTGGTCGTCCAGGACCTGTTTGTTATCCGCAAGGTGGACGGCGGGACCCGGCGCCCCGACTACCGGCGGGCGCCCACCGACTCGGCTGCCGCCGGGGTTCTGCTCCGGACCGCTCGATGCATCTCCGGCAAGGTCGAGATCGAAGCGCACTGCGTTCCGCTGTTCGACTACGGGGTCGGCATCGGCCAGTGGGCCTACGTCGGCGACGGCTACGACTCCCTCGGCGTGCATGCTCCCGACAGTGATTTGGCGCTATCCGTGGAGAGCAGCCTCCGGCTGGGAGTCGTCGGCGCCCGTTGCTACGGGCGGACCAGTCTTGCCGAAGGCGAAGAGAGCTTCATTGCCCTTTCATGGGGGGATCTCCCCCAACCAGCCAGGAAGAGGCCAACCACGACCTCGCCTCCACGGTGGCGTACTGGCGCGACTGGCTGGCCACCGGAACGTTCCCCGACCACCCGTGGCGGCCCTTCATCGAACGCAGTGCGCTGACCCTGAAGGGTCTGAGCTACGCCCCCACCGGTGCCATCATGGCCGCCTCCACCACGTCACTGCCCGAAACTCCGGGTGGTGCGCGAAACTGGGACTACCGCTACACGTGGATCAGGGACACCGGCTTCATGCTGCGTGCGCTCTATCGCCTGGGCTTCGACTGGGAGGCACTCGAGTACTTCGCTTTCGTGCTCGAATGCGTGAGCCAGGGGAAGCTCGACCAGCCCTACGAGCTCCAGATCATGTATGGCATCGGCGGCGAGCGCGACCTCACCGAACGGACCCTCGACCACCTCTCGGGCTACAACGGGGCCCGTCCCGTCCGGGTCGGCAACGGGGCATGGAACCAGCACCAGAACGACGTCTGGGGCATGCTGCTGGACGGCGTCGACCAGCACCTCAATCGGGGGGCGGCCCAGATCGTCCATCCGGTGTGGGAGGGCCTGGCCGGGCTGGTTGAGGAGGCACTAGCCCATAGTGGCGATGCCGACCAGGGTATCTGGGAGATCCGCGGCGAGCCTCAGCACTTCACCGCGTCGGCCGTCCTGTGCTGGGTGGCAGCGGACCGCGGCGCCGACCTGGCACTCAAGCGAGGCGACTCCGACCGGGCCGACCGCTGGCGGAAGGGGGCCGATGACCTGAAAGAGGACATCCTGGCCAAAGGCGTCGACGAGAAGGGAAGGTTCCGACAGGCGTACGAGAACGACGAGCTCGACGCATCGCTCCTCCTCATCCCCATCATGGGATTCCTGCCTCCCGACGACGACCGGGTGAAGGCAACCGTGCTGGCCATCGCCGACGAACTCACCGAGGACGGCCTGGTGCTTCGCTACAAGGTGGACGCCACCGACACCGGATTCGAGGGCAAGGAGGGCACCTTCACCATCTGCTCGTGGTGGCTGGTGTCCGCGCTGGCCATGATCGGTGAGATCGAGAAGGCTCGCGCCCTGTGCAAGAAACTGCTCTCCTTTGCCGGCCCGTTGAATCTCTACGCCGAGGAGATCGACGCCACGACCGGGGAGCACCTCGGGAACTTTCCCCAGGCCTTCACGCACCTGGCACTGATTGACGCGGTGTCACAACTCATCGACACGGAGACGGACGCTCCCTGAGTCGCAAGCGCCATGGTGACTGCGAGTGAAGACGTCGTCCGGCGGCGGCGACTAGGCCGAGTTGTCGTGCGAACCGAGATCCATCTCGTGTGCAGCCGGTACGGCCGAGCTCACGTGCCTAGGCTGGCCGGAGGGCCAACCGGTCGGAGGATAGCGATGGTGCGAGTCTGTCGGGATCACAAGGTCAGTGGACATGGTTGACGTCCCGATCACCCTCGCCAAGAAGGCTCCATCAGATCCTTGCTTACCAGCTCTGCCAATCGACCGCCCGGCCGCCGCACCTTCCTATTTCCACGTCCTCGCCAAGCCTTCCGGGCCCATCTGCAACCTCGACTGCACCTACTGTTTCTTCCTGTCGAAGGAGGCTCTCTATCCGGGCGATCGCTTCCGGATGCCTGACGAGACCCTCGAGCGCTACATCCGCCAGGTGCTCGAGTCTCAGGACGATCCCGACGTGACGGTGGCTTGGCAGGGCGGAGAGCCCACATTGATGGGGGTCGACTTCTTCCGCCGGGCTCTCGAGTTGGTCGAGCGGTACCGCCGACCCGGTCAGACGGTGAGTCACACGATCCAAACCAACGGGACCCTCCTCACCGACGAGTGGTGCGACCTCCTCGCCAAGCACAGATTTTTGGTTGGCATCAGCATCGACGGGCCGGGTGAACTCCACGACTCGTACCGAGTCGACAAGAGGGGGCGGCCGACCTTCGAGAAAGTCATGCGGGGCTTCAATCTGCTCAAGGCCTATGAGATCGACCTCAACGTGCTGTGTACCGTCAATGCAGCCAACCAGGATCGACCACTCGACGTCTACCGGTTCTTCCGGGACGATCTCGGGATCCGATTCGTTCAGTTGATCCCCATTGTGGAACGAGTCAACGAAACCGGCTTCCAGGAAGGCGACCGGGTGACCGACCGTTCGGTGAACCCAAATGCGTGGGGAAGGTTCTTGTCAACGATCTTCGACGAGTGGGTCGTTCGTGACGTGGGGACAGTCTTCGTCTCCCACTTCGACGCCGCACTGGCGTCCTGGGTCGGGGTGCCCCCCGGCCTGTGCATCTTCAACGAGACCTGTGGCAATGCTGTCGCTCTGGAGCACAACGGCGATCTCTACTCTTGTGACCACTTCGTCGAGCCAAAGCACCTCCTCGGCAACATCGCCGACTCGCACATGGTCGACCTCATAGCATCGGAGCATCAGCGAGCATTCGGAAACGCAAAACGGGACTCGCTCCCCGAGTTCTGCCGTACGTGTGAGGTTCGGTTCGCCTGTCACGGCGAGTGCCCGAAGAACCGGTTTGCCCGTACTCCCGACGGCGAGGAGGGTCTCAACTACCTCTGTGCCGGATACAAGGACTTTTTCACTCACATCGAAGGCCCGATGCAGATCATGGCGGACCTGGTTCGCAAGGGCAGGTTCGCCGATGAAATCCTGAACATCTGGAAATCGGCCGGCCGCAATGATCCCTGTCCTTGCGGCAGCGGACGTAGGGCGAAGCTCTGCCACCAGACTTGACCAACAGATCAGGCGAGGATCCGTCGAAGTTTCGTGCTCAGCCAGCTACTCATCGAATCCAACGTCCAGGCGGTCCGAAGGTGCCCCTGAACGGTTCCGCGTCGCACAATTCCGGACTCAGACCCGGGCCTGTGTGAAGAATGTGTCGACAGCCATGATGTTCCTCCTCGTAGTTGGTCGATGTGGTCGGATCTGCTCTCTGCTGCCGTCTGCCGCGTCGGGTGAGTTCCCCTCTAGGGGCAAAGGTCCCGCGAGACAGCTAGCGACTGGCTTGTGGGCACCTCCAGCAGGTTGACACTGCGATGATGTCGGCTCCTTGGGCTGGAATGCCGATCACGGGAAGGCCGGCTGGGAGCGCTGTCTAACTTGGCACCGGGGCATAACGGTATGAGCAGAAGGACGAGCCCACAACTATCGGGCGAATAGAAAGCCCTGATGAACCGTCCGGCTACGGAGGGCGCATCCTCCCCATCGGGTCGAGCTGGCATCAAGTGCGGTATCTATCTCGTGGGCGACGGAGATTTGCAGGGTCAATGCCTCCGAAGGTCCGACAACTGGCGGCGCCGCAGGTTTACTCACCGGGAGTGGATTCGGCGTCCGGTCACGCAGTCGACCGGACGCCGGGGCGGCGGCTCACTCCTCTTTAGCTCAGACACCTTCGATCGCCTCCAGCCGTCCGGAACGGATCGCCTCGGCGAATGCCTCGTAATCCCGCTCGTTTTGATCGGCGTAGCGCTCGGAGAAGTCGGCGATCGACCGGTCGAACTTGTCGCTCTTGCCGAGATAGGCGGCCAGCGCCACCGCGTCCCCCGAGCGTGCGTGGGCCCGGGCCAGCGTCCAGCCGCAGATCCCGGCATAGAACCCGAGCACGACAGGGGTCATCGTCTCGACCAGGGCCGAGCCCTTCATGTCACGCAGCTGGCGCCAGTAGAGGTGGCGATTGGCCTCTTCTCCCTTGGTCCACCCCAGGAAGATGTCACTGGCCGCCTGCATCAGCCGCTGCCCCTGGACAACGCGCTCGCCGGGCTCGATGAACCTGCTCTTGGGGAGGTGATCCTCGAGCACCGAGGCCGTCGCCTCCTTGACCTGGAGAAACAGCGGGTCCTGCTCGTCGCGGCCCTGGAGCAAGACGATGAACGCCCGGGTGCCGACGCTACCGACACCGACCACCTTGCGGGCCATGTCGACGATCTCGAAGCGCTCGAGGAGCTGACGGCGGTCCTCCTGGAGGGTCTCCCGATAGGCGCGGAATTGCCGGTGGATCATGTCCTCAAGTTCATCGGCGGAGTACCCGTACATGGCCTCGAGGTCGCGCGCCGGGATGACCACAGGTGGCTGGCTGACTATTCGGTAATGACCGTCAACCATCTCTCCGAGCTTCGAAAGGGCCTGGAGACTGTCGCGGGTACGGGCCTTCTGCACGTTCTTCTGGGCTCTTTGTGGCTCTCCTGCTCAATCCGTGGGTGCCCTGACCCACCCCTGACGCGAGCAACGCCAGTCTCCGCCTACGTTTTCTGACTGCTTGAAGGTCAAGAGAACGAGGCAAGGAGAATGGCGTGCTCG
>JBKQMB010000108.1:0-14402 GCA_052326605.1 Acidimicrobiales bacterium | reverse complement strand
AGGCGACAGCCATTGAGTCCCATCGTTTCGACCATTTGACGAGCTTGACCGCGATGATCAGGGCCACAGCTAGGGCGAACTGGGCCAGGCGATGAGCGTTGAAGCGGTCCGTGTTTCTCCTCAACTGACCGTTACGCCGATGTCGGTGTAACGGCCACGTCCGGCAACTCGATCGGGTACTGGCCGAAGCACTGCGGCGGGCCTGGTCATTGGGTGCAGGGCCAGGAGCGGACCGGGTGGTCGTCGACCTCGACTCCACCATCTGTCCGGTGTGCGGCAAGGCCATGCACGGTGCCGGCTACGGCAGAGAACACGAAGGAACTCGGCTACCACCCCCTCCTCGCCACCCGGGCCGGGACCGGTGAGCTCCTCCACGTCCGGATGCGCAAGGGGTCAGCCAACACCCAGCGGGGGACCAATCGGTTCGTCGAAGAGCTGGTGGCCCGGCTCCGTCGAGCGGGAGCCACCGGTGAGCTGGTCATGCGGTTCGACTCGGGATTCTGGTCGAACACCACCATCGCCACCCTCTCGCGACTCGGGGTCGGCTACACGATGGGGGTGCGCATGGTGAAGTCCGTGGTCACAGTCGTCTCGGCCATCGACGAAGAGGCCTGGACCCCGATCGACTACACGTGTGATGGGATCGCCGAGGTGGCCGAGTGCATCTACAAGGGGCGCCGGCTCATCGTGCGCCGGACCCGACTGGTCGGACGCCAGGCAACGCTGTGGCCCGAGTGGCGCCACTTCGCCTTCTTGACCGATCAGGAAGGCACCGCCGTCGAGGTGGACGCCTTCCACCGGGCCCATGCCACCGTCGAGCTGGCCATCAAGGACCTGAAGGAGGGTGCAGGCACGGAGCACGTCCCTTCGGGCAACTTCCATGCCAATGCCGCCTGGTTGGTGTGTGCCGCCCTGGCCCACGACCTCATCCGCTGGAGCGCCCTGCTCGGCGAGATCACTCCCGAGGACCACCTCGTCGTGGCCCGAACGGGGCGCACCCGGTTCTTGTCGGTGCCCGGGCGGCTGGTCAACATCTCGGGCACGCCGACACTGCGTGCTCCGCTCGAGTGGCCGTGGGCCAAGAAGTTCGAATGGGCACTTCACCTTCTACGCGCCCTTCCACCCGTCCCGGTGTAGTGGCCGCATCCGCGGCAGGCGCACCGCAGACGATCGCAGGACGGCGCTGACAACCGATGAGAATCACAAACTCTTGGTCGACAACGCCCTCAATGCCATTGCTGTGCTGATGCCGACGCCGCCCATGACCATGCCCGGTCACGTCAGGTCAAGGAGTCGCTCCGCAGGAAGCGGATCGGTGGATCCAGGCTGATGCTTCTCCAGCAGAGTCGGCCATGCCATCCATGATGGGTCCGTTGGGAAAGTCGTGATCGACGAGAAGTCCTCCGTTTGAGCACCCGGATTGCCTCGTGCGACAGTTGGTGATCCCTCCTCACCTTGGTTCACCGTTGGCTCGCCACACATGAAGATGTCGTCGCCCCTGCCGAAAGAGATCCAGACGGTGGCCTGGTCAGCCGCACCATCTACGACGAGAACAGCGCCTGGGATCACCGAGCGGCACTCGAACTCGAACGAGCCGCTGACACTTATGGCCGTGGGATGTCTACCCGGCCATGTGGGTTGCCCCAGATCGCACCGTAGCCCTCAGGCCCGATGGCCACGCTCTGTGACCCTGAGTGACCGGCCAAATCTGCAGCGCAGTATTGCTGAAAGTAGTGGTTCTCACCGACCCTGCAACGATCCCGTCTCCTGATCCCGTACCTCGCGGTCGATTCCTGCGGGACACGGTCACGATGATTCGAGAAACGCAGTCCTGCTCCGGCACCCCGGAACCGTGCCGGTCCAATTCCCCAATTCTGGTGATGCAGAGTTGCAGTCGTTGTGTTAATCCTGGCGATGGTGCGGCGGGTTTATGGGGTACCGGGCGCTGGAATCCATCCATCCCCACTAGGCGGAGGGACTTCAGATGATTGGGAGAACAAGGAAGGGCCGGGCGGCGCGCTCGTTCATCGGAGTACTGGCTCTGACTGGCTGCGTCGGGCTGGCGGTGATGAGCACGTCCACCTCGGTGAGCGGTGCCACCACCGCTTCTAAGAAGCAGGCCGGTGTGCAGAAGGACTGGCATAACAAGCTGACTGCCAACATCAATGGTTGGTGCAACAACCCGGTCAACGCTGCCTGTGACGGCACTGCAACCGGCTATGGCACGATCGGCATCGTCAAGCACACGTTCACCAACTTCAATTCCTACGCTCCGGCGGTCCCGGGGCCGGGGGGCCAGTCGAAGTACGCTCGTTTGTCAGGCGCGGAAAGCCCTCCAGCAGCCGTCGAGACCCTTCACGGCTGCACGGTCCCGGGCGGTGAGAACTGCACCGGTCCCTACACGAAGTTCCAGAACCCCTGGGTGAATAACCACACGGTGTTTCCGGCGGGCGGGTACCTCACCTCGATCAAGATCTACCTCGACGCCAGCTGGGCGGCTGCTAACCCGGGACAGATCGTCAACTGGGACATCGGACTGACCGGCATCACGGACACCTACCTGTCGGACAACTCGTTCGCCCTCACTTCGACGAGCAATGGCGGTGGTGGCTGGCTTCTCGGCTTGGGCACGGACGTCACCGCCGGCCCGACGCTGTTGACCACCAGCGGGTGGTACACGTTCAACCTGGCCTTCACCGCAGTTGGAGGAGAGGTCTTCGCGACGTATTCGGTGCTCAACTCCGCGTCGACCTCGGTCTTCGCCGCCGCCCAGGACACAGGCACTCAGGCAGCCGCCACTGGAGGAGTCCGGTACGGTTGGTTCGACAACGAGGACGTCCTCGGCCTCCCGGTCGCCCAGGTTTCCTACTCGAACCTGTAGTGGGAGATTGAACCTGAGGTTCCCACCCGAACGGATTCACGTCCGGGTGGGAACGCGGCGGCCGGCGGGTATCCCTACTTCGATCTGGGTGGCACCATCACAGTCAGTGGAACCTTGCCTGCGGATGATCCGACCTGGATCGGACTCGACCCGCTCTGACGCGCACACTTGATTAGGCCACTGCGGCCTTGTGGAGGCTGTGTCCTAACTGGCTCAGCGGATAGGTGAGAGGTCCCGGGACCAGCGGTTTCGCCAGTCGATGAGCTTCGCCGTGAGGATGAAGGCGACGGCGAGCACGAGCTGAGCCAGCCGGTGAACCTGTTTGCGGTCGGTGTTGCGTCTCATCTGGCCGTTACACCGACATCGGCATAATGACCGAAGTTGCTCAGCCACGAGTTGGTCCGCTCGACCGGCCACCGAAGTCCCATTGGCTGGTGCTTGGTGCCGGTGGTCGATCCGCGCTTGCGCTTCTTGGCGATCATGGCATCGGTGATGCCGCGTTCGATGAGACGGGTGCGGGTTAGCTCGGAGTCGTAACCGCGGTCGAGCCAGAGGGTCTCGACGTCGGCGAGCAGACCTCGTTCCTTCACGTCGTCCAGAGTCGGGGCGAGCAGGATGGAGTCGTTGCGGTTTGCCCCTTCGCTGACCCAGCCGATCGGCACCCCGTTGGCGTCTGTGGCGATCGACCACTTCCATCCGGTCTTGCCCCGATCGGTCGGGTTGGGCCCGGTTCCTTCGCCACCCTTCGGCGCCTTGTGTAGTGATCCATCGACCGACACCTCGGAGAGATCGAGTCCGATCACCTTGTGGAAGGCCTTGATGACCTCTTCGACCAGGTGCAGGAACGCACCGACAGCGACCCACTCGTCACGACGTCGCCGCAATGTGGTCTCACCACCTTTTCCCAGCCTTCCGGCCACGTCCCAGGAGCACCCTGTGACCAATCGGAACAAGATGGCCTCGAAGCAGTCGCGATCCGAGATCCTTGGTCGATGACAGCCCAGCGGGTGACTGGTGTGGCCGCGTTTGGGCAGGTAGGCGGCACAGGACTGCCAGGCGGCATCGACGACGGTCGAATTGAGTGCAAGCATGGGACCTCCACTGGTTCGTTGGTGTTGGGACTCAGCCGGATCATGTCCGGTCCGACACAACGACCGGTGGACCTTTCTCCCTGGTCAACGGTGGTCCACCCCCGACACTGGTCCGGCCGTGACAATGGCCTCCAATAGGAGGTGGCCATGGCCAAGATCAGACGCAACGAACCCTGCCCTTGTGGGAGCGGGAGCAAAGCCAAACGCTGCTGTGAGGCGCCGCACGCCTACGTTGACGTCCGCGTACTTCCCCTCGACCTTTGCCAGAACGTCGTCAACGACCTGCCGGGAAGCACGCAAGCCGAGATGCGAGCCCTGTTCGACCAGCTGGTCTATCTTCCAGCCGTCGACGGATCACTCCGGGTGCGCTTGCCCGGCTTCATCACCGCCGACATGGACCGTGCCATCAACGCCCTCCGGGACGATCCCGGCACGGCATTCGATGAAGCCCTCGGAAGAGTCGTGCCCGCCGTCGATACGCTCGAACATCGGATCGAGCTTGCTCAGGCGGTCATCGCACTCCGGGACCAGGGGCGCATACCCGCGAAGCTTGCTGCCGTGGCGGTCCTCGAACTCGACCGCGAGGAGTCAGTGTTCTTTCTCTCCTCTGTGGCCGAATCGCTTGCTGCGCTCGCCGCTAGTGAACCAACACCGGCTGGACTGCTCACAGCCACGAGATAGCCACCGACCTCGATTTCCAGGCGCCAATCGGCTACCTATTGGCGCGCGCTCTTACGGTACCGCTGATGCGTGCTGCGAGCGGGGCTTGCGCATCGGCGGGCCGTTCCCCTGCGTGAAAGGAAAGAATTCACATGAAAAGACGGATGGGGAATTGGCGAGCAGGTCGCTCGGTCCTCGGAATACTGGTGTGACAGGAGCAGTGGGGCTCGGGGTGATGGGCATCTCGACCTCTGTCAGCGGGGCAGCAAGTGCCAAGAAGATAACCGGCATTCCCAACTACCGAAACACACTGGCGGGCAATACAAAGGGTTGGTGCCCGATTACAGTGCCGGCGAATCTACCTTGTGACGGAGCGCCCGGCGACTACGGCACGATCCACGTGCTCAAGTCCTCCTTCACCATTTACGGCGGGTACGCTTCGGCCATTCCCGGCCCGAATGGCGTGAAGAAGTACGCTCGGGTTTCGGGCGGCCAGGACGGCGGTGTCCCAACCGTCAACGGTTGTAGCGTCCCTGGGAACGAGGACTGCTCTGGACCGTACACAAAGTTCGGGAGCACCGTTCCCACGCCATCTTGCCGGCGGGCGGGTTCACCACGTCGACCCAGGTGTACATCGACGCCAGCTGGGCCAATGCCCATCCGGGCAATGTCGTCGACTGGGATGTGGCGTTGAGCGACAACACCGGCGCGTTCCTTGAGGACAATGCGTTCAATCTTTGCTCAACGAGCAACGCCGGCGGAGGGTTCTACGTCAGCACCAGCTTCGGTGCTGGCGGGTGCAGCACCGGTCCCACCGAGTTGTCGGTGAGCGGCTGGTACACGTTCAACCTGACATTCACTTCGGCGGGTGGCCAGGTAGTCGACACGTACTCGGTGCTGAACTCGGCAGCCAGCCCGGTCTTCAGCGATACGGTTCCGACTGGAAACGCCACGACTGGCGTAGGTGGGCCTGACTACGGCTGGCTCCCGGACGAGGATGTCCTCGGCCTTCCGGTCTCGCACGTGTCCCTGAGCCTGCTCTGATCCGCTGAACACGGTTCCCACGCGGGCGGATCGCCGTCTGCGTGGGAACCTGGAAGCGGTCCGTGGGCATCCGATCGTGACGACAACGGCAGCCCGCCTCTCGGGTTCGGATCCCTGAGTCCGGCTTCGGTGGCGGGCCTGCTGGCATCACGAGCATTGCCGTGTAGGCGGGCGCCAAGATGAATGTGCCGATTCCGCTTACCGTTCGTCGCCTGCACAATCCTCGGTGAGCACTGCGCGTAGCCCATTCTGGCTTCCCTCAAGCGCTGCTCCGATCCGGTTGCGCAACGCAGTTGCCTCGCTGTTGTGCGTTCGCCAGTCCGTCGAGCGAACGGCCACCGTTCAATTTTCTCACCATGCGCCAGCAGACCCCAGTATCGGCTCGGACGGGGTAGGAGTAGCGGTCCTGATGATCCACGCGCCCAGGGTGCGGCTGGGGTGCGACAGGCTTCGCTACCTTCGCTTCCTCTCCGGTACTCACCGTTCCGGATGGAGGCGGGCAAATCGTCATGAGTCGTTCAGGCTGGGTCGCTACCCTGTTAGTGCTGGAACCGTCATACTTGAAGGATTCGCCGACTCCTGTCCGGATCCTGGTGGGAACCATGCAGTCGATGGACGGTCGAAAAGGGCAAAGTGATCAAGAACTGGGCACGGGGAATGAAACAGTGGGCACAGTGGGTGGTTGGCGAGTCGCCGATGCCCCACCTGCGGCAGCGAGCCATGTTGGCCGCGACGTTGACGGTTGCGTTTCTCCTGGTGGCGGGTATGGGAGCGGCATACAGAGCGGCCAATTCTGTCTCCCCTGGCTCGCAGAATACGACTGGTACTACCCAAGCTGCCGCTTCCAATCTGTTGACACCGACGCCGGCAGGAGCTACCAACTCCAGCCCTTCGACGGCGACCACGACGGCGACCACGGCGGCGACAGGCACAGGATCCAAAGGCTCCCAGTCCGGTGCAATCACGGGCGGAGCCAAGGCCAAGGGCAAAGCCGTCAAATCAAGGAGAAATGCCAAAGGAAGCACGACCACGACGACAACGGTCGTTGCCCGTCAACCGGTCCACTCCGTCAACCCTGCTCCCACGTTCCCAATATCCAGACCGTAACCGCTCGGTCGCCTGAACAGCCGCCAACAGACCCCTGGCTCGGCCCGGATGGCGTTGGCGCAGCGGTCCATGGGGGTGACAGTACCGAGAGGGCGTCATCACCGTTCCCGTTACGCCTCGTGGGTATCGTCGAGAGCATGGTCAAGCCCGACGATGCGAAGGACGTCCTCGCTGCCATTGGTCTGTACGAGGATGGCGACGAAGACTGCAACAACGCCCTCATCGACCTAGAGTCGGGCCTGAACCCAGCCACCGTGGATGAGGTGCTCGACTATTTGTGGAAGTCGATTCAGATCGAGGGGATCATGACACCCGGAGGTCAGAATCCTTCACTGGTCGGGATCCTTCTGGTGCTGCCGGACAAGGAACGACAGTGGGGGGACGATGGGGGCATCGGCATCGTCCGTAAGGTTCAGGGGGTCTTGGGTTCACGGCACACGGACAGTTTCGTTGTCGGTCCGCGTCTAGTTCGCGAAAAGTCCGCGAAACAATCACGAACGGTCAACCACGGTCAACGAAAGTCAGAGGCAGAAATCCAGGCGAGACCGCATTCCCGGCGATTGTCGACTGTTGCCATCCGTGCCTGGGACGTTCCGCTTCAAGGTGAAGGCGGCGGGCTCCCGTGACCGACGTCAGTCTCAGCCACATCGGCGGTCCCGCCATGCTCATCGAGTTCGGTGGATGGCGGATCCTGCCGGACCCCACATTCGACTCACCCGGCCGTGGGCCGCTGCCGGCACGGACCGCCGCTGAGTCGCCCGCCCACCGGCGACGTCGATCGGGCCGAACTGCGCCGGGAAGGCCGGGAGCACGGCGAGCTGTGGATCTCCGGCGGCACCGTGCTCTACGACGGCGACCGGGAAGTTGCCCGGCGTCTGGATGTCGGTCCCGCGGTCGTGCACCAAGGCGGCGTCCGGTTCCCGATCTCCGGCCCGCTCCACCACACGATCACCGCTGAGCAGGCCGCAGCGTTCTGCGGGCTCGTAGGCCCCCGGACAATCTTGCCGGCCCACTACGAAGGACGGACGCACATTCGTCAGGGGCGTGATGCCGCCGAGCAGGCATTCGCAGAAGCGCCCGGCGGCATTGCGGCGAGGGTGCCGCAGCCCAGAGACGGTGCCCGTCGATCGGTGGGCAACCACCTATATTGCATGGACGCCATGCGCCTCCGCCCACCTGACCCCATCCCAGCCCCCGCGTCGCATGGTTCGCCACCGCCCGCCGCCCATCCGGTGAGCGATGAGCGCACGGTGCCTTCTCCTAGCAAGCGAGACAAGCGAGGTCTTACTGCCGCGTTGCTCATGGGCGCGTTCGCCCTGGCCTCGTGCGGTACCAGTGCAGCGGCGAAGCACGCCCCCCCGACCACCACGGCGCCCGCTCCGACCACCACGGCGGTCCCCATTCTGGCACCGCTGACCGGGCTTCCGGTGGCCAGCGCGGCGGTAGTGGCGCGACCTGCGGTGATCGTGAAGATCGACAACGCGTCCGCCGCGTGGCCCCAGAGCGGCATCGACCAGGCCGACGTCGTGTACGAAGAGGTGGTCGAGGGTGGGACCACGCGGTACCTGGCGGTGTTCCAGTCCCAGGATGCCAACCCGGTCGGCCCGGTTCGTTCGGTGCGCGAGACGGATGCGGACATCGTCCGTCCCATCGGAGGGCTCTTCGGCTATTCGGGAGGCATCCCGTACTTCGTCAACCTGATCGACCGCTCCGGGATCACCGATGTGGGGGCCGATGCCGACGGAGGGGCGTACTACCGATCGAACTACCGAGCCGCGCCCCACAACCTGTACACGTCGACCACCGTCCTGCGCCAGAGGACGCCGGCCGGCGCAGGGCCACCGCCGGCGCTGTTCGACTTCGCGGGCACGCAGGGGTTCTCGGAGCCAGGGGAGCAGACCGTCTCCCGGGTGGTGGTCCCGATGAGTGGGGCCACGGTTGCCACCTGGTCCTACGACGCGACCACAAGCCTGTGGGACCGCTCCACGAACGGTGTCCCCCAGACCGCCGCGGTGGGGACGTCGCTGAAGCCCGGTCCTCCAGCGGCCTTCACCAACGTCATCGTGGAGATGGTCCCGTATGTCAACACCGGATTCGTCGATCCTGCCGGCAACCCCGTCCCTGACGCCGACACCGTTGGTACCGGAACGGCCGTTGTCCTGTCGACCGGCGAGCTCGTCCACGCCACCTGGTCGAAGCCCACCGCATCCTCCATCACCACGTACCAGGCGTCGGACGGGTCGCCCATCCGCATCCTGCCGGGGACGACCTGGGTGATGCTGGCACCGACGAAAGCGGCGATCACCTCGAGTTGACGGGTCGATGCTGGGGGCCGACGGCGGGGCCTTCGCCGAGGCTCCCGGGAGGCCCACCCCGGGCCCTGCGGGTCCGCAGGGTGTGCTGTTCCGGCCCGTCCGGCGCGGTTGACCGCTACCTCAGGGGGGTGCAAGGCTGACCGCCGGGGGCAGTCATCTGCAGTCATCTGCAGCCATCTGCAGCCATCTGGGGCACGAAGGGGGAACTCATGTCGAAGGTCGGGAAATTCCGGATGATCGTCGGCGTTGGGCTTGCGTCGATGCTGTTGATCGGCGTCGCACCGGCCGCCCAGGCGTCCGCCGGAACCACGAAGCCGGCGCCCACCTACCTCGCCCTCGGCGACTCGCTGTCCTACGGCTATCACGCCGCGCAGTTCGCCAGCGAGTATCCGAACATCAACCCGGCGTCGTTCGATGCCGGCTTCGTCGACGATTTCGGCGCCGCGCTGAAGTTCTTCAACCCGAACCTGCAGATCATCAACGACGGGTGCCCCGGTGAGACCAGCGACACGTTCATCAACGGTTCGGGTGTGCCCGGCTACTGTGCCGGCGGCCCGACCGGCACTCCGTTCCCCTACATCTGGCTCCACCATCCCTACGGCGCCAGCTCGCAACTGGCCGATGCGCTGTCGATCCTGAGCACGAACCACGCCGTCAGCGTGATCACGTTCGACATCGGCGCCAACGACGTGCTTCAGTTCCTCGAGCACACGTGCGGGTTCCCGGCGACCTTCACCTGCGGGGCCGCCCAGATCGGTGCTGAGTTCACGCACGTCGTGGAGAATGTCGGCTTCATCCTCGGGCAGCTGCACGCGGCGGCGCCGCATGCGAAGATCGTGGAGCTCGGGCTGTACAACCCCTATCCGGCCGTCCTCCCGGCGCCCGGCGGGGACCAGTTGGTGGCCCAGCTCAACACTGCGTTGGCCGGCGTTGCCGCAAAGGTGCCCGGTGTGAGCTTCGCCAACCCCGAGCCGGTGTTCAACCCGGCGGGCTACCACGGCAAGGCGGAGACCGGTGACATTCCGACCATCTGCCTGCTCACCGCGATGTGCCCGGGTGGAACGTACAACCCACTGAGCCCGAGCGCCGACATCCATCCGACCACGCTCGGCTACGGCGTGCTGGCAACCGTGATCGGGCTGACCTACCTGACCCATTGACCGCTTTCGACCGCCGGGCCGGCTGGTCCACCGACCACCGGCCCGGACCGGTCGAACGAGGGATGGCGGAAGTCGGGCAGACCCGGCCGGGACCGGAGCATCGGAGCAGGCCTACGCATGCAGGGTGCGGGTGAGCGCACATCCCCGACGATCGCCGACGACTGCCGTCATCGCCCCGCACATTCACCGGCAACGCATGAGCGACCGACGGTAATGGCCGACGACCGACCGACGGCCGCCCCGGTCTTCCGCCTCGAGGGTGTCTCGGTGGTGCGCAACGGGACCGCGCTCCTCGACGACATCTGGTGGGAGGTGGGTGCCGGGCAACGATGGGCCCTCCTCGGGCCCAACGGCTCGGGCAAGACCACGCTGTTGCGGGTGGTCGGGTCCTCCCTGTGGCCGACTCGCGGGGTGGTCGAGCTGCTCGGTGAGCGTCTGGGACGGGTGGACATGCGAGAGCTCCGGCGACGGATCGCCGTGGTCAGCGCCTCGATCGGCCGGACCCTGCGCCCGGAGCTCCCCGCAGTCGATGTCGTGCTCACCGGCCGCCACGCCGCCCTCGAGACGTGGTGGCACGAGTACACCGATGGCGATCGGAGCCGGGCAGCGTCCCTCCTGGCCGATGCCGGGTTCGGCGAACGGGGGTTCGCCGAGCGGCCGTTCGGGCTGCTGTCCGAGGGCGAACGTCAGCAGGTCCTTCTCGCCCGGGCCCTGATGGGCAGCCCCGAGCTGGTGCTCATGGACGAGCCGGCCGCCGGCCTCGACCTCGGTGCCCGCGAGCGGCTGCTCGACCGGCTCGCCTCCCTGGCCGGCGACCCGTCGGTGCCGCCGCTGGTGCTGGTGACCCACCACCTGGAGGAGATCCCGCCTGGTGTGACCCACGCCGCGCTGATGCGGGGTGGGCGCCTGGTGGCAGCGGGCCCGGTCGGAGACGTCCTCACCGGAGAGGCGGTCTCTTCCGCTTTCGGTGTGGAGGTGCTGGTGGAGAGGTGGGACGGCCGGTGGGCGGCCCGCTCCCGCCGGTCGACGTCAGGCTCCTGAGGCCGGGCCGCTCTTCAGCCGGGCGGGTGCGCCCGGGGATCGGTCAGGGAACCAGGACGATCTTGCCGTGGGTGTGGCCCGAGGCCAGGGCGCGATGGGCGGCCGCCGCCTCGGCGAGCGGGTAGGTGGCGGCCACCAGGACCTTGAGCTTGCCGGCCTCGGCCAGGCGCACGAGCTCCAGGCGGGCGGCGGCACGGACCTCGGTGCCCGGGTCGCCACCCGGCACCCCGCCGAGCACCTTGATCCCGAGCTCGAAGCCTCGCTGGAAGCCGGCGATGGTGGCGATCCGGTTGCGATCGGCCACCAGGGCGATCGACGTGTCGAGCGCCTCGTCGGTGCCCGCTGCGTCGATGGCCGCGTCGACCCCGCCGGGGGCCAGCGCTCGAATGCGCTCGATCAGCCCGTCTCCGTAGGCCACCGGCTCGGCGCCCAGCGTGCGCAGGTAGTCGTGACGGCTCTCGCCGGCGGTGGCGATCACCCTCGCCCCCGCGTCGACCGCCAACTGCACCGCCATCAGGCCGACGCCGCCCGACGCGCCGTGGACGACCACCGTGTCGCCCGGTCCCACGCCGGTGACCTTCAACGCATGCACAGCGGTGGATCCGGTCAGCATCAGGCCGCTGGCCTCTTCGAAGGTGAGTGTCGACGGCTTGGGCACCACGCTGGAGACCGGGACCACGACCTGGGAGGCGTAGGCGCCCTCGATCGGGTAGAGGACGACCTCGTCACCGGGGTGGATGGGCCCGGCGGGTCCCTCTGCCGCGTCGCCCACCGCGGTGACCACCCCGGCGGCCTCCGAGCCCGGGGCAATCGGCAGCTGACCGGGGTCGTGGCCGAAGGAACCGCTGTAGAGCTTGTAGTCGATCGGGTTGGTGCCCACCGCTCGGACGGCCACCGACACCTGACCAGGGCCCGGCGCTGCGATCGGACGGTCGACGACGGAGAGGGCCTCGGGGCCGCCGAAGGCAGTGGCGACAACGGTGGTCGTGCTGTCGGTGTTGGCCATGGGAGGTGCAACCGGTAGGCGTTACCCGCTATTCCGGGCCGCCCGCCGACCCCTCCGCACACGCTGATCTCGTGAAGACCGACTTTCTGTTCCCGAACATCGCCGCCCGGGAGCTCGGGAGCGCCCTGGCCGCGACCTGACCGGGGGCGGCGCGGCGCGACGGGGAGTGGCCCGGTCCCTCAACCCGGGGCCTGGCAGCACGAACCGCCACCGGGCAGCCCCTGGAGCAGGCGTGCGAGCTGGGAGAGCTGGTCCTCCATCAGCGAGATGGCCTCGAGCTCCTGGGGCGGAAGCGTGAGGTGGGCCAGGCTGATGGATGTGGTCCGTTCCGGCTGGGGTGGCGTGTGGTCACCGTGGGCCGGTGCGTCGACCCATGCACGGTCCGGACGTACCCGGGCGGGGGCGACCACGGCGGGCGCGGGGGAGAAGGTGCCGAGATAGGTGTGGCTGTGGTTGCCGGTGGTCCAGATCAGTTCGGTACCGGACGGATTGAAGTAGAACTCGGGGACCACCTGGTCCAGGTCGGTCAGCCGGCGGATGGCGTGCGTGCCGAGGTCGAGCTCGTAGAGGTCCGTGCGGAATTTCGGGTCGAGGACGGTGAGGACGAAGAACGGTCCGAACACCTCGTTCTCCAAGGGTGGGTCGTACCCTGCCGCCTGGGCGCCCGTGACGACCGTCTGGTACCACGTGGGCGTGCCCCGGCTCGACATCCAGATGACGTCCTTCATGTCGGGTGTGAACACCGCCTGCTCGTCCCATCCGGGACTCCCGTCGGTCAGGTGCGTCACCTGTGGATGGGCGGGAGAGGCGCCATCGCCGTAGAGCCGCATGAAGTAGAGCTCCGAGTTGAGCCAGCCGATGCGCTTGTCGCCGTCCGAACTGAACGACGTGTAGAGGATGCCGCTGCCGTCCGGGGACCACACCTGTGTCTCGTAGGCGTGGTCGCCGCCGGGGGCCAGGACGGTCACGTCGGCCAGGTGCGGGGTCCCGTCCCTGTCCACCACGAGGGTGGACAAGAGGATCGTCCACTGCGTCCCACCCTGTGCCAGCGGGTCGTAGGCGACGTGCGTCCAGATGAGGTGCCGGCCGTCGGGCGACCAGTAGGGGTGGTAGTTGTCGTAGGGGGCGGTTCCGGATTCGAACGGGGAGTCAGGTCCGGTCAGCCGGGTGAGACGGCTTCCGTCGGGTCGCATGGCGTAGAGATCGCTTCCGATCCCTCCGAGGCACGGGGCACCGAAGGTCATCTGCTGCCCGCGGAACGAGCAGAAGAGGATCCAGTCCCCTTGGGGCTGTTCCTGGGGGAACCCGTTGGGACCCGGTTGGCCGCAGGTCAGGCACGACATCTCGGTGCCGTCGAGGCGTGACACGTAGATCTGGGACACCCCGGACGGGTCGTCCTCGTTGGAGAGGACCCGTCCGTCCGCTGTCCATGACGGGTCCTGACCGAACGTGGAGTGGTTGGCGTGGGCGGTGAATCGCGCGGTGAAGAACGGGTTGGCGGCAGCGGGCGCCGAGGTGGTAGCAGGTGACCCGGAGCATCCTGCGATCAGTCCCGCCATCGCCACGACGGCGCACAGGGTGACCCTGGCCGACCCGGTGCGGCCGTGTCCGGTGAGGCGATGGTCCTCCGCGTCCACCCGTGCCTCCACGTCGCCATCCTGGCACCCGGGCGGCCACCCGGGCACCGGGGGCCCGCCCGGCACGGGCAGGACCTTGTCCTCTACCGTTCACCGCCTCATCCGGGGACGATTGAGGGAGAGCAAGGTGGCCGACAGGGGCCACGGAGGCGGAGTGTGAACCAGCGTGGGAACGACGAGATGCGCCCGGGTCGAGCTGGCCGGGTTGGAGGCGAGATGACCGGTACAGGCGATGCAGGGTCTTCGGGCGGGGCGGTCGGCGGGCCACCTGCGGTGGAGGACCGTCCACCACCGCACGGCGGCGGCACCATGAAGGCCAGCGAGTTCCGCGCCCGTACGGTCCGCATCCACGGCCACGACGTCAGCTACCGCATGGCCGGCGAGGGGCCGACGGTACTGCTGGTGCACGGGATCGCCGGCAGTTCGACGACATGGCGGGCGGTGATGCCGGCCCTGGCCG
>JBKQMB010000107.1:0-7467 GCA_052326605.1 Acidimicrobiales bacterium | reverse complement strand
GTTGCTGGGTCCCATCGGGACTCTCGATCTTGTCACCGTGAGCGGAGACGCTGGTGCTCTCAATGAGCCATTACGACGGTACACCACACGGTGTCTCGCATCGACAGCGGGGGGTCATCGAACCGGCGCCGAGGGTCGAGTTGGGCGTTGGTTGATCCACGCCCTCGGCGGAACCGGTCAGCGTGAGGGGCGCTTCGGGAAGGGTGAATCGTCACTGAAGCCCTTGGACTTTGTGGAACCTACCTCCAGCCGGGGTAGCGGTTCCGTCATACTTGGTGCGCCCTCGGGCCGGGGAGGAATTCCGCGAAGAATACGTCGAAGGGAAATGCTTCCCACCCGACCGTTGGGCGCAGTGGTCAGTCTGCGGCACGGTCCTGTGAATCGGCTGGGGCGAACCTGGTGATTCGCTGTGTATTCCGATGGTCGGTGCGAAACGGATCCGCCGGCCTGTTCAACGGGTCGGCCATGGCTCCATCGACGACGCGGACTGCTCCACGACCTGGTGACTGATTCCAAGAATCCATTCAGTCAGCTCTCAGCTGATCCCCAGGCTGACAGGGGATTGTTAATTGATGATCCTTCGACCGGGCGGACAACGAGTGCTCCGGTTGGTGCGGCACAGTGAGAGCAACTGGAACTCCCTGGGATGGGTGCGGGGACAGGCGGATGGAGCCAGGCTCACTCGCAAGGGACGGCAACAGGCACAACGCGCTGTCTCGTCGCTCCAAACGGAGGACATTGCAGCGGTGTATTCGGTCGATCTTCGTCGTGCCCAGGACACCGCGGCGTTCATCGCCGACAGGTTGGAGCGTGAGGTAGAGACCGACCAGCGACCGCGCGAGCGATGCTTCGGAGAGTTGGAAGGTTCGTGGTCGGGGAGCTTGCCACCAGCCGATAACGGGATTCGTGACGGGAAAGTCGTTGACGCTCAAGCCCATCCAGTGAGCGGCCAATCCCTTGAGGGCCTCAATTGCCGCTGTGCGGACTTGGTCGAATCGCTGGTGATGCAGCAGGATGAGCGTGATGTCGCGGTCGTCACTCATGGCGGAAGCATCCGTATGATCCGCGCATTCGCCGCCGGTACCGGAGTCGATGACATGTCATGGGGAAGCGTTGCCAATGCCAGCATCCGCCGAGTGGTGCTTCCCTTGACCTCCCTGGTCACCTCCGCCCGCTGATCCCACCACACGGCCTCGTCTCCACCAGCCCGTCCTCCGCATCCCTACGGATGAGGCCGGTACCGACGCTCATCGCCCCACGCCCGATCCCTCCCCGCCAGCTCCTGACGGTTTCCGGCCCCCGAGTGTCACATAGCGCGCACCCCCGCTGCCCCGAACTTGCGTCCCCGAGGTGTCGTTTGACGGCAGGCAATGATCGCCAGCACCGTTCCCTGTCCCACCGCTCAGCACGGTTCGAATGAACAACATTCGCGCGCTGAGCGATCGGACATCAGAAACACTCTCGGTCCAGCGACCACGTTGTAATAGCAGCAGCAGCCGAGGGAGTGGGATCCGAACCCACGGTGCCTTGCGACACCACGGTTTTCGAGCTGGACTGCGGGCTTCGCACGGTGTCCTGCCGGATCCCAGATCGTGTCGTCGAGTAGGGCACATGTGATTGCACTTTCGCAGACCGTCTCGCCGATTCCGACGCATTCTCGCAGTTCGTGAGAGACGTAATGGCCGAGATCGGCCCGGGCCCTCGGTGGCGTACCCGGCGTGAAGTCCAATTGCCGACCCTCACGCTCTGAGCCGGGCTTGAGGGAACCTTCCCTCAAAAGGGTGCACTCGGAACACCGATCTGGTGGGCGTACCGCAATCGGAGCTGCCCCGATCCACCCCACCCTCGGTGGCCGAACCGTGCGCCACAGGGGTCGATTCTGGATGACAGTTCTGGCGGTCTTTGCCTGCCCCCTACCGATTCAGGCACGTGGCGCACGTGGTTGCCGCACGCGCCATGCTTTCAGGGTGATCGCTGTCCGCACATCTCGCGGTGGGGACGGTCCGGAACTTCAGGAGATCGAATAGCTGGCCGCAGAGCAGTTCCGAGCGGTGGGCTTGGACACCGTCGCGGATAGCGAGCCAGCTTCGGTCGATGAGCTGGCGGAGTACGCGGCCCAAGGGCGGAGTTGGGTTGCCGTCGACGCCGCGGATCAGCCGGTGGGCTACGTCCTTGTCGACGAAGTCGATGGGAACGCTCACGTCCAAGAGGTGAGCGTCCGTCCCGATCGTCAAGGCCAGGGCGTCGGACACGCATTGCTCGACCGCGCCCGAATGTGGGCTATCGAGTCCGGTAGGTCGGCGATCTCCCTGACGACCTTCGCCGAGGTTCCTTGGAACCGACCTCTTTACGAGCACCTCGGCTTCAGGGTCCTTGCCGGGGAGGAGATCGGCCCCGAACTCCGCGCCGTTCGAGAGGTGGAGACGGCTCATGGCCTTGACCCTGCGACGAGGGTCTGCATGCGCCTGGACCTCGATGCCGGCCTGATGGAACGTCCCTGATCAATGACTCTGCCCTGCTGGGTCCACCGCTGGGTGAGAGGCGCGACTACTTCCGGACGAACCCGAGAGTCATGGTGGCCTGATCGGATGCAGAATGGGTCGTGGTCCAAAGTGATGGGGAGCATCAATCGAACTCGGACGCCGATCCCCTCGGCCAGTGGCTCACCTGGGCGAAGCCGTGGATCGTGGCGCTGAGTGCAGCGGCGTTTGAGGCGCTCGGCACGGAGACCCGTGGGGCCCTTCACGCCCAGGTGACCGCCGAGAAGCTCGTTTCTGCCGCGCTCCAAGCTCGCGAGTGGCAGTTCGGAAATCCAGGCCCGGTGCAGGTGATCGCCGACGAGTTCGCCGGGATCTTCAACACGTTCACCGCGCTGGCCGACGAGTACGTCGTCGTCGCCGAATTCACGTCCGACGATGACCCCCCAGACTTGGACGGGAGGCTCGAAAGGGCCGTCTTGGCGCTGTATGAGGCGGAACATGCCGCCGAGCACGGCGAGGATTTCTTCAGGAAGGTCTACATCAACGAGCAAGGAGAGCAGTAGGCGAGAGCGTCCGGCACCCGAACCTCCACATCGAGCTCCGGCAGCCAGCGGGCTACGCGCGCCATCCCACGCTGCGTGGGAGCCGCCGCATCGGGTGTCCACGAACAATGCCTACAGACGCGTTCCAGTACGCATCGGGAGGGTGTCCCCGATACCGGAGTCGTTCGCCGGATGGCGTGCGCCTGACCAGGCTTCCGGACCACCGCACTCCTCCCAGGAGTCACCATTGGGCCAACCGGTGACTTCTGCTGCCGTCGGAGACACCCAGTGATATGCCCGGTTTCTGGGACCTTGGTCTCTTGCCCCAGCATTGCAGCCTGTCCGATAGTGTCGTGGAAAAGTAGTGCGCGCCATGAGCGATCAGGGAAGTGAGGAGTCAGGCATGGAACTGATTGGAATCTTGGATGCGGCCCAGGAAGATGTCCTCCAGGAAGCGTCGGAAGCTCTTCGGCGTGCTCACCTCACACACTACGAGGCGTTGGGGTCGGAGGAATCTCGTCAGCGCTTGGGTGACTTGTTCGCTCTGGTTCTCGAATGTCTGACACAGCGGAATCTCGTGCCCATCTCTCAGTACGCCCAACACGTCGCCGAGGAGCGCTTCAGTGCTGGGTTCGACATCGCAGAGGTGCTGACTGCTTTCAACGTGCTGGAGGAAGCGATCTGGCATGTGGTCATCTCCCGGCTTCCCGCCCAAGACCTGCTCGAGTCGGCGGGATTGATCGGCACCGTTCTTGGGGCGGGAAAGGATGCGCTGGCTCCCACGTGGGTTTCCCTGGCGACCAAGCAACACGTCCCCTCGCTCGATCTCAGTGCGCTCTTCGAGGGTGCTGGCAACTGACGGCATCGGCCGACTCGTACTACGAGTCGGCCAAACCTCCCAGTGCTCCCGAAGCTGGTGAGGTCCAGCGGTCATGAGGTGGACCTCGCGGGACAGTGTCATTGCCATGGGACACGGCGGTCAAACCGGGAGATCACGACGCACTCCGGGTGCGACCAGGCACCAGGTCACAATCCTGACTCGAGCGGCGTTCGCCGTCGCGTCGGACTCTTCAGGATGCTTGAAGCAGCCGAGGAAGAACAATCATTGCTTCACTCTGGTTCTCTTTCCGGTGGGCTGATCGCGCCGAGGAAGGCGGTCCTGAAGGAACCGAGGCCGATCCAAGATCCCATCCCGCTCGTGATCGGCGGGAATGACCCTGATCTTCTCCGGTTCTCAGCGACTGCCGCAGACATCGTGGGAGTCACCGGACTCGGGAAGTCCTTGGCGGACGGGCGCTCCCATGAGGTGGATTGGCGTTCCGCCACGCTCGACTCGACATTCGACCTGATCCGTTCGGCGGCTGGTGCGGCTGGTCGCACACCGAGTATCGAGGCGCTCGTCCAACATGTCGAGTTCACGGATGATGCTGAGGCCCTTGCGCACGAAATCGCAAGAGTCATTTCTGGAGCTTCCGGGGGCGACATCCTGGCTCACCCTTTGTGTGGATCGGGCCTCTTGAGGAAATCGTCCAGCAGCTGCTGGGAAACGAGAAACGTTGGGGCGTCACACGGTACATGGTACGAGAAGGAGCTCTCAGCTAGGCCACAGAGATCCTCCGAGCGCTGCAAGAAGAGGGTTGATCGCGAAGTTCCTCACTCCCGATCGGGGATACTTGGGCATTCTTGGCCTTGGCTCAGTGGAGAGGCGGGAAGATGGCTGACCAGTCCGCAGCCACATCGACAATGGTCCATTGATTCTCCGAAGCGGCAGCAAGGAGTTGTACGGTCCCGCTGCCGAAAAGGGGATCGGTGTCGTAGGCGTATTCCCGTTCTGCGTCGGTGTGGTGAACGGCCAGTTCCAGAGTTCGATAGGGACTCGCTGCTGTCCACTGCAACATGGGCAGATCGCCATCCGTGTTCCCGGCGGCGAGGATCGGGCGCTGCCCGACATGTGTATGGATCGAGATCGGCTTCTGGGGACCATCATTGAGGATCTGAAGATCGGTTCCTTTGACCAGTTCGGGACCCTTGTCGCCCATGCGGAACTCGGTGGTCCCGATGCTACCGATCACCCTGTGTGGCGGGAGACCGTACACCTCGGTTGACCACGTTCGCATGAAGTCGGCTCCGCCGCCCGAGAAGATCCAGCACGAGAACCCGTTGGTATCCAGCAGCTTGAGCAGCTCGAGCATCGGTTGATACACCGTGGACAGGTACGAAACCCCGAAGCGAGGGTGGCGGGCGGCCGCCATCCACTTCCGGCACGCCGACTCGAACTCGTCGGTGGTGACGTTGCCGTGAGTCAGCTTCACCAGTTCGAGCACTGCCCCGAGACCACCGGCTTTCAGCTTTTCGGGGCTGGTTGGGTGGCCCAGTTCGGCCGCTCGATCGATGGCGAAGGCCAACTGTGCGTACATGGGCAACTCGGCCCACAACGTGCCGTCGTTGTCGAAGACGGCGACGCGATCGACCTCTGGCACCAGAGCATCGGACTCTGGATCGGTGACAGCAGCGACGAAGTCCACGATCGACTGCTTGGTAGGCGTCTCTCGCCAACTTGGGAGCGGGTCCGCGTGCAGTGCCATCTCCATCCTCCTGCTTGAGCGTGCATCCAGAATGCCAGCAACGGCCCGTCACCTCATCATCGTCGTGGGGTTATTGACTGCCGTCAGCTGTGTCCGTGTAAGTGCCGGTAGGTCATGCTGGCAAATGCCAAGCGCCCGGCGACACGGGGACACCCCCTCAATCAGGGAATGGGCACTTGCTCGTAATGACCGACCGTCGGAAATGGGTCGTAGAAGTGGTGTAGGAGCTGACGCCACTCTTGATACTCGTTGGACCCACGGAACCTCTCGGTGTGATCTTCGACACGCTCCCACTCCACCAACAACAAGTGACGGGCAGGGGACTCGATACACCGTTCCAGACGCACGGACCGGCATCCTGGCTTCGAGGAGATGATCGGGCGGGCCGAGCGGAACGCCCGCTCGAAGCGCTCCTCCTCCCCTGGGACGACGTCGAGTAGGGCGTGTTGAAGGATCATCGGTGGACCTCACTGCAGCAGAGGCTTGGATCGCTTCGGTCTCGAGGCCTGCGGTGGGCACGCGGCACCCACCGACTCGGCGGGTCGACGCATCTTGGCAGTCCGTGTACGCCTCCGTCCAGGTCGTGGCGGAGGGCGCTTGCCCGTTCTGCTTCGCTCGGCTCACCGGTTCCCTACGAGCCGAGCTATGAGTTACCTGTCTGAGGGGTCGTGATGGTGGCGCCGGGCGGCGGCTCGAACAGCGACGCCGGCGGCGATGCGGAATAGCTCGTGATCTCAAAGCTTGTTGCGTCCGAAGCGACCTTTACGTAGCCGAGGATGCCCTGGGCCGTAGTGCAGATCGTGCTGATGCCGGCCACTCCCGGGGCGCGGAAGTCGACGCACTGCAAGCTGAAACCGTTGACGGTCATGGTCGACGACGTGACCGTGTCACCTGCAATGCCGGCAGCAAGCGAAAAGTCCTTGAGGAAGGTGATCCAGTGCGCAGGCGTGTAGAAGTCGAGGATGTTGTTCTCGTCAGCGGCATTGGCGGCCTGCAGCTTCTGGCAAGACCATGATGCATTCGAGCCCGAACCGGAGGACGATGATGGAGTGCACAGGTATTCACCCGAAGAATTCACGACGATGTCCACATTGCTGGCGCCAGTGCTGCCATCCGACGGGGTCTCCTTGAAGGCGAGCCCCTTCGGTGGCTCCACTGCGTACACGACCGTCGCCGGCGAGCTTCCGGTCGTCGCGTACGTAGCCTCGAATGCCGTGGCTTCGCCGGTTTGAATCTTAGTAGTGAAGGTGTCGATGGTGGCCTTGTTCCCCTGCACATCGTGTTCGACCTTCTTGACTGCCGACACGACTCCGCAACCGGTCATACCGAACGCGCAAAGCACGAGGACAACGGTGAACCCGGCAGCGTGGTTACGGACAAGGCCGATTCCGGCTCGGTCGGTAGTGGTGATCAACGCTCCGCCTCCCAGGTCCGCACCAACAAGCGGGGGATTCGGAATCCCTCGCAGCCAAGGATACGTTGCTCTTCACGGTCCCGTGTCGATCCCACGGGCCAGGATTGAGGAGGGGTATCTCCCAGTTGTGCCCGGGCGGGCCGCCTTCGTGGCGTTTGTCGACCTCGAGGTCCGACCAGCGCAGACCGCAGAGCTCGCCTCGGTGGCATCGCTCCGGGGGAGTGGAGCGCTCTGCCGGGGGAACCGTATCCGTCAATCGTCTTCGGAGCGTGCCCGCCGGAAGCTTGTCGAGGGGTTCTCGAGGGATGGTCCCCGGTTGGGACCTCGTGGCCCGAACCGGAAAACCACCCCTTACCCCGAGCGGAGGGAGTGGGATTCGAACCCACGGTGCCTTGCGACACAACGGTTTTCGAGACCGTCCGATTCGTCCGCTCTCGCATCCCTCC
>JBKQMB010000106.1:0-7002 GCA_052326605.1 Acidimicrobiales bacterium | reverse complement strand
TGGCTCGTCACGCTCAGGCTGTCCCCGGCACAGGTCACGCTGGCGGTGTCACCTGCCCCAAGGCTGAGGCTCTGGGTGACGGCGGCGGCGATGCCGTAAGTGCCCAGTAGGGCCGCCAGGGTACAGGTGATGATGACTGTCGCCTTTCGCGGAGCGCCATGCTTGCGGCGTCTGATGCTGTGTCGGTGGGTCATGATGCCTCCTCGTTGAATCGCTTCCACTCACCCAGAGTGAGCGTGCAGTCGTATGTCTCGGCAACACTCATCGTGCTGTTGGACTTGGGGGTTACCGGAGTGCGCGATCTACGCCAAGCTGAGGACTTCGCCGTGCTTGCTGCCTGGCAGCCGGGACAACGGCAGCCGCGGCAGTAGCTGGCGATGCTGGGGTCGTCACAATTGAGATGGGAGGGCATTTTCCTCCTTACTGGTCGTGGTCGGCGTGCTGGCCGAATTCTTGGCCGGTGTCGACGAGTAGGCGCCACACCCCGCCGCCAACAGCCCAAGCCCCGCCCGAACAGTGAAGATGATCTGCATTTTCGCCATGGCTCCAACCCCCTTGGAAACCGCCATGCGAGCAAACCCGACTGAAAACTGTCGGCACCGCTCAACGCAACATTTCAAGCTTGATGCCTTGATCGGTGACGCACCAGAGGCAAAGGTCCTCAAAGGACTGCTGACCAGGAGCAGTGGCGTAAATCAGTGCCTCTCGCTGGGCAAATCCGTGAAGGCGATAGAGAGGTCCTCCGAGGTAGCAGAGACGGCCCTCTAAGCCCCTCTACCGCCTGGGCGGGCCATCCCCCCTTACCGGTGGCGGTTCAGCGGAGGTCTACGGCCCCACGGAATGGGCAGCGGACCAGGCCGTAGGCCGAACGAAAGAACGCTCTGACAGCGGGGTGGATAACCCAGCAGGGGCCAAGTGCCGGTACACGGTGGTTCGACTGACACCCAGCGTCTTGGCGATGGCCTCCACGGTGTGCTCCCTGGACGCGTACATCTGCTGCGCCACCTTCACTGTTTCAGGGGTCTTACAGGAGGCCGACCACCAACACGACCACTTGCTCGGGCAGCCGCCAGACCGGCCAGGGTCCGTTCCCTGATGAGGTCCCTCTCAAACTCGCCCAATGCACCAATGACGGAGAAGAAGAACTTGCCGTTGGCCGTGCTGGTGTCGATGGATTCCGGCAGGCTGCGTAAGCCGACGTCCTTCTCGGCCAACACCTCGACGAGGGCGATCAGGTTCTTCCGGGACCGACCCAGCCGATCCAGCCGCCAAACCACCACAACGTCGTCTGGGCGTAGCTGGTCGAGCATCCGATCGAGAAGGGGTCGGTTCGCCAGGGAACCCGACGCCTTGTCGGTGAAGACCTTCAGACACCCAGCCTCCTTCAGGGCGTCTACCTGTAGCTCGGCGTTCTGGTCGTCGGTGCTCACGCGTGCGTAGCCGATGAGTGTCGTCATCCATCTGGATGTATCGAAAACGATACATCGACGGCCCTACGACACATAGATTACGCGCATGAGTGGAAACTCACACTTCTCATCGCCGTGATGGGGTCGCTGCGGGTGGGACCCAATCGGCCGATTTGGTCCCTCTGCCAACGACGCCATCATTAGTGACGATGGTGAATGAGATGGACCTGTGTCAGGATCTCTGCTGAGTCGACGATCGGGGGCGACCGTCAAGGTCGGGCAGGAGGAGGGGGCATGGGGATGACGACTGACTCCTCCGGCGGATTATGGAGTGTGGGCAAGTTGCGGCAGATCGAGATGATCACGTTGACCGCGGTCTTCGCATTGACGATGGTCGGGACTGTGCTGGCTGCATCGCTGGCTGAAAGCCCAGCGGGGGCTGCCGCTCCTGGATTGCAGATCAGCACGTCGTCCCCGGCTGTTCAAGGCACCAGCGCAGCTGCCTGCCTATCGACGACTACCTGCAAGGGGAGCCTTCCACTGACTCCACAACATGGCTACTGGCTTGTGGGTGGCGACGGCGGAATCTTCACGTTTGGCTCTGCCCAGTTCTTTGGCTCGATGGGTTCCTTCCACCTCCAGCGTCCCATTGTGGGCATTGCGCCAACTTGAGATCATGGCGGCTACTGGTTGGTAGCCGCCGATGGCGGCGTCTTCGCATTCGGTGATGCAGGATTCTACGGGTCGATCCCAGGACTTGGAATCGCACCCGCAGGGACGCCTGGCAAGGTGCATCAGTTGAACGCACCGATGGTAGCGATCGTGTCGTCCGGTGATGGCGGTGGCTACTACATGGTTGCCTCCGACGGCGGCGTCTTCGCATTCGGTGATGCACGCTTTGCCGGATCTTGTCCCGGTCTCTACCCTAATTGTGTGGCTCCGGCGGTGGCCGTGATGCCCGACGCCAGCGGCAACGGCTACTGGGTTGTGACCGCTGCTGGCGTCGTTCGCCACTTCGGCGATGCCGCCCAATACGGAGCACCTGGACGGCGGTTCGTTCCAGTCACTTCGGCGGTGCGCACTCCTGACGGCAGGGGCTACTGGATTCTCTTCGCCGACGGTGCAGTTTTTCCGTACGGTGACGCAGTCAACTTTGGGTCGCTGCCTGGCGGTGTTGTCGGTGGCCTCAACCCCGCCACGGCGATCTTCTGCACCGCCGATGGTGGGGCCTACTGGGTCGGGAGTGCTGCCGGCGCTGTCTATCCCTTCGGTGATGCGCCGAACGACGGCAGTATGGCAGGACAGCACCTCAACGCCCCGGTCATCGCTGCGGTGGGTTGGTAAGGCAACAAACGGCCGTTTGCGCACGGAGCACCCATTGCACCACCTCGGCCAAACAGCCCCCGGACTGCCACCGCACCGCACCAGCGGGACCCTTCTGCCTACGAATCAGTTCACATGGAGGATTTCAGCCACTTTCTCCAGTACGGCCAGGTGGTCTTCGGCCGTCACCAACCCCGCTCCCATCGTGTTGATAGACAGGTGGGTTGCGCCAACTTCTTGCCAACCGTCGACTCGTTCGGCCACATCGTCCACATCGCCTCGCCAGTCGACCCGACCCTCCATGCCCATCGTTTCTGGATCACGGCCAACTTCCACGGCCGCCGCCGCAATGGTCTCGCGAGCCTTGTCGAGTTCCGGGCCAGGTTGCACCAGAGGAAACCATCCGTCGGCCAGTCGACCCATGCGCCGAAACGCCTTCGGTGCCATGCCACCGAACCAGATCGGGATCGGCCGCTGGACAGGTAGGGGAGCAATACCAGCGCCTGTCACTTGATCAAAACGGCCAGCGGCCGTCACCGAGTGTTTGGTCCAAAGCTCGCGCAGGAGCTCCACCTGTTCCTCGATCCAGCGACCCCGAACTGTGAAGTCCTGCCCGAGTGCCTCGTATTCGACGGGATTCCATCCGATGCCCACGCCGAGCCGGAACTTCCCGTTGGTCAGCAGGTCTACCTCTGCCGCCTGTTTCGCGACGAGTACCGTCGGGCGCTGGGGAAGGATCGTGATGCCCGTGACCAACTCCAGCGTCGTGCAAGCGGCGAGGTAGCCGAACAGGACGAACGGCTCATGAAACTCCGTGTCGATGTCATAGGGACCGCTCCAGTCCTTGTGAATAGTCCTGTCTGCTCCGACAACGTGGTCGTAGGCGAGCAGGTGCTGGTAGCCCATCAGCTGCACTCCCTGGCCGTATAGGCGTACATCTGCCACATCAGCGCCGATTTCAGTCTGGGGGAGCACTACTCCGATCCTCATGGTTGGAGCGTCCTATCGCCTGGGCTCTGCAAACGAGCAGTCATCGTGGTCACCAACCGTACTCGTCGGTATACATCGTCTTCTGGCGCAACTTCGACGGAAGTGCGAGGAGCGTCGCTGATGACACTGCGGGTTAGCTGGGCACCCCAACCGCCTTGCCGATCCAAGGTGGGGCAAAGGTACGATCCTGTTCCGAGTGGGGTGCAACGATGGCACCGTGGGCACGGACCCATCCGAAGAGGAGGAACCGCCGGTAAGCTCAGAGGTCGAGGTCTGGCTTGCCGGGGCGATGCCGTCGATCACGGAACTGATGGCAGCGGCGAAGCGGATCATAGGCGTGGTGGCCCTCGGACCAGAGACCACCCAGGCCACGACCGACCAGCCAGAGGTGGCTGCGCTCCATGCCCGAGAGTGGCATTCCGATCATCCGTGCACGGATCCGGTCATCGATGAGCGGTTAGCCGCCGCGTTCCACACGTTCACGGTGCTTGCCGATGACTGCGCCGCCGCAGCAAACAGTGCGGCCCTCGACGCCCACGCCCTCGACGAGCGTGCGGGACAGGCCGTTGCGGATCTGTCGACCGCACTGTGCGCCACCAAGCCGGCCGAGCAGTAGGGCGGCCCGTCCGACCCCTGACCCCTCGCCGGACGGTAGGGAACCTCTTAGTCGCTCACCGCGGTGCGGGCCCACGAAAGCGACTTGGTGCCGATCGCGACCACGTCCGCGACTTCAAACACTGGAACGACCTTGACTTCGTTCCAGTAGACGAACTTCGAGACGAACGAATAGACGATGCCGGGATCGGCTGCCTCGACGAGTACGTAGCCACCGTTGTTCATGTTGGACACGAACGCCCAGACCGTGAGGCCGTCCTCGGGCGTCCACTTGCCAAACGCCTTGAGCAACGCATCCTGGTTGGCGAAGTTCTGATCGTAGGTGAGGCCAGCTGTGCGAATCTCGTATTCGATTACGTATTTCATTAGGTCCTCCTTCGGGCACTGCGGCTAATCCGCCGCGGACTTGACCATTTCGGACCCTACCCCTCAGAGGGGTGCGGATGTCGACCCCCTACCCCCCAAACGAACAGCCCTTGAAGTGATCGGGCCCTAGAGGGAGTTTCCTGGCTAGCCCGTGAGGATGGGATGTAGTCCCAGGTCAGCTGCGATGTTTGAGGATCGGTGCTGTATTACTTAGGTCAGCGAGTCGGAGCGTAGGCGTCGAGCCCGAACAGGTCGTGGAGGCGCTGTGGGGTGGGGTCTGCCTAGGTGAGCATGCGTCGTGCACGAGGACGTCCCCGTTCTAGCCAGGAAGGTCCAGCTAGCGGAGCACTATCGGGGCGCATGGGCCATCCAGCGCGGACCGGCAGCGTCTTGCGGGCGTGCAGATGCGCCGGGACGCGACGGACCCCGGAGGCAGCCGGGAGTCCATCGCCAGCTGATCGGGCGACCCTCACACGGGGCCGGGCAGGGGTCATTCGATCTGGTACGGGGTTGATGCACCCCCGTCCGCTGCGTCGCGCCACTGCATGGCTGCAACAGAGTTGATTCAACATCCGATGGGTGGAAAGTGAAACCCCTATTCTTCTGAACCGACCCTGGTATTTGGGGAGCGGGTGCGTGGAGAAACTGGCTGCTATCCACTAGGAGCGCGGCCATTCGTTACCTTGCAGCGCCGGCCAGTCGTAACTCAGGTATCCGCCTACCGATGTTACGGATCCGGCATCTAACCCCCCGTCTGGCGCGTTTGCGGGGCACAGGCGCGATCCTGTCCTGAGTGGCAACCCACCATGGAGCGTCAGAGGCGATTGCCGCGGGTGACGGGCTCGGTCATTGGACCGCCACCCTGCGCCTTGCCCCGCGGTCGGACCGGATCTGGGGCCTCTCTTCCCACCAGGCCCGGTCGCGATTCAAGTGGGGACACTGGCCCCGGCTCCTGTACTTACCAACAGGGGCCTGGCTTCCCACCGGGGCAGGTCGTCGTTTCGTCCGATACAACCTCGACCTTGATGGCATTGGTCAGCTTGGCTTTGGTCAGGTCGGCTCCGGTCAAGAGAGTGCCGGTCAGGTTGGTCTCGCTGAGATTGGCACCGCGCAGGCCCGCTCCCGTGAGGTCGGCTCCGGTCAGGTCAGCTCCGGTCAGGTCGGCGTGGTGGAGCCTGGCACCGCGCAGGACCCTGTGTGACAGGTCGGCCCCGGCAAGCTTGGCACCACTCAGATCCGTGCCCGCCAAGGCGGCGCCAGCCAGGATCGCGCCCGTTAGGTCAGCTTCGAACAGATCCGCACCGCTGAGATCCGCACCGCTGAGATCCGCGCCCATCAGGTTGGCTCCGAACAGCTTGGCATTGGTCAGGTCGGCTCCGCTGAGGTCCGCTTTGGCCAGATTCGCGGATGGACCTACCAGGTATCCGTTTGCGATGAGCCAGTAGTAGGGGAGACCGTTCGGTGAACCGGTGATGCCTCCTGAACGAACCCGCTTCATGTCGGCCGTGGACAGGTTCGCGCCCGACAGATTGGTCTCGTTGAGGTTGGTGCCATGCAGTAACGCCATCGACAGGTCGGCGTTGGCGAGGTTGGCACCCTTCAGGGATCGCCCTTTGAGATCGGCCCAGCTCAGATCCGCACCTTGGAGGTCTGCTCCCTTCAGATCTTGGGTGGCTCGTCGTCGCGCCATAGATCTTCGGCCTGTGTCGAGGCGACTGACGGCGGGTGGAGCTGCCGCTCTGGCCTTCCTCTTCCCAAAGATCCCCACTGGCGCTCCTTCACTGCCACGTGAACAGACGGGAGGTCATCGCAACGCTATTTACGCTGCGTATGGCCTGGCTCGCCCTGCCTGACCCCCACGCCTAGCCCTCGAGAGGCACACGCTCGTTCCTGTGCGGAGTGGCAGCGATCTGACAGGTCACTGATGCTCCGTTGAGCAAGGTGCCGCCGCCGTGACAGCGCGACACATCGGGCCAATGAGTCCGGTCAGTCACCGCCCCTAGCTACGAAGATCCCCCAGACCGCATTCAACCCAGAGTCTCGATCAGATCGGCTCCCGTTGAAGTGAGAGTGCATCAATGGACCTTCAGTCTCTACAACCGGTTCGGGCTGGCCGGTGTAAGGGGTACTCGGAGGGGCGTCTCTTGACTCCACCCCATCATCCCGGACCAGCTGTGCGTTCTCACCGAACCCCGCGATCTGCGATCAGTGAATCTCGCGTTTGGCGATCAACGAAAACCGCGTTGAGCTGATCCCGGTTCCTCGAGTGGAAAGGTTAGCGGCGCCTCCTTCCTGAGTC
>JBKQMB010000105.1:0-4259 GCA_052326605.1 Acidimicrobiales bacterium | reverse complement strand
TTCTCGAGAATCCCACCATCACCTGATGGATGTGCAGGTCCTCGACAATCTGAGGCAAGTCCTCGATTGTCCCGAGCACGGCCGTGCCCGGAGCAGGGTCATCGTCCACGCAGCCGACAACGGTGATACGCGAGTCCCACGACAGATAGCGAAGCAGGTGCTCGGCCATCACGCCGCTGCCGACAATGAGCACTCGGTACTGCTCGGTCTTGATCGCGCGCAGTACCGCACGACTGACGGTCCGCCCAGTCGGAATGGCCGCGACTGCCAACAGCAACGCGACCACGATCGTGACCGGCTTCATAGTTGCCTGCCGCTCAAGCGATCCGAAGAGTTGGTCTATGCCAAGTACGACGCAGCCGGAGATCCCAAGGCCATAGACGATGTCGTGCAATTCGGTGAACGAGCTCTTCAGAACCTGGCCCGGCTTCTTCGAGTACAGGTTGTTGAGCGCGAAGGCAACGACAACGACGCCGAGCAGGGGCAAGGAGAGCACGACGTTGGCAAGCAGCGCCGAGTCCACCGAACTACTTCCCGGCTGATGGACGAGACGCAGCGCGGCGGAGAAGCACAGCGTCAGCGCGACCGCGTCCGAAGCCACGAGTGCGAGCCGCGGTCTGAAGCTGGTGCGGCCCTTCGCTACGGGCGACGGCCATGAACCGCGTTCGACGTCCGGTGAGGCCAGGGCCGGAACTGCCTGCAGCGTTGGCGCAGGCCCGCGGGTCTCGCTTTCGATCAGGTTGGGGAGCGCCGACGCCCGCGAAACGTTGAACAGCGCCGAACTCGCCAAGCTGGAGAACGCCTCTTCCACCGACCCTCGCTCGATCTGTACTCCGGCTATGGCAGGTCGCCTCTCAACAGATAGATGAGAGAGGTCCCCTGACTTTCTTCTCTTGTGAGGTGCAACCGCCTCGATGCCGCAACCGGCTCCTTATGAACAACCGGTGACAGACCACGTTATTCCCGTACAAGCCATTGCGAATTCGGACTCCAGGCTACAGGCGCACCCGCCGGGTTCAGCCGGGCGCGGCTCAACGGGGTTGCGGTTCGCCAAGCTGGTCCTCGTGTCGGTCCGGTGCCGTCTAGCCGTCTCCGGCCTCCGCGGCGGCCACAAAGATCGGCGCGGGACCCGGATCAGCTGGCCAGCTCTCCTGCTTGCCTCGTGAGGTCACCAAGGCATGGTCAGCCGCCTACTTCATCCAGGCTTAGCCGGAGTGTCCGAAGTGGTTGACGACATGATCGACGACCAGCTGGGTAACCTCGTCCCGGTCCGCTGAACGACGCAGCGCGTGATCTAGCGCAGAGATCTCCTTCATGCGCAGGCCTCCATTCCTCTGAGCCCGCCGAACGGCCCGAACGCCTGAGTGCAAGAAGGGACGGAGCTCTGCAGGTCCGCAGATCAAGAACACGTCGGTGCCGGATTCGGCAAGCTCGGCCAGGCGTTCTCCGGGCTGGTTCACGGCCTGTCCGAGAAGGCTCCGCGCCCGCCAGGCCAGCGTGCGCAAATTGCCACGTGTCTTCCAAGTGAGCCTCCGCACTTTCCAGGTGAGCCTGCGCGCTTTCCGGTTGAGCCTCGGCAACCGCCGTTGGAGCCAGCGGAGCACTGCCTGTCGCTGCGAGCTGCTCACCAGTACCCTCTGCGGGACGCAGAACCGTCGCCTGGCATCCATGGTCCCGCCCGCAGCCATCTCGGGCGGCCGGAACCTCACCATGGGGTTCATGGCGCAGACCCCCCTGGCTGAAAGGATCGAAGCGGCCTCCAGCACGTGGTACGCGCTTGAACAGAGTCCGAACAGCACGACGTCAGACGGGACGACTGATGAGAGCGCCCGCGCGACGTCAACGACGTCGTCAATGGCCAAGACGGAGTAGACGGGCTGATGCGACTTGCCATCGCGTGCCGGGCTGTTACCGACCCCGTTGAGATCCACCCTGACGCAACGGAATCCCTTCGCTGCGAGACGCCGGCTAAGTTCCACCCACAACCGTCCCGGGCCGATGCGATGCTCGTTCGAGACACTCACAAAAATGCACACCGAGCCCGGGCTTCCACGCTCCGGCTCTGTCACGATGCCGAAAAGTCCAGCTGGACCTAGCAGAACACCCCGCTCTACCACGCCGACATCGCCGTCGTCTGTCACCCCGAGAGCGGCACCGCCCGCTTGCGAGATGCGCACCGTCACGTCCTTGTCTGCAGGCACTGCGATTGGACCGCCGCTCCGGGGCATCGCTTGGTCCAGCCAGTCTGCAACGGTCGCGATCGCCTCGGCGGGCACGACCTGCGTCGGCGCCTGAACGTCCAAGAGCTCGGGCTGTCCGGCTGCTTCGCGGTGCTCAAGGTTGACAAGCCCTAGGCGAGAGACGAGCTTACGATCGGCGGCTCGCTCCGATCGCGTGAGGAGCAGCACCTTGCCGGCGAGCACTGCGTCGGTTCCCACGAGGTCAAGACGAGACATCTCGTCCAGCAGTTCCGGAGAAATACTGAATCCGGGGATCTCAAAGCGTGCCGCTCGCTCGTAGCTGATGGGTCCGTCCTCTCGGGAGCCGAGCGCGTCCTTTTCACGAATGAGGAGGCCGAGTGCGAGCTGTTCGCGGAGAAATGAGCGTCCGTCGAGGCAGGGGTCCCAAAGCACGAGAGCATCGACGGGATCGAGAGCGCTTCGTACGCCTGCAATTGTCGCTCCGATCCGCATTCCCGCGACCGCGACGTGGGCGACTCCCAGCTCACGTACGAATTCGACGGCGAACCGCACGTCATCGACGAATCCATCTGAACCTGAGCCGTTGGCGGTCCGGTCGAAGGAGTCCCCAGTCGAGCGGTAGTCGAAGCGAAGTACCGCGAAGCCCAGAAGCTCCAACCGAGTTGCGAGCTGGACGAACGTCGAATACGCGTTCACGTACTCACGCCCGAACGGCGGGCAGAGGACAACCGCTCCACGGGCTTGGGTGTCAGGCAAATTTACAAGGCCGAACAGCGGCGCGTCGGTGGGCCCGAACCACACCGGCCGCGATCGGTGTCCCGACGCGGTAGGCCTCTTGGCGATCACGGCCAGAGGCGCGAGAGTGCGAGCGTCAGCCACGTCGAGCGCAGGCAGACGCCACCGGCCTGTGTGACGATGGACTCACCGCCGGCGCCGAGATTCGACCTGTCGCACGCGCGCATGGTTCTCGCGCTCACATGACGCGTCTGAAAGAAGTCGAACCTTGGCGCAATTTCCTGCCAACTCACCGAGGACTGAATCTGCGTGCGTCTCCACGGACCAGGGAACGCCGCGATGGCGTCTCATCCAGAGCATAGCTACACCAGTCGCCGTCGAAGGGAGGCCTGGGACGTGGATCACAACCGAGCATTCGTGCGAAGCCATTCACTCCAGAACATCTCTGCGCGAACAAGCCAGATCAACGCCACGGCCTCAAAGGCTTGATGCGACGCGTCAACCGAGGTCAAGACTGGTGGTGCCCATAGACGGGCCCTTCAAGTTTCGCAGCTGCCGTCGAGCGCGTCAGGTTCTCGGGGCGAGCCAATTCCTCATGACGACGACCTCGTTCGAGAGCTGATCGCGGGCCGCAGTGTAGGGCGGATTCGCTCGCAAGAGTCGGTGCGTTCTCAGGAACGCGTTGTCACGCGCTACTCGTTGCTTCACGAGGTTGAGCGCCTGTTCGTACTCGATCTTGTAGCTTGCGGTAGCTCTCGCCGCGAGCCCGTGCCCGAGCACCGAGACCTCGTCTTGGATTTGATTGCGCGTTGCTGTGAAGGCTGCATTGGAGCGCGTCGCCCCGTGAGTCCTTAGGAACACCTCGTCGAGCGAGACTCGCTGCCCGATGAACGTGAGAGCCCTGGCGTAGTCGAGTCTGTACCTGTCCGGTCGCTTGTGCACTCCGGGGGGCGGCTGCGTCGTGGTGGTCGTCGTCGTGGGGAGCGGCTGCGCGGTGGTGATCGTGCCGGCGACGGGCGGCTGGGTCGTGGTGGTCGTGGTCGTAGCGGGCGGCTGGGTCGTGGTCGTGGTCGTGGCGGGCGGCTGGGTCGTCGTGGTCGTGGCGGGCGGCTGGGTCGTCGTGGTCGTGGTCGTAGCGGGCGGCTGGGTCGTGGTCGTGGCGGGCGGCTGGGTCGTCGTGGTCGTGGTCGTAGCGGGCGGCTGGGTCGTGGTCGTGGTCGTGGCGGGCGGCTCGGTCGTGGTGGTCGTGGTCGTAGCGGGCGGCTGGGGCGTGGTGGTCGTGGTCGTAGCGGGCGGCTGGGTCGTGGTGGTCGTGGTCGTAGC
>JBKQMB010000104.1:0-4957 GCA_052326605.1 Acidimicrobiales bacterium | reverse complement strand
CGAGGACCCCAATCCCTTTGTGTGGACCAAGACATCCGGCCAGATCATCGCCAAGGTTCGGCGTGGGCGGGTCGCCCTCGAGCAAGTGCGCGAATCGCGCGCTATTTGAATGTCACCGCACTAGGTTCGGGGTCTTTCCCGTCTTCGAAGGTCCTCGCGGCCATCGCGTCGGCTCCTCGTCCCGGTCTAGCGGTCGTCCAGCCAGGAGATGGTTCCGACGTACAGGTCCGGCGAGTCGTCCGGTCCGACAGAGGGGTCAGCGTGTGCAGTTGCGTGCAGCTCAGGCAGCACCGGGAAGTGCCAACTCCAGCTCCTCGAAGGTCGGAGGCATCGGACGGACGGACGGCGCTGGCGTGCCCATGTCCTCGTGGTGGTCCCGGACCGAGGCACTCATTGACGATTCGAGATCGAACTCGATGTCGGCGAAGACGTGGGCACGACGCCGGCTCAGAGCGAAGAGCCAGGTGCCTCCGACCGCCATCCAGCTAAGGAAGATGTACGGGAACACTTTCACCGGCCACGCCGGAACCGGGTAGAAGCTGCCGATCGTCGGAACCGCCATAGCCACGCCTGCGACAACGGCAAGCGCCACGTGCCCGGCCTTGAGCTCGCCTCGCTTCTTCAGATAGAAGGGGGCGGCCACGGTGATCAGGTAGTAGGCGGTGATGAAGCCGAAGGCGGCCAGGGTGCCGGCGTCACCGAACGTGGTGAGCGGGTTGGTGAAGACCTCGAGCACGCAGGGCACGGCCAGCATCACCAGGACGAACGAGGTGATGGCCACATGGGGCGTCTTGTTGGCCGAGTGCGTCCGGCCGAGCGGGGCCGGCAGCACCTGGTGGTTGGCCATCGGGTAAGCGATCCGGGCCCCGGCGTTCAGGCACGACAGGCTGAGCGAGAAGAAGCTGACCATGGCGCCGATGTCGATGGGGATCCGGAAGAACGCCACCCCGTAGGCCTTTGACAGGCTGGTCAGCGGAGCCGAGAGGGTTGCCAGGTTGAGCCCGGCGTGCCTGGCTCCGAACACCTCGACGTAGCTCATGAATACCATGAAGGCCCCGGTGATCAGCAGGCTGGTCACCACGGCCCGGGGGATGTTGCGCAGGGGCTTGCGGGCCTCGCCGCCGAGTGCGGTGGCACTCTCGAAGCCGACGAGGGAGAAGACGGTGATCACTATGGCCAGGGAGAGGTCGTGGAGCGTCATGCCCGACACCTTGAGCTGGGCCGGATCGCTCGTGAACCCGTGCTTGAACAGGATCACCCACGCAAGGCCCAGGATGCACACCACCGAGACCGCCTCGAATACCAGGGTCAGGACCGAGGAGACCTTGATGTCCTTGTAGGCGATGACCCAGCACACGGACGCCGAGAGGCCGAAGAAGACGACCGGCGGGATCGTGGTGTGGACGCCCATCGAGGCCACGATCTGCGAAGCGAAGATCGAGAACCCGGTCAGGCCGGCCACCCCGATGAACAGATAGCACCAGATGAGGGACCAACCGGACATGACCCCGGCCGCCGGCCCGAGGCCTTTGGCCGTGTAGCCGTACATCGAACCCGGCAGGGCCGAGCGCTTGGCGAACTGGTTGAGGCACAGGGCGACGAAGAGCAGCATTGCCGTGCCGAAGGCGTAGGCCAGCCACGTGCCGTTCCCTGCGTCGGCGAAGCAGAGTGGGATGATCAGCACCGCCGTCATGGTCGGGGAGATCACGGCCACCGACTGGGCCAGGACGGTCGGGAAGCCGAGCGCCCGGGACCGTAGTCCGTGGTGCCTGTTCCCGCTCGACGCACCCACCGGCGTCGGCCTTGTGGTTTCAATTGTGCTCACCGGTCGTCTCCTTCCATCAACTGTGAGTGCGACTGCTGTCGCACTCTGCTTTTCTTCGTTCAAGATGCGCCACTTATATTTGGAATTCAAGGGCTGATGTGTTAACAGCACATGAACCAACATTACCTGCTCAATAGGCGCGACAGAAGATACCTCTTGTGGGCCAAGTTTCAGACTATTGCTGGTAGCGGCCCACAATTACTTCGAACTCGACATGAAGAGGCTCCTCACATCGTGTCGCTTTGTAAGAATACTGGACCCGCTATTTGTGGGAAATGCCGCCACCAGGCGGCAGACGATCTACAGTGTGCCTTCCGGAAACGACTGGTCCTCGAGCAGGAGGTCCTCATAGAAGGCCCCGAACGTCTTCTCGGGATTGGCGATGGCGATCTCGAGCACCCACAGGTCGGGGGAGGGCGTGAACGGGACCTCGGCCAGCGGGCCGTCGTAGTGGGCCGAATGCGGGTAGTCGGAGAGCCGATGGCCCGAGAGGTCCATGTTGAGCTTCCAGCCGAACTCCTCGGTGGTGGCGATCGCGAAGTCGTAGAGCTCGACCCCGGTGATCTGCTCGGTGAACCACTTGTCCCGGACGATGTCCCAGATCTGACGAACTTCGCGCTTCGCCTTGAGATGCAGCAGATCGTCGCCGAGCACGAACGTGTCGCCGGCGTCACCCTCGAAGTCGCCGTAGACCGGGCCGATGTCGACGAAGAAGATGTCGTTCTCCTGGAGCACCACGCCGGGCTCCGAGCGCTCCATGAAGTCCTTGGTGGTGTTGGAGCCGCAGCGCACGATGATGTGGTGCCAGCCCCGACGCATCCCGAGCTCCTTCAGCGTCGATCGTGCGATCTCCTTGGCCTGCTCCTCGGAGAGTCCGGGGGTGAGCTGGTCGGCGATCTGATGGACGGCCTTGCGGGTTCGGGCCCGGACAGCCATGTAGCCGTCGAGTGCGAAGGCGCTACCCGTCGCTTCGATGGTGGTGGATTCGGCTTCGGTGATGCTCATGGTTCCTCCTGGTGCTAGTGGACGGTGTGAAGGTTGCGAAGGGGCTTGGCCGCTACCAGCAGCACCTCGGCGACCGACTCCTCGGCACCGAGGCGGTGGGGCACTTCGGCGTTGAAGTGGACGGCTGAGCCAGCGGCCAGCAGATGGACCTCGCCGTCGTACTCGAGCCGGAGGGTGCCGCTCAGGACGTAGAGCCACTCCTCGCCGGCATGACGGACCGGGACCGGTGACTCCCGGTCGGGGTCGATGGTGAGCCGAAGGGCATCGATCACCCTCGAGCCGGGGTAGCCGCTGCACGCCGCGATGGCGAGACCTTTCGAGGTATGTCGGGGCTGGTCGGGGGGGGACACCGCGATCGTGGTGTTGCCCTGCGGTTCCCCGAAGAGGACTCCGACCGGCACGCCGTAGGCGTCGGACAGGGCGAGCAACGACGCGACCGATGGCTGGCGCTCGGACGACTCGAGCCGGGAGAGGTGCGACTTCGAGATGCCCGAGGTCTCCGCCGCCTGCTCGAGGTTCAGGCCACGCCCCTCGCGAGCGGCCCGCAGGCAGTCTCCGATTGCAGGCGCCACGCCGATCTCCGGTCCCATGGAGGCAACCTAAAGCCGTGTTGCCTCAAAGACAACCCAAGTTGCCCATTGTTCACACGCGGGAAACGAACCCTTTACACGGCCGAAAAGGAGTGCCCCGGGTGGGTCCGGTCGCCTCGGATCAGGGGAAGCGGACGGCTCGGTCGGCGTCGCCGACGCCGACGGGTCGGGCGCCGACCAGGGCGGCGAACCGGGCCAGGACGGGACGGCGGTGCACTTCGAGGCGGACCAATTCGGCCGGTGTGGCGTCCAGGAGGTTGTCGGGGGTGATGCCCACCGCGTCCAGATCGGCGCCGAAACTGCCGGCGAAAGCGGCAACCGCCTCCCGGTCGACCTCCAGGTGGAACTGGAAGCCCCATGCCCGGGGGCCGATGCGGAACGCCTGGTGGTCGTACCGGTCGTTCGAGGCCAGAAGGACGCCGCCGGGGGGAAGGTCGAAGGTGTCGCCGTGCCAGTGGAGGACCGACAGCTCGCCCAGGACCGAGGCGAGGAGGAGGTCGTCGGCGGCAGAGGCATGGAGGCGAACCGGGGCCCACCCGATCTCCGGTCCCGACGCGCCACGGAGGATCCGACCGCCGGTCGCCGCCGCCAGCAGCTGCGCGCCCAGGCACACCCCGAGGGTGGGTAGGCCGCGCTCGACCGCCTCGGCCAGGAGGGTCAGCTCCTGTCGGCGGGTCGGGAATCCGTCGTCGCTGTCGGCCGACATGGGTCCGCCCATGACGACGAGCCCGTCGAAGCCGTCGAGGGTTTCGGGCAGAGGTTCGGCGGCATCAGTGAGGCGCTGGTCGACCTCGATCCCAACGGAGGCCAGGGCCTCGCCGATCGCGTAGGAGGACTCGGGTTCGAGGTGTTGGACAACGAGGCAGCTCGACATGTGACGACGCTTTCGCTCCGGGGTCAGCGGCGGGCTGACCGTAGCCGAAGTGGGGCCCCGGTGTGAACATCGCCCCCGAGGAGGCATTAGCCCGACGGCCTATGCCGAAGCCGCTGATCGGAGCTCCCGAATGACGTGGCGCCCTGATTGACTAACGGGGTGAGCATTGGTGTAACCATCTACGGTGTCTGTGCTGTCTCATTCATGATGGTCATGTATGCCCTGGAAAGACGAGGCAAACGGTTCATCCTGTTGTTTGCTCTTGGCTGCCTTCTCGCCAGCACCTACGGATTTCTCTCTGGAGCATGGCCGTTCGGCGTTGTCGAGTTCATCTGGGCCGGGATTGCCTTGAGGCGCTGGCACTCCGCAGATTGATTGCGATACGTAACAGCCGCTGAGGCGTGGGCCATCCTCCACCGCCATCCCCTCGCTCCGGAGATTCCTCAGCATTCAGTTGCCCCATGTCTCCTGCGGGGTGTCTGGAAGTGGCTTGGGACCGTGAACTCCCAGGTCAGCGGGCCTGCCCTCGATTAGTTGGCTAGTGCGGTGACATTCAAATAGCGCGCGATTCGCGCACTTGCTCGAGGGCGACCCGCCCACGCCGAACCTTGGCGATGATCTGGCCGGATGTCTTGGTCCACACAAAGGGATTGGGGTCCTCGT
>JBKQMB010000103.1:0-21109 GCA_052326605.1 Acidimicrobiales bacterium | reverse complement strand
CTTGGTCGTCGGTCTTGGGTGCACCCGACAGCACAGTCGGGACAAGACAACGACCGGTGGATGGTCACCTAGCTTCGAAGGAAGAAGTTCCTGTTCAAAGCATCACGGACCTATTCGCGCGGCCAGTAAGGTGCGCCCCCCTTCCGGGTCAACGTAGGTGCCATCCAGGATCGACGCCGACTTGCCGACGAGCCAGGTCTGAGCGTCGGACTTGCGGTCAAAGTGCGCTGCCTTCTGCCGACCATCCGGGTCCCGGTAGCGCGCTCGGTACTTCCCGTTGGCCAACTTGCTGATCGAACCCATGAAATACCTCCATCAAATCTTCGACGCCGAACGACCGGAGCAGTCTTGCGTGGAACGCTGGACCCGATGCGTCCTGCGCCACCTAACCGCCCGCATTTCCCTCTCTGTTGCCCATAGTGGACTAGGGCATACCCTAGTGGACTAGGGCTACTGATCTGACCTATTGACTGCCCACCAACCTGCTCAGTCGGTGTCGCTTCACCGTCGCTGTGGGTTGGACGGATAGTCCATCTACCTTCTGACCTGGTCATTTCACCACTTCCCCAGACTAGCCCACAACGCGCAGCGCGTACCATCAGTTTGTGGTAAACATGGACAATGACCCCAAATGCTGATGGACGGCAAAGGTCTGAATGGCTCAGCCCGGTTGAGGTGTCAGGCGAGATTCAGATTCCGGTGCGGACCTTGTACGCGTGGCGTCACCGGGGCATCGGACCAGAAGCTGTCCGGCTCGGACGCCACCTCCGCTATCGGCGCGAGGCCGTCGACAGCTGGCTCGCGAGTTGCGCCAGCCACCATCGCCAAGGCTGAAGCGAGTCTGGCCCAAGACAGCGAAGACGCCCCGGTTGCACCCGGAGCGTCTTCATCGACCCACAACTTTTCCTGGGATGGAAGAGAGGAGGATCAAAAGCAGTGTACGTCAGCGTCGTGTTCTAGGTCGTCACATCGACCCTACCGACTCGGCTGGCACCTGCGATGCAGACACCCCTCATGTGACATCAGCCCTGACCCGCCAAGTGGTGGGACACCGCGTTATCGATCTGGAACCTCGGATTCCCGAGGCTGTGACGACAGCGACCAGGGGACGCCCTCGACCGAGCCGACAGGCCGGGAACACCGCAGATGTCCACCCTGACCCCGCTGGCGTTCCGTCACCACAGTGTGACGGCCAAGCTGGTTGACGGCACCAGAGTCAAGCCGGGAGTGGTGGCGCAGCGATGCAACATCGCCGCGTTGGTAATGGTCGGTCAGGGACACCCCCAGCAGTCAACCCCAGTCTCTTGGATTCCTCTACATCCAAGCGAATGGGCCTTGGCCTTCCCATGCACCGACTCAGAAAGAGGACTCCTCCATGTCAAGACGACAAGTCAAACGTCCGAAGCCACTCCCGATGCCTGCGTTCGGTACGCCCGCTGACGGTCGGCAGTGCACGAAATGTCGTCGGTGGTTCCATCGGTCACACTTCTGGCGGTCAAACACTCGCAGCTACGTCAAACGGTGCAGTGCGTGCACTCCACACCAGTCTCGGCGGCGCTTGGCCAATACCGGCAACAGCGGCAAGGCGACGCCCGTCGTGCCCAAGCCGAAGCGGTTCATCAAGCCGGTGATCGGAACCAATCGGAAGGGCAGCACCACTCCCGACTCCACTACCGACAAAGCAAAGGAGAACCGTCATGAGCAGACCGAAGCTGACCGAGGCCGACCTGGCCGACGTGGCCGACATCCCCCAACGCCTAGGTCCAACCACCGGGAGTGACATGACCAACGACATAGCCACCATCACCATGCTCGGCCTGGTCGGCAACCTGTGACCGACGACCCCCGAGCAGTCCTACACCTACGGCTGGCCGATCCGCTCGTCGGTGAACGACATCGCCAGAGTGCCGGTGAAGAGGCCGTGGCGCGTTTGACCGACAACCACAATGAGAGAAGGGCAAATACATGACCACGACACTCACCGACCACCCGCTGGCGGCGCTTATTCCGCAGATGAGCGACGATGAATATGCCGCATTGCAAAACGACATCGAGGAGCGCGGGCTGATCGAACCGCTGCTCACCTACGAGGATCGCATCCTCGACGGACGCCACCGCTACCGAGCGTGTAAGGCACTCGACATCGAACCGAAGACGAAGGTCTACCGAGGCGACGATCCGGTGGGCCATGTCATCGCCCTCAACGTCAAGCGGCGACACCTCAGCGCCAGCCAACTGGCGTTCGTGGGGTCGGATGCCGAAGCAGCTTTTGCCAGACAGGCGAAGCAGCGAATGTCCGAGGCCGGAAAGTCATCGGCACCGGGTAAGCCAGCATCGAAAGGTGTGGCAACCTCGCCACCCGTTACCGGGAAGGCCCGAGAGCAGGCAGCCAAGGTCACCGGAGCATCGCCCCGCTACATCAGCGACGCCAAGGCCATCGAAGCTGCGGCTCCCGACATCGCCCAGGAAGTCCGTAAGGGCAGCCTCAACATCCCCCAGGCCAAGGAGAAGATTCAGGAGCGCAAGGCGGTCAACGCTCTCGCCGATGCGGTGAAGCGTTACCCGTTCCTCAAGGACGTACCGGGAGCGAAGCCGAAACAGATCATCGACACCGCCGACGCTCTGGACGGCTACACCGGGGCCGAGAAGAAGGTACGTCTGGAGAGCGGCAGGAAGTGGGCCGACATGATGCGGCGACGGGCGCTCGATCCAGCCAAGGCTTCCCTGTCCGATGCAGCGGAGCGTGCCGTGGAGGAGGTCATTGGCGCTCTGGTGACGTTCAACCTGTTGGCATCGAGGGCGCTGATGGCGTGGGACGAGATGATCGAGGACCCCACCATGCCAGGCGAGTGGCAGGGCGCTATCGCCCTCGCAAGAAAGCATCTGACTGAGTTGGAAGAGAAGACGAAGAGCAACCTGAGGAGAGTCAAGTGAGGCCATCACAAACGCAGAAGTCCCAGGAGTCTGAGCAGTCCGGTTCATCGCCGAGCAACCCGCCGCTCAGACCGGCATGAGAGCGGAAGGTTTGTCCTGACATGTGCGCGCAAGGTGGGCAGTTTTCCGGCTGGGCCAACGACCCCTACCGCGGCGCTGGTGGCCGTCGTCGTTTCAATCGAGAACGCCAGATGCTCGCGTTGGAACGGAGGCTGGAGGTGGCCCGGCTCATCCAGGCAAACGGCCTGCACCGGGGTGCCCAGGCCCGTATGGCCCGGCAGCTGGGCGTGAGTGAGTCCACCATTGGTAGGGACGTCCGAGCGATCTTCGCATTGAACGACCAGGTCAGGTGCCCGGCATGTGGGACTGCAGTATCCACGCGAGAGGTGACCTGGTCCTGGAGGCCCCACCGGCCCGCAGGCTCGCCCCCGTTGCACCTGGTGGTGGATGATCGGTGATGTCGAGACTCTGCGGACAGACCTGCGAAGGCTCAGCGCCGTCTGCGGCTGCTCAGGGACGCAGTGGCCTCCCGAGGTCATCGGGTCAGATGCCGTGACCGATGCAGGTCTGCGGCGAGTAGATGGCGCTTGGTGCCCACCCAAGCCGGCGAAAGGGCTGCAGGACCGTCTGTGGGTGCTCAGGAACCCCAAAGTGATCGTCACCGTCCTGGCGGCTGGCCCCGTGTCAGCGTCCCGTCCAGCACGTTGTCACTTCACCTCCGTAGGCTGACTCGATGGACCACATCAATCACTACGCCAACGCCGTTAGGGCCGAACCTGGGGTCTGCTGGAGGATGGTCAGCCGCGGCCCCGGATTCCGTGTTGACACGCCCACCGACTGTCCCGAGCCGGTCAGGTGGACGGGCCGAGCGAGCGTGGGCAGACGTCGGATGCGGCTCTTCTCATGTGACCAGCACCTCGACGGTCTGGAAGGCGTCAGGCGGCTCTCTGACTGAAGTAGGCGGGGGCTTGCCGGAGGCAAGGGTTACAGGCCCTCTAGTGCGACATGCAGGTCGGCTAGGAACTCCGTGAAGCCTCCGGCCAGCCTCATCAGCTGCTCGTCCAGGATCGGCTTCAACGTCCCCCAGTCCTGGTGCGGGTGCAGCCCGACGGTGATGAGCGCGGCGGTGTACTCCTCCACCAGGCGAAGAACGTGATGCTGGAGAACCTCGTCAGGACAGGGATGGGCCTCCAGCCACACACCAGCGGACAGAAGTGCTCCCCTCAGGAGCGGAGCCGCTGTGGCTAGCGCGTCTGGTCCGTCAAGCGCAGCGTCGAGGGCCGCGTTGACTCCAGCCATAAGCTCGCCGATGGGTTCCATCGCCTCAGCTGACCAGTGCGCCAGAGCTTCGTAGGTGGCTCCCATATCTGCCCCATCATCGCCTCGATCGACGGCCAAGCGCGCTGTTACCCCGGTCGGTGGGGCGGCAGAGCGTCGGGAGAACCTCTAGCGGTGATGGTGCTCACCACGGCGTCGGAGAGGCTGAGAGGGCCGTCCACGGCGGGTCTGATCGCCGCTCTGTGACCTTCACGGCCAGAGCGTCCGTGGTCGGTTGCCCGATCAGGCAGTCAGAGGACGCAGATATCAGACGCGACTGGTGCGGTGATGGGCTTTCCCAAGGAACATTGCCACCGTGGAGAATGGAATCGACTTCACTTGCGACGGTTGCGGCACCGTGATCGTCACTGGGGAGCCGTATCCAGTGAAGTCGACAGTGGCTGTGAAGCCAAGGGTGCCTCTCTTGGTGGCACCGGATGTCGTGACGTCAGCTTGAACGAGGCGATTCGCTGAATCTGCCCAGACACTCGCCGAAAGTGAGTTGATCTTGCTCTTGTGCGAACGCGTTGCGACGATCTTGCTACCAGTCGCTTGGACACCGTCCACAGAGGCATTACCCAACGAGGTCACCGTGGCGTGATGTGCCTCGGCGTATCCAACAATGGCGTTCACATTGCCGAGAGCGGATGCGACCTTGGTGAAGATCCCTGGAACGGCAGTCGTGGCCTTGGACGGCAAGGCTACCGACACCCACGGCTCCCCAACCATGGAGGCGAGACTCGGGATTTCCAGGTAGATCGTGTCTCCTGACAGGACCGCGTTGACCACTTCAGGTGACGCTGATCCACCGGGGATCAGTTTGGCAACGACCGCAGGGACGTTGGCAGCGACCGACACCGCGTTATTCGTCAAGTCGGCCTGACCCGTGCCAGTCACGGTCACGGCCGATGGCGTTAGACCGCTGACCGACACGCTGAAGCTGAAGCTCGCCGTGGTCACCGGACTGGCAGCCACATTGCTGGCGGATCTCGACGTGCCGGTCGAAGCGCCAGCGGCACTCACCAGCCCGAAGGTCGCTCCGACCCCAAGGGCACCGACAACTCCGACGGTTACCAACCACCTGGTGCTCCCTCGCGACCTCATCCGTCCCCCACTGCTCTCTTCTGGCCTCGGCGGTTTCTCGTCCACGCAAGAATCGTAGGGGAGAAGATCAGCCCAGGGACGTCGGTCATTCGGGAAGGATGCACTCGACAGCGCGATCTGGCCCACAATTGACCGATGAGGCCACACCGAACAGACTGAAGCCGCTCAGGGTCCCCCGGTGCCCATCACCGTCCTGACGCTGGCCCCCGGTAGCGTGGCACCCAGGATTTCGTCACTCCCTCGCGATGCCCTGGCCCCATGGATCACCAGGACCACTACGCCAACGCCGTGAGGGCCGAGCCGGGGGTCAGTTGGCGCAAAGGGAGCCGAGGCCCCGGCTTCCGAGTCGACACGCCCACGGACTCCCCCGAATCCATCCAGTCGGTCGAGCGGGCGATGGTCGGGCGTTAGCGGATGCGGCTGTGGTCATGCGGGGGGCACGTCGAGGGCCTGGCGCATCTCTGGCCGGTGGGAATCCCGAAGATCGCTCCCGTTTCGTGCGGTTCGCCAAGAGCGCCTACGAGAACGGATAAAGCTGCCCGTCCTGGCCAATGAGCGTGTAGCCGTTACCGTTGGGAATCATCCCGGCAATCGGTGCCGAAAGCGTTTGTCCTCCCAGGGAACCGTGGAACCCGGCGTCACCAAAGGCGAAGATCCCACCATCGCTGGCAACCATCCAGTACCCACCGCCGTCAGGTGTTGGGATCATTGCCTCAATCGGCTTGTTCAATCGGAGATTTCCGAGAGAGCCGTAGAACGGGGCGTCCCCGAAGGCGAAGATGCCGCCGTCGGACGCCACCAGCCAGTAGCCCCCGCCGTCAGGCGTCACCGCCATGCCCGTTATCGGCTTATTCAGAGGGTGTGCCCCCATCGATCCGTGGAACTGAGCGTCACCGAAAGCAAAGATGCCGCCGTCGGCAGCAACCAGCCAGTAGCCGTTGGCATCCGAAGTTGGACTCATTCCAACCATCGGCTGATTCAGATGTTGCCCTGCCATCGATCCGAAGTTGCCCGCCGGAGGACCCGAGAAGTCACTTTCACCGAACACCGCACCACTGGAGTCTGCGACCCATGCGTTCCGAGAGATGGAAGATCCGAAGCAGTTGGTGCTGTTCTGCCATGCGGCAACCAGAAGATCCGTGGTGGCAATGGTATTTAGCGCTCCGATGGGTTGAAGGTTGCCAGACTCGATGCTGAACGCGGTGTAAGTAACTGGAAAGTATGGCCAGCCGCTCGTATCGGCAACGATGACGCCAGGTTGTACGGAGGCGTCGGCCTGGGTGCGAGCGTCACCTCCATCTTGCGAACAGTCAATCGGGACCGTTCTTGGCTGCGTGGCGGCACTTGCCTGAGTTGGGGCTGCGGCGCTCGCCCCTACTGCTCCAATCCCTGACCACAGGACGAGAGCAGCCCCGACCGCCCATATCTTCGCCTTCACCATGTTCCGCCTCCTTGCGAACTTCCGATCCAAGCTTCGCCAACCGCCATGTGAGCAAGGCCAACCAACACGCCGTCGGCACCACCCTGCGCAACGGTTCAATCCTCATTCTCTGAATGGTGGCGCACCAGAGGCAAAGGTCCCCAGTAGGAGCCGAGAAGAAGGGGCTCGGAGGTTTGGCTAGGTAGTTGCCGGTGCCGGCGGAGGTGGTATCCCAAGGACCGTCGACACATTGATGGCCTCCGTCTGAATGTCGGAACCGTCGGTGGCCATCGCCTGATTGTCCTGGGTGAGCGGCAGGCCATTGAGTTGGTCGGTGGCCTCCTGGCTGTAATCGGTGCGCAGGTTGGTCAAACTCTGCGCCAACTGCGCTGCATCCTGACGACTCGTTGATGTGGGCCAGACAAGCGAATCAAGTTGCTGTACGAATGTGCTGATCACATTCTCCATTTGCTGATCGGCAGTCTCTGCCTGACTGTGATCGTTCTTTGCTGCCGCTATGGCGGCCGTCTCGTCGGCTTGGGCGGCGGCGGCGGTCTGCTGATCCTGCGAGACACAGGACAAGTAGTTGGCGTAGTCACCAGCATTGCATCCTGAACCGAATTCGTTGTTCTGATACGCGGTCTGGTCGGTCGAGATGCGGTCAGCCTGTTTCGCAATGTCCGCATCGTCGGCAGTAAGAGCAGCGACTGGCGCCTGCACGCTGGCAGCGTATTCATTTTCGTACTGCTTGAATTGACTCGCTGCAACTTGGATGGGATTGACGGTACTTGACGTAGGCGGCGATGACGCCGAGGTCTTCGGAGGGGACCCGTGACTCATCACGATTCCAACCACGAGCAGCAAAGCACCCACTACCACTCCCGCTGCCACAATCCATTTCCAATTCGAGTGGCCGGATTCCGGTGGCGCTCCAGGTAGGCTCAGCGGTGGAGCCATCTCTGGAAACAACGGCGGAAGACCAGCAATGCTGGGTGATGCAGGTGGCGCCTGCACGACCGGAGCCGCGGGAGGCATCTGTTGAGGTCTGTAGTCAGGATGTTGCTCAGGGGGGTACCAATTGCCATCTGACGCCACCCACCAGCCATTGGCATGATTGAGTTCGCCCGTCATCTGGCTCGACTCCTAGATCGCTTTCCCCCTACCTCCAAGGATCGGCGGATTCCAATGGAGCTTTAGCCCGATCGCCCCACTTGTGCCGTCGGGGGCACGCCGAGGGCTGCTTCCCGAGGTGGTGCAATGGGTGCTCCGTGCGCAAACGACCGATTTAGTCCCACAGCCAACGTCATCATCACGACGATGAGAAGTGCGTGCCTCAACCCATGCGCGTAATCTGTGTATCAATAGTCGACGGTGAAGACGTTTACGCTACAATGCGGCCATGACAACTTTGATCGGGTACGCACGGGTGAGTACCGACGACCAGAACGCCGAGCTTCAGGTAGATGCCCTGAAGAAAGCAGGGTGCCTGAAGGTCTTCACGGACAAGGCGTCGGGTTCCCTGGCGAACCGCCCCCAGTTGGACAAGATGCTCGACCAGCTACGTCCTGGCGACGTTGTGGTGGTCTGGCGGCTGGATCGCCTGGGTCGGTCCCTGAAGAACCTGATCGCCCTGGTGGAGGAGTTGGCCGAGAAGGGCGTCGGCTTTCGGAGCCTGACTGAGTCCATCGACACGACCACGGCAAACGGGAAGCTCTTCTTTTCGGTGATGGGTGCCCTGGCCGAGTTTGAGCGGGACCTGATCAGAGAGCGCACCATGGCAGGTCTGGCCGCTGCCCGAGCACGGGGGCGAGTGGGTGGCCGTCCTCCCGTCATGACCCCCGACAAGGTAAAGGTCGCGAGGCAGATGTACGCGTCGAGGGAACACACGGTGGAGGCCATTGCCAAGACCTTGGGGGTGTCCCGGAAGACGATCTACCGTCATCTGGAACCGGCCTAACTTGGCTGTCCACCGCTGAACCCTGACATGCCTGATGGAACACCGACCAACTGCACCCACGCCCTGTCGCTGAAGGGTGACTACACCTCAAAGTCGTAGATCGTCTGACCCACGACTACCTCATGCACCTTGTCGCGACGCGCTTCTCGGATCGCTGAGTCCAGGTCATGTACCTGAACTTCATAGGCGAACTTGAAGTGCTCCTTCGGTATCTCGCCGCGCTGGATGGCGTCCACCAACTGCGGCTTGACCGACATTGCAACATGCCACCACACCCGACCCTGAGTCACATCGGGATCAGCGCCGATTAGGCGTCGCAGTTCAGGAGCAGGTATGGGAATAGTGATGAACTGGAAGTACCTGTCACCTTCAAACAGCCTGAGCCTGATCTGCAGGGCATCGACTCTGCTTGTGTCCCTCTGCCAATCCTCATACTCGACTCTGAATCTTCTCGGCGGGGTGACGATGGTGGAAATGGAGGGAGCCTGTGCGTGACCTTCAGCCTCTGCCGAGCCGACATGCACGACTACTTCTTCTGGCGCACCAGCGAAGTCATCTTGGGCGGGTGAGGGATTCGGACCGGCGTGCATTGCCGCGTCCGTTTGACCCTGCACTGTGACGGCGTTGAAAGCCTTGCCAACGAAGAAGAGTACGGCTCCAACAACTACGCCACTGAGAATGGAGGAACCCAAGTCCGCTTGCTTGCTTCCATTGCTGGCTGGCAACCAGAGGGCCAGCGAAAACACGATGAACACAATCAAGACCAACACAGCACCGATAGACGGCCAGTGTCGCCTCCACCGCTCATGGTTCCACTTCACGGCATAGAGCCTGCCAGTCAAGTGCCCTTTGAACCCGCGATGGCCGGACTCGCCCAGCCGATCTGGTCGCCTTCCTGGGCAGGCCGTGGCTCCCATTCGACCCGAACACCGCCCTCAGCGCCTCAGCGGGACCTCACCGACCGTCCGTCTGAATGATCCTAAACCCGCGGCTGAGGACTCCAGAGGCCGTTCTGATGTCTTCTGCGGCACCGGACGCCACCGACAGCCCACAGCACCCGTCACAGGGACTCTGCGCCACTTGCGGCAGCGCCGCTGACGCGAAGACACCCGCCGCCCTGCCCGACGGCGGGTGCTTCAAGTGAGCGATCCCCGGGGAGAAGGGGACCACCGAGCTACACCCTACGGAGGGGGTGTGACAGGCCCTCGATGCAACGGTTCGCGTCCTGATCTAACCGCGCACCCAGGTCGTATCATGGAGGGTGAGCAGAGTCGGTGATGAAGTTGGCGACTCCTGAGTCGGATGCCCTGGTGGAGAGGATGGCCCAGCACACCAGGGAGGTGGAGGCCGGACTGATCCCTGCCGACAGTCCTCCCGGCTTCATCCGCTCCGACTGGAAGCTGGACGAGCGTGGCTTCCCTGGCTGGTTTGGACCCGACTGGAAGCCGACAGAGCGGGCCATCAAGGCGTTCCAGGGTGGCCCTGGGCCTCGTACTCTGGAGGGGAAGAGAAGATGGCACCATGCCTGAGAAGGACGAAGAAACCCTGAAGGCAGAGTCCATCGCCCGCGTCGAGCACGTCCACAAACACGTCATGCAGGTGCTTGCGGGAGAGATTCCTGAGGACGCCCCCGTGGGCTTCGTGCTGACTCCTGAGATGCAGGAGTCAGCCACCCCTTGGTGGTGGGGGCCAGAGGTCAATGAGGCCAACATCAAGCTCACCATCGGCGAAGATGGGGAACTGACTCAAGATGACTAGGGACTTCATCAAGGCGGTGCCCCAGCCCAACGGCAAGACCATCGCTCAGATGACGCGAGAGGAAGTCCGGCAGTACGCATCGGACCTGGTGGACGGCGGCATCTTCAAGAACGTGCCGGGTCTGTCATCGGAGGCCGGAGCCACGCCTAACCGCGAGGAGGAAGAACGCCCGTGACCAAGAAGCTGATCGCCGTCACGCCGCTCCCGGCACGGAAGAAGCCGTTCTCGGAGATGACCGAGGAAGAGTTAGCTCAGTACGCCTCTGACCTGGTTGACGGAGGCTTGTTCAGCGGCGTGCCTGGGATGTCATCGGAAGCATCAGCGACGCCCGAGCAGTCGGAGGACTGAGCGAAGATGAAGAGGCCATTCTTCATGGAAGTACCAGCCACGGTGACCGAAGAGGATTTGGACCGAATGACCGGCCTGATCGTGACGATGGACCTTCAGCCAGCGGAGGTCCACCGTGAGTCGCGCAGCGGACACCTATCTGCTTAGTGACACCGGAGTACGGTGACCACGGTGACCGACTCGATCGCAAGGATGCCTCTAGTCAGGCAGAGCCGTGCCTGACGCCCTGGGAATCTCCATTCGCCTATTCCTGGCCGATGGCACACCTGATGGCCTGTGGGTCGTCGAGAAGTCGAACTGGACGGGCGTGGCGCTCATGGCACCGCGGTCGCGCTACTCGGCCCTCCGCAGCCGTCCCGAACTTGCCGGGTCGGGCGTCTACGTCTTGACCGGCCCCCCGGAAGGCGGGGCAAAGTCTGTGCGCATCTACGTCGGCGAAACGGACGTGCTCCGCGACCGCCTCGACAATCACCAGAAGAACAAGGACTTCTGGACAAAGGTGGTGATCTTCACCGCCAAGGACCTCAACCTCAATAAGGCGCACGTCCGCTATCTGGAGTCTCGACTCCTGAGCATCGCCGCCGAGGCCAACCGCGCCGAGCTTGACAATGGCACGGCCACGACCCTGCCAGCCCTGTCTGAGGCCGACCGTGCAGACCTGGAATCGTTCCTGGCTGACATGCTGCTCATCTACCCGGTCCTCGGCCTGAACGCTTTTGAGAAGGTCGACGAGGCGAGCCAAACCACGCCTGGTGAGCGCCTGTATCTCAAAGGAAAAGACACGAAGGCCGAAGGTCAGGAGACATCGGACGGCTTCGTGGTGTTCAAGGATGCCCTTGCTCGCCAGGACGAGGTCCCTTCGATCCATGCGTATGGGCGTGACCTCAGGCAAAGCCTCACGGAAGCCGGAGTTCTTGTCGCTGACGGGGAGCACTTGCGGCTCACCCAGGACTACGTCTTTGGCTCCCCGTCGCTCGCTGCCATGATTCTTCTGGGCCGAACGTCCAATGGTCGGATCGAGTGGAGAACCGCAGCAGGCGTAACGCTCAAAGACTTGCAAGAGCAGGCCATCGAACAGGGCTGAAGACCGTCGAGATGGCACCATCCGAGCGGCAGTGGAAGGTCATCTTCAAGATCACCTACCCCAACGGAATGATCTACGTCGGAAAGGACCTCACCGACACGCTCACCTACTTCGGGAGCGTGAACAGCCAACTGATCGAACAGGACTTCCCCACCCGCGAGGAACGCCGGGTCTTCGCAGTCAAGAAGGAGATTCTGTGGGAGTCGGACACGGCCTCAGACACGGAGGCGAACCTGAAGGAGGTCGAGTTCATCAATGCGCTCCGATCCAACGACCCGGCGATCGGCTACAACCGCTGGCCACCGCTCCGTTAGCACCCGAAAGGCAAGTCTGAAGCTCCATAGGACCGCTGAGCTTCGTTCTAAGGCCCGGAAAAGGCTCGGGCGTTCCTTGCCCTCCGCCGTGCTTTCTGGAGCACCCTGGCGGCGTAGAAACCCACCAGCACCTGACGGAACTCTTCCCGTCGAGGACACGCTTGAAGATCGCCTCGTTGCCGTCCATCCGTCCAGCGACGGGTTTGCTGCACGTTGAGTTGACGGTGGTTATGAATGATCATGCTGCTAGTGCGGGTTGACGGGCAAAGGCCACCGACCTGATTGGATTCGGTGAAGCGAGTGACTCCGCTAACCCCCAGTGAGCGCCTTGCTCGTCGCAATGGCGTCCTTCAGTGTCTCGCTGACCAGTAACTGGTCAACCAGCACCCACAAGCGAGATGCCCTGTAGTTCGCCCCTGCTGGCAAAGGTCCCTCCATCGGCAGCTCTGGCCCGAGCCGATGAACGACGTGCGGACGCGTCGTGTCCTCATCGAGCGGGATGTCGGGCCAGAACTGCTGAAGATTGGGCACGACCTCATGCGACATTGCGCGGCGGATCTGTCGTACATGCCCACCCCATCGGAAGGCAAAGAAGTTGGGGGGATCGGAAGGCCAACCGCTGCCCCACCCGTAAGGGTGGAAGTACACGCCGTCATCCACGACGAAGTCGATAAACCGCTGCTTGCCGCCACCACCTGGTTTGCGAACGCTCAATGACACGCAATAAGTCCAACCACTCGACGGGTCCGTCACTTCCACAGTCCTCCTCAGATAGTCCCGAAGCTCGCCCAGCCAATGTCGTTCCGCAAGACCTGCAACTCTTGCGGCCTGTTCGATGTCCGCCTTCACGTCCGACCAAGGAAGGTGTATGACCTGCACGCCTTCGAGGGATTGTGGCAATTGGAGGATTGCGAACGCAGTCGAACAATCGGAGAGAGTGACGAGTGTGCCAGCACCCCATGTCCGAACTCGGCCCACGTACTGCTCTAATTGCCATTTCTCCGGAAGGTGCCATCCTCGCTTCGCCTCGATCACGACTAGAAACCCCGGCGATTCGATTTCAAGATCAGTTCGACCAGCGCCGTCGCGAGTCTCTAGGCGCAAAATGGCGGGGCCGTTCCCCGTGTAGCCGATCCTGTTGAGCAGTCTTTCCAACAGGTGCGAACTTCTAGAGAGCGTGAATCCGAGCGCCGCAGTCAGATCATTCTCTTGCCTGCCTAGAAGATCGAACACCGATTCAACTTGCTTACCGTGTCGAGTCAGTTCACTTCGCTTGGACGTGCTCATCGCGCCATAGACGACATCGGAAGGAGTCACCCAGCCGTCACCGACGCCAAGCGTTCGGCCTGGTCCATGACGAGGTGGATCGCCGACTCCTGCTTGTCGGGCGGGTACCGGTACTTCACCAGCAGGCGCTTGATCTTGCTGCGGAGCAGGGCGCGGACCTGCTCCTTCTTGTCCCAGTCCACGGTCGTGTTCTGGCGCACCGTTGTGACAAGCTCCTGGGCAATCTTCTTCAGCGTTTCATCGCCTAGCTCCATGACCGCCGAGTCGTTCTGGCAGACGGCGTCGTAGAAGGCCAGTTCGTCGTCCTGAAGGCCAAGTTGGGCACCTCGGTCGTATTCCAGCTTCAACTGCTGAGCCATCTCCACCATCTCGGCGATGACCTCGGCTGCGGTCAGCGAGCGATTGTTGTACGACTTCATGGCCCGTTCCAACATCTCGGAGAACTTCCGCTCGGCCACCACGTTGGTCTTGGCCAGGGACTTGACCTCGCTGTTCAACAGGCGACGGAGGAGTTCGATCTGGACGTTGGGCCTGGGGTCACTCGCCGCTTTCCTTCCGAACTCTTCGTCGATGAGACTGATGTCTGGTCGTTCCAGGCCGGATTCGGCGTAGATGTCCACCACCCCCGCACCGCTGACCGCAGCCGACACCAGTTGGCGAAGTGCTGTCTCTAGGCCAGCGTCGCCGAGTTCGCCGTCATCGCTGCCACCGGCTCTCGCCCGTCGAAGCTCCACGCCAACGGCCTCAAAGAAGGCGAGGTCGTCGCGAAACTCCGCCGCTTCTGGCAGGGCCGATGCGATGGTGAAGGATTGACGTGCCCGACGCTCCTGGAAGATGAAGCGATCGGGGTAATCGACCTCATCCGCCCCGAGCAGGTGGTCAAGCGCCTCCATGATTGCTTCGATCCGGGCACGGTCGCTTCCCGAGTCCAACGCCTCCCGCCACGGGCACCCGAAGAGCAGTTCACAGCAGATTTCGTGGGCTTCAGCCAGCAGTGCAAGTGCTTCGCCAACCGGGGCACCGACCTCTTGGCGGTCACGGTCACGGTCGGTGTAGTCAGCCAGCGCCGAACGAAGGTTCTCGGCGATGCCGATGTAGTCCACGACCAGGCCACCGGGCTTGTCTCGGAACGTTCGGTTCACCCTGGCGATGGCCTGCATCAGCGCCGCACCCTTCATGGGCTTGTCGACGTACATGGTGTGCAGCGAAGGCGAGTCGAAGCCGGTCAGCCACATGTCGCGCACGATGACGAGGTCCAGGGGATCGCCGGGGTCCTTGGCCCGCTCCTTCAGATCCCGCAGCCGGTCCTTGGTGCGGATGTGCTGGTTGAACTCGGGTCCATCGGATGCTGAACCCGTGATCACCACCTTGATTCTCCCGGAAGCGTCGTCGTCGGAGTGCCAGTCCGGTCGGAGCATTACGATTTCGTCGTACAAGGCCACGCAGATGCGGCGACTCATGCAGACGATCAGGCCCTTACCAATCTCACACGCTTGGCGCTTCTCCCAGTGCTGCACGATGTCGGCTGCCACCTCGGCAACGCGCTGCTCGGACCCGACGATGGCCTCTACCCTGGCCCAGCGTCCCTTCAGCCGGTCCCTCACATCCCAAGGGGCAGCCTCGGTGATTTCGTCGAACTCGGCGTCCAGGCCATCCCGGACTTCCTCGGGCAGTTCAACCCTGGCCAATCGTGCTTCGTAGTACACCTTGACGGTGGCCTGATCATCGACGGCCTGGGTGAGGTCGTACACGTCGATGTACTCGCCGAAGATGGCTCGGGTGTCCTTGTCGTCGGTGGCAATGGGCGTACCGGTGAAGCCCATGAAGCTGGCGTTGGGGAGGGCATCTCGGAGGTTGCGAGCAAGGCCGTCGATCAGGTCGTACTGAGTGCGGTGCGCTTCATCGGCGATGACCACGATGTTGGACCGCTCCGACAGCACCGGGAAGCCCCGGTTGGCGTCCCTCTCGGTCTTGGAGCGCCCGAACTTCTGCATGGTCGAGAAGATGATCCCGCCCGCGGCCCGGTCGGCCAGGAGCGTGCGCAGATGATCCCTGGAATCGGCCTGAATGGGCGCTTGGGGCAGCGTGCGCGCTGGAGCGAACACCTCGTCGAACAACTGGTCATCGAGGTCGTTGCGGTCGGTGATGACAACCACCGTGGGGTTGGCCATCGCCGGATTGCCCATCAGCTTGGTGACGCAGAAGAGCATTTCCAGGCTCTTGCCCGAACCCTGGGTGTGCCACACGACACCGGCCCGACCATCGCCTCGGTCCATAGCCCGGAGGGTGGCCGTCACGGCCTTGTTGACGGCATGGAACTGGTGGTACTTGGCCAACCGCTTGACCAGTCCGGCACGCTCGTCCCCGAACGTGACGAAGTTACGCACCAGGTCCAGGAACCGGATCTTTTCGAAGATGCCTCGGACCAAGACTTCCATTTCCGGGCTACCTGCCGGGGCAAGCGCCTTTCCGTCAATGGTCTTCCAGGGGGCGAAATGCTCAAAGTGGTCAGGTAGGGGGCCGATGCGAGCTTGGGTGCCCGTGGACACCATGCAGCAGGCGCTGAACGACAGCAGGGTGGGAATCTGGGCCGCGTAGGTGCGGAGTTGGTCGAAGGCCCCACGGAGCGTGGCCCGATCCTTGCCTGGCACCTTCAGTTCGATGATCCCCAATGGGATGCCGTTCACGAAAGCCACCACGTCCGGTCGGCGCGTGTGGTTGTCGCCCTCTACCGTGAACTGGTTGATGGCTGCGAAGTCGTTGTTGGACGGTTCGTCGAAGTCGATCAGTCGGGCGAGGTCGGCCCGCGTCGTGCCGTCGCCCTGACGGCGCTCGTAGGGCACGCCACGGGTCAGCATGGCGTAGGTGCGCCAGTTCTCGGATTTCAGGTCCAGGCTCTCGGGCCTTCTGAACGTGGCCACCACGTCGGCAAGCTCTGTTGGGGAGATGCCGGAGTTCAACCGATCGACGGCGGCAGACAGGCGTTCTTCCAACAGCACGTCACGGTAAGTGGAACGCTCGGCAGCGGGTTCCTCGGGGGCGATGTCCGGCCCGTAGACGACCGACCAGCCAAGCTCGTCGAAGTATTCAAGGCAGACCTCCTCAACTGCGGACTCCGCAATGAAGGTGCTCATGCGGGCACCGGCGCACGGCCTTCTATGTCTGGACTCTTCAGTTCGCCGGACATGAGTCCAGGGAGCAACGCGTCGCGGAGTTGGGCCAAGCCCAGGGATTGCTCCTCGGCCAATAGCGCAGTCTCCCAAAGCGGTCCACAGACGCGATCTAGCTCGGACATCGTGCTCGCAAGTGGCAAGGACACCATTTCGTCCAGGTGGTGGCGCTGAATGTGACCCATCGTCGTTGCTTTCCCGGCTGCGATGCCCTGGAAGAACGGTAGAAGCTCCAGCAGACGGCCATGAAGGAACCAGGCCGGGACGCCATCCTGAGGTACAACCTTGAAGATGTGCTGGTTGATGATCGCTTCGGGCCGGAACCAGCGCTGAATAGTTAGAGAACCCGACCAGGCAAACAACAAATCACCAGGACGGGCCGTGTTCTCATCCGCTACTGCAATGTCGTTGTAGACAGTTGATCCGCCGGGTCCAGAGTTCAGTTCGGCTATTCGGACCACCATTCGTCCCGTGCCCGAAGCACCCTTGGTAAACGCCTTGCCATTGATGAATCGTCCAAGCGCAGAGAGTGGCACACGGTCGTGCTCCAATCCAGCATCTGCCAGAATAGCTTGCCAGCTGGCGTCCGCCAGGTCCGCCACCTTCCTGCTGGCTTCCATCTTTGCGGAGAGGAAGTAGTAGAGGTCACCAATGAACTGTTGGGCGGAGCGGTCCGGGACCGGTATCAGGAGTTTGTCAAAGTCCCCTTTCTTGAAGTGCGGTATCAAAGTCCCGACGTGCAGTCTCTCTATTTGCGCCCTGACAGACCGTGAGCGCAAAGCAGCGAACAAATACCTCGGGTAGACCAAATCTGGATTCGCTCGAACGGCCACCATGTCCTGCGCAATGCAGAATCCCACCGGATCAGGGGCCATCGCTACGTTCCCGGGCGACCCTTTGCACACAAAGATGATGTCGCCAGGTCTGGGGTGACCCCGAAACCAGTTCCGATAAGTCTCCTCGGAGACGTACCGAACCTTCTTCTGGATTGGGAAGAGAGCGTCGTTTGCAATGCAGTTCGTTGCTATTAGTGGCAACCCGCTGTCGGAAGTGGGGCATGTCCTACCTCGATTATCGACGATGTTGGACAGCAGATCGAGGAATGGAACCTGGCGGATCATGACATCACAAGGCGTCGAGGAGTCGACGGACAGCAGCTTCAAGCTCGTCGCTATGGGTAAACGCCTCGTACAGTTCGCTCCGAAGGCGAACGATCTTCTCTGCAAACGGCTCGTCATCCGCGTCGATTGTCTCGGTGCCGACGTAGCGACCTGGCGTGAGGACGAATCGGTGCCCCTGTATCTGCTCGATTGTGGCGGATGCGCAGAAGCCAGGTGTGTTCTCGTAGTCCCCAGCATCCGGCTCTCCTCGCCAAGCATGGAAGGTGTCAGCCACCATGGCAATGTCGTCGCTGGATAGTTCCCGATGAGTGCGATCAGCCATTGTCCCGACGTTCCCGCAGTCGATGAACAACACTTCGCCACGACGATCACGGCAAGTCGCCGCCCCGTGGCGTGTTCGGCTAGCCGACTTGTCTCGGTTCAGAAACCAAAGACACACAGCGATCGGCGTTGAGTAAAACAGTTGGCCTGGCATGGCGACGATGCACTCAACAAGATCACCTTCCACCATCGCCTTGCGAATCTGGCCCTCTCCAGACTGCTGTGAGGACAGTGACCCGTTGGCGAGGACTACCCCTGCAACCCCTCGGGGAGACAGCTTTGAGGCCATGTGCTCCAACCAGGCGAAGTTGGCGTTCCCGGCGGGAGGTACGCCGTACTTCCACCTCGCGTCATCACGCAACTGATCACCGCCCCAATCCGAGATGTTGAAGGGCGGATTGGCTAGGACGTAGTCGGCCTTTAGGTCAGGGTGAAGGTCGTCGTGAAAGGTATCGCCCCAGCGTGGCCCCAGGTCGGCTTCGATTCCCCTGATGGCCAGGTTCATCTTCGCCATCCGCCAGGTCGTGTCGTTTAACTCCTGGCCGTACACAGCGATGTCATTGCGCTGGCCGCCGTGGGCTGTTACGAAGGCTTCAGACTGAACGAACATTCCACCCGACCCGCAGCAGGGGTCGTAGATGCGGCCACCGTACGGCTCAATCATTTCGACGAGCAGTTTCACTACCGAGCGGGGAGTGTAGAACTCGCCTCCGCCCTTACCCTCAGCCGAGGCGAAGCGCCCCAAGAAGTACTCGTAGACCCGACCCAAGATGTCTTTCTCGCGGTGCTCGCTGGAACCCAGCCCGATGCCAGACACCAGATCGACGAGTTCACCAAGCCGACGAACGTCTAGGGCTGGACGAGAGAAGTTCTTTGGCAGCACGCCACGCAGGGTGGGGTTGTCCGCCTCAACCAGGTCCATGGCGTTGTCGATCATCTTGCCAATACCGGGCTGCTTGGCGTTGTCCTTCAGATAGCCCCATCGTGCCTCTGGTGGCACCCAAAACACACCCTGGGCGGTGTACTCGTCCCTGGACTCCAATAGCTCCTCTAGGTCATCACCGGCGAACCCTTCTGCCGTCAGGTCGGAGGCCAATTTGTCCCGGCGCTCCGTGAAGGCGTCGTCGATGTACTTCAGGAAGACCAGACCGAGGACGACGTGCTTGTACTCACTGGAATCCATCGACCCCCTGAGCTTGTCAGCTGCCTTCCACAACTCGCCCTCGAAACCAAGAGGCTCGGTGGTAGGCGAAGAAGCTGACCGACTGCTCCTGGGTGACTGGGATTCGGCTGACGGGCTTTTCGGTGGCCGTTCCGTGGAGTCGGCGATCCCTGTCTGGTCGTCGGCGTCAGCACCCTCGGATGACTCCGCATCGACCAACTTGTAGCTCGCCCTCAGGGTTGAGAGGAGCGTCTTCCCGTGGACGGGGTTGCCGTCGGGATTCAAAACTTCGACCCCGTATTCGGGGTAGTTGGGGTTCCACCTTGACTCACGCCACTTCTTGACGGTCCACCCAGAGGCCGCTGCACGCTCGTACTCGTAGGGATCGACGTAGCTCCCTGGCTCGGCGTCTACCGGGATGAACCGGACCTGGAAGCCTTCGACCGCGAAGATTTCCTCTGCGACGGTCGTGGTTGATCGCTTGCCCATCTAGTTCTCCGCCCCGTCAGGTTGCCGTTCGCCGATGGTAGACGGCTAAGCAAGGATCATTGCGGTTCATCAGGACGAGAACCTCCTGATCAGGTCACAAAGGCGCAGGTCAAGAGGCGGGACTCAGGAAGTGGGACCCAGATGGTCCGTGATCAGGTTCCGGGCATCCTTGTACTGCTCCCAGTCAGGGATCACTCGGCGCTTCAGGACCCTGCTGGACGAGAACGGCTGACCGATGCACCCTTGAACCGTCCGCAGAACAGGCTGGCGTCGCCGGACGTAGTTCAGACGCTTCCGCAATGTCGCACCGACGCTGTACCGTCGAAATCATGGTCCCTGGCTCACCCGACGGCTTTCAAGCAAGCCCACGCCTTAAGCAGGCGCTTGTGGCCGACTTAGTCATGCAGGAGGATGACAGATCGAATGATCACCTGCTGACCGACCGGATGAACGACAACCATGAGTTGACCGAAAATCTCGCTCGGCAGTTGTCGTTGACCTACTACAGCCCAGCGGGAATCCACGACACGCTGTTGGTGGTCATCGTGCTGATTGACGAGCTTCTCAGAGGCGTTTGGCCACCACCGCACACCCCCGAAGATTGCCAACCGATCGCCGTGGCGGCGACCAAGAACCTTGACGGCTATGAGGTCTACGCGACGCTGCTTGCCGGGCCGGGGCGTTGGCGAAACCGACGAATCCAAGATGGAGTCACTGTCAGTTCACTTCCAGCGACGTTGAAGCCGATCTTGGCAACGGAACTGGCAACCGAACTAAGCCAGATGTTCAGTCGGTGGGTGCAATGGGACATCCGTGACCTTAGAGGTCGCCGAGATGAGGCAATCAAGGCCAAGCAGGCAGCCGAGGCCGAGCAGCGCGAGGCCGAGCGCAAGGCACGACCTGCCCGTAAGCGCCCAACCCCGGCAGAGATTGCGGCAAGGCGTCAAGATAATCCAGTGGCCAGCTATCAGCCAAAGGGAAGAACCTGATGCCCATCGGCGGCTCCCCTGAAAGCACTCTGAGCGGGCAGCCGACAAGTCGCTCCCCAATCACCTGCGTAATCCGCCCCCGGTAAGCGCCAGACATCCTCATCGGAACCGACCAACCCCGCTGGCTCGGTCCTCACCCAGTCCTCAAATAGTCCTCAAAACGCCGAAAACTGTTGAGAACTGTCCGTCACCACTCGGCAGTGAAATAGCAGGTCAGCACCGTAGAGCCCTTGGTGGGCTCGCCGGGGCGAGCGAAGATAGGGCGGGTCAATCGAGCGTCGCGGTTGGTAACTCCAGTAGCGCTCCCGTTGACCGGTTGGCACAATTGGTGGGC
>JBKQMB010000102.1:0-19448 GCA_052326605.1 Acidimicrobiales bacterium | reverse complement strand
CGAGGATCTCCCTCGGATTGTCGAAGCGCTGCTGGACCTTTGCCGACCCGAGTGCCATGCCCAAATTCTTGCCGATCGGGCCGAACATCGCGAGCCTTTGGGTGTGACTACTTCAGCAGCGTCCTAGAACTGACACGTTCGATGGATGGTGGGCGGTCTCGCTCAGTTCGGGTCACCTTGCGCTCGGTGGATAGCGAGGACCGAGGTCTCGGCGTCTTGGGCTGCATAGTAGATGTCACCGATTTGCGGCGCATGGCCGACACCGATGTGTTGACTGGACTTAGAAACCGGCGGGCGCTAATGGGGGATCTCGAAGACGAACTGATCCGCCACTCCGGCAAGGTGAGTGTCATCTTCGCCGATCTCGACGGGTTCAAGCTGGTCAACGATCGATATGGACACCAGGCAGGAGACCAGGTACTCGCCGCCGTCGCCGAACGGCTTCGGTCCGCCATCAGACCAGGTGATCTGATCGGTCGTCTTGGTGGGGATGAGTTCATAGTCGTATGTCCAGGCGTATCAGCCCAGGAGCCCGCGATGGCAGTGGCGCGACGCTTGCAAAAGGCACTAGAGCCTGAATTCTCCCTTCCAGAAGTTTCGGTGCCCATAGTGGCCAGCTTCGGAATCGCTTGTGGTACTCCACAAATCACAGCTGATGAGCTGATCTCAAGTTCCGACTCAGCAATGTATGAGTCCAAGCAAGCACATGGTCGTCATCTCACACTTGCAAACACGTGAAGGCACGGGATACCGGCTCCTGGCTCTCTGATCTGGGAGTTGACGGTCCGAGCTGGTTTTTGGGTGCCCGGCACGAGACACGGGTTAACTGATTGCTCATCAAGACGGGCATCGCCCTGTGCTGACGGGGGTCTTGACCTGCAGTTTTTCAGTTTCCGATCGCGCAAACGAGGCATGGGTTTATTGAATGCTGTTGGCCGGTATGAACCCAACTCGCCGTTGGAAACCGTGACCGTAGTAATCACGTCAGTCATGAACCGTAATGACCGCGGGTGGACACCGAATCGGAACTCCGAAAGTCCTCTTCCGACCGCCCGAATCTCCTGCGCCGTCACATCAATGCGTCGACCTCATTTGCGCTTCACTCCTCGAGTTCCCGTCCATACGGGCTGCGATGTCGGGGGGCATGCCGGGTCCCGGTCGCACCGTCACCTCTGTGGGGTCGTGCACCCGGCCGCAGTTGGCACAGGTGGTCTGCTCGGTGATCGAACCACCGCAGAGGGAGTGGACGTAGAGGATGGGTGGGCCAGTCGGGGCGGACCATCGGTCGCCCCATTCGGTCAGTGTGATGATGACCGGTGCCAGGTCCCGCCCCTTTTCGGTGAGTAGGTACTCGTAGTGATCTGGGTTCCGCGAGGTGGCGCCGTGTTCCATGATCCCGACCGCGACAAGGCCGTCGAGGCGGCTCTTGAGAATGTTCGTGGCGATGCCGAGTCTGAGCCAGTCGTTGAAGCGGGTGGAGCCGGCGAACAGCGCGTCCCTGATGATCAGCAGGCTCCACCGTTCGCCCACCACTTCGAGCGCACGGGCGGCCGAGCACACCTGGTTGTCGTAGGTCCTTCCGAGCATGTCCCCAGTGTACCCACTTTTCACTTGTATGATGCAAGTCATTCCGGTATGGTGACTTGTATCATGCAATCAGCTGGGGGAGAGCCCCGGACCACAACCATCAACCACGAGGAGAAGCGAGCACTATGTCCGATCAGAATTTCACCACCACGTTCACGGTTGACCAGACCCCCGAGGAGGCGTTCCAGGCCATCACCGATGTCCGAGGATGGTGGTCAGGAGAGATCGATGGGAGGACCGACGCGCTGGGTGCGGAGTTCACGTACCGCTACGAGGACGTCCATTACTCCAGGCAGAGGATCACCGAGCTGGTTCCGGGGAGGACCGTGGTCTGGCATGTCGAGGAGGGCTTTCTCGACTTCGTCGAGGACAAGACCGAGTGGACGGGCACCGACATTCGGTTCGACATCTCCCCGAAGGACGGCGAGACGGAGGTCCGATTCACGCACCTCGGTCTGGACCCTGACGTTCAGTGCTTCGACGGCTGCTCGAGCGCTTGGAGCTTCTATATCAATGGGAGCTTGCGGAGTCTGATCAGCACGGGGAAAGGCGAGCCCAACGACCGGGAGACGACAGACGGAGAGGGTGAGTCTCTCTGAGGTCGGACCGGTCACATGATGCGAAGGAGACGCAGAACCCCCAACAACCAGGAAACTGTTTCGGCAGCACTCCCTTCATCCCGATGTCCATCGGTGCGCTCACCGGCGTCACCGAACGCGAAGCTGGAGTCGCCGTGCGGACTGACTGGTCTGCTCGCCGCTCCCGCGGCCGTCCTAGTCATCCGACGCACGGAGCGTCCCAACGCGGCTTTGATCCCGCGGGCGCCAGAAGTCGCGATGGCGAACGTCGGGGAATGACTTCTCCCCCCAAGGTCCGGCACCAATCCCAACAGGCAACAAGACAACTGGAGGCAAGGCAATGGCCGCACTCATCGACCAGATGACGAGATTTACCTACACGACCTACATCTACGCCACGCCCGAACGGGTCTGGCAGGGCCTCACCGACCCCGCCTTCACGAAGCGCTATTGGCGGCACCAAAGGGCTGGTGCGAAGACCTTCCGTTCGGACTGGAAGAAGGGCTCGCCCTACGACTTGGCGCACGAGGAGGTCGGGCTCGTCGTGAGCGACCCCGAACAGGTGATCCTCGAGTCCGATCCCTACCGCCGGCTGGCCTACACCTGGCACACGTTCACCCCCGAGTGGGCCGCCCAGGTCGGCATGGACGAAGCCACCGCTGAAGCCTGGCGGGCTGAACCCCGCTCCAAGGTCGCCTTCGACATCGAGGACACCGGGCACGGTGTGGTCAAGCTCACGGTCGTCCACGACGGCTTCGAGCCTGGTAGCGACGTTCTCCAGGGCATCTCTAACGGCTGGCCTGCCGTCTTCGCCAGCCTGAAGACCCTGCTCGAGACAGGGACGGCCTTGCCTGGGTCGTAAGACGGGACAGAGGGAGGCATCCCCTTTGACAATCACAAATAAGAGGAGACAGACATGAGGGATGAACCAACAAACCTCGGCAGGCCGGCGGCCGGCGCCACCAACGCGGCGAGTCTGCCCACGGTCGTCGACCGGGACACCTTCCAGGCCGAACTGGACAGACTGCGGGTTCGGGAGAAGGCGCACACCCGGGAAGGCGACGCGATCGCCGCGGCCCGCCGGCGACTGCCCATGGTGGAGGTGGATCCCACCATTACGCTGATCGGCCCGGACGGCCCGGTCTCGCTGCTCGAAGCGTTCGAAGGGCGCCGACAGCTCATCGCCTACTACTTCATGTGGCACACCGGTCACCCCGCCGCCGAGCAGTGCGAAGGCTGCACATGGGTCAACACCCAGATCGCGGAGTTGTCCTACCTGCATTCTCGCGACATCACCTACGCGGTCTTCTGCCAGGGTCCCTACGCCGAAAGCATCCGCTACCACGACTTCATGGGCTGGGACATGCCGTGGTACTCCGCCAAGGACAACCTCGACGCGCTTCTCGTTGGGCGCCAAATCGGCCTGTTCCACCTCGTGTGCTACGTACGGGACGGCGACCGCGTCTTCGAAGCCTACTGGACGACCCGCCGCGGCGCAGAGGCGATGGACTACAGCTACGCGCTCATGGACCTCACTGTGTACGGACGCCAGGAGTCGTGGGAAGACTCGCCGCCTGGATGGCCACAGCAGTGCTCCATCACGCGGTCGAACGGCGGCTCGCCAGACTGGCCACCGGTGTCAGTGTGGCCGGGCGGACGCCCCATTGCCCAGTGGTCGCGACTCGAGGCTGGATGCTCTGACGAACTCGGCACCGCAGGGGGCTGAGCGCATAGGCATCTGGCTGCTCGTCGGTTACCCTCGTGTTCACGCAGCAAGGTAGTGAGCCTGACCGTGTCCATCCGGTATGTGCCGATACCGAGCGGATTCCTGGTATCACCGTGCGGGGCCCGTCGGCTCACTGAGCTGCAGGTTCACGCCTTTTAACCGCGTTTCGGATCCCGCTCACAAGACATGGGTCTACTGAATGCTCAGCAAACTCCGCACCGTGGGGATGGCTGCCGAGGCTGGCCCATGGCTCAGCGGCGGTACCGAACCGCTGGGGTCAGCGCTCGATTCGTGGGCGGCAGTGCTGGCGATCGATGCTGCGTCCGGAAGAACACGAGTGAGGTATCAGCCGAGCAGAGACGTGGACAACTGGGGAGCACTGGCGGAACGCGTCCGGGACTCCGTCGGCGTATCTCGCCGACGCGGTCTAGCGCTTCGGCAGTCGGACTCGGTCCACCCGCCCCGGACTCGGCTCTGCGAGCAGGAGGCGGTCGATCATCTCGTTGAGAATCGATCGGTTGCCATTGACATCGATGGCGGGATCCCACGCTTGTTGAAGAACGAACCCGAGAATGAGGGAGAGCATCACTCGGGATACCGAGTCTGGGTCGAGACTGGCGACAAGATGCCCCTGCTGTTGGCGTTCGCGTACGAAGTCAATGATCTGTTGACGTTGGCCGACTCCGTCACGCACGATGGACGCTACGCGGTCACTTCGCAGGGCTTCGGCCCACACTTGAACGGTAACCCGCCGCCGCTTCTGCTCGATTGGGTCGGAGAGCCAGTTCAGGTAGCCGTCGGCCAGGTCGTGGAGTGCTTGACGGGTGTCGGGATTGGCGAGCGCAGTGGCGGCAAGAGCCGATTCGAGCGCGTGGCGCTCCTCGGCGATGGCTTCGACGATCTCCTCCTTGGAATCGAAGTACAAATAGATCGTGCCCGCGCTGACTCCGGCTTCGGCGATGATCTGCGCCATCGACGTACGGTGAAACCCTTCGCGGGCGAAGCATTCGATCGAAGCGTCGAGGATCTGGCGCCTCCTCGATTCCCGGTATGCGTCGGTCACTCGGGGCACGGGCCCACCCTCGTCGCTTCAGCCACTCGGTAGAGCTCAGAGCCGAGTTCGGCGCGTCCGAGTTCCGCATTGAACCGGCGAGCTGCCTCGGCCGTTGTGCAGTCGGAATCGAGGTGGAATCCGCGTTCGGAGAGGTAGGCCTCCAGCTCATCGGGGTGGAAGCCGAAAACGAACGGTTCCCCGTTGAGCCGTACCCAGCTCTTCCAGCGTGTCGCCTCCTTGAAGTGCACCGAGCCGTCGAGTGCCCGTCCGTCGACGTGGGTGAAGACCAGTCGACTCCCAGGGGAGCAGATCCCAGAGAGGAGCGCGAAGTTGTCGTCCACGGCCTGCGGACTCAGGTAGGAGACCACGCCCTCCCACACGACCATCAATCGCGCTCCCTTATCGAATCCCGCGTCCCCAAGGCGACGGGCGACATCATCGACTTCGAAGTCGACACCGACGAAGTGGACATGGCCGGGCGATTGGCCAGACTCGTCGAGGCGCTTGAGCTTGGCGCGTTGAGTGGAGGGGTGGTCCACCTCGAACACGGTGACCTCTCGTGCCGACTGCAACCGGTAGGCACGACTATCGAAGCCGGCGCCGAGAAGCACGAACTGCACCGCCCCATCCATGATCGCCTCCTCGACCATTGCGTCGATCAACCGCGTGCGGACCACCCCGGAACTGCGGGTGCGCGGCCAGCCCAGGTCGAGAATTGCGGGCACCACCCGGCCGATCACCGGGACTCGGGCGATCTCTGCTACGAACCGGAGCGAAGTGGGCAAGAGGGAGGCGGCATAAGGGTCGCTGAACAGTCGGCCCTCTTCGGGTCGGGCTGACTCGACTGCCCGAAACAACGCCATGTAGGCAGCCGTGTTGCTCTCGTGGTCGTCCTTCATAAACTGAATGTTCGTTCATAATGAGTCAGCACGCAAGTCGCTCTCGATGGAGAACGGCCACGCAAGTCGCTCTCGATGGAGAACGGCAGAGTGCAGCTCGCCTCGGCCTCGTCTCCTCGCGATCAGAAGGGACCTTCGGGTGGCATCCCTGAATACCGGGCACGCACGGCAGGACGGCACGTGGTGGGCATCCGCATAGAACTGAAGGTAGCGGCGAGTTTCGGAGGAGCGGTGCTAAACGGCCCCAGCGTTTGAGGCAATTACGGCAAATCGGATGGCCGAATCGGCTCTGACCGTGGGCTGTGGGGTCAGTGACTTCTGCTGCCCCGTTTCGATCCAGAGGTGGGAATGGGATAGGCAGCCACGAGGAGCTTCATGAGCTTCGGGAATGTGGAAGTGAATCGACCCTTTCCCCATTCGAGGTCGGGCTCGTTCGCCATGGCCTGGCTGAGCACTCCGACGATGAGAATCGAGACGAGGTAGACGGCCTCATCGGAGTCGGCCCCGGGACCGAGCTGTCCGGCGGCGACAGCGTCAGCCATGGTGGCGCGCTGGAGGGCGACCATCTCTACGCTGGGGGCGAACGCCCTGGCGGAGGGCTCGAAGCTCGGGACGGGGCGCCAGAACAGGAGCTGTGCCGTCGCCCGGTTAGCGAGCGCCCAGCGCCCGCTCGCCTCCAGCCCGGCCGCTAAGGCGGCGAGTCCGGGTTCTTCATCGGTCATGGCTTGACGCATGACCTCGAGGTGCTCGAGTTGACCGCGTAGAAAGATCGCGTCATAGACGGCCATCAGGGAAGGGAAGTACTTGTAGAGCGAGGGGGGCTGCACCCCTAGGCGGCGGGCCACCTCCGCCAGACTGAGGCCGTTGACCCCCTCCTCGGCCATCACGTCCTCGGCAATGTCGAGGATCTCCTCGATGGTCTCCTGGCGACGTCGGGCCCGCCGGTCAAGCCGTTGCGGCGTCTGGCTCTCTCCTGTGGCTGCATCGCTCTTCACATACGATATATTAGCAGAGCCTAGGCTTGACAGCTAGAGCTAATAGCCGTAGCTTAGATCCAGCGGATGCTAAGCACGACAAGACAAGGGAGGACCCGATGGCCCTGAGAAACCAACGGTGGTGGCTGACCCAGGACGACGAGCAGGTCGTCATCAACGCCAGCCCCGAGCGCTTGTACCAGATGGTCGCCGACCTGCGCCGAATGGGCGAGTGGAGCCCCGAGTGCCAGCACGTTGAATGGGAGGACGGCGCCACGGGGCCAGCCGAAGGCGCCAGGTTCGTCGGCCACAACCGGGGCGGGCCGCGGGGCCTCATGCGTTGGTCTCGTCGCGGCCGCGTCCTCACCGCCAACGTCGGACGCGAGTTCGCCTTCGTCACCGAGGAGGGCGGCCACGAGTCCACCGTGTGGCGCTACCGCTTCGAGCCCGTCGAAGGGGGCACTCAGGTCACCGAGGCCTACGACGTCAAGCGGATCCCGGTCTGGGCTCGGATGCTCGACGTCCCGACCAACCGGCACCGCGAACTCCTCGAAGGCATGCGCCACACGCTCCAGCAGCTCAAGACGGCCGCCGAGGCCGCGAGCTTGGCGAGCGACCAGCCGTGACTCTCAACGTTGCGCCCGGCGGCTATCTGCTCGATGCCGGATCGGGGGAAGCGCTCTGGTTCTCCGGAGGTCTGCTCACGTACAAGACGACCGGTGACCAGACGTCCGGAAACCTGGCGGTGGCCGAGATGCACGCACCGCAGGGCTCGGGCTCGCCGAGCCACCGGCACCACCATGAAGACGAAGCGTGGTACATCCTCGACGGCGATCTCACCTTCTGGCTCGGCGACGAGCGGCGCACCGCTTCCACCGGTGACTTCGTGTTCGGTCCCCGCATGGTTGAGCACCGCTTCCGCGTCGACTCGACCGAGGCCCGCTTCCTCTTGTTGCTCACCCCCGCCGGATTCGAGGACTTCACCCGAACGTGTGGATCCCCGGCGAGTTCGTTGACCCTGCCACCCCCGGACCTTCCCCCACGAGACGCCAGGCTCCTCGCCACCGCTGCACGAACCCACGGGCTCGACATCCTCGCACCCTGACGAATATCCACTCACCAAGGAGAAGAATCATGGTCACCACCTACAGAGCCGCAACCGACATCGACGTCCTGACATCGAGCTTCCCGATCCCGGGCTTCGGCCTCATTCCCATCAACGCCTTCGTCCTCCACGGTCCCGAGCCGGTGCTGGTCGATACCGGAGCAGTAGTGGAGAGCGACGAGTTCATGACGGCGCTTCAGTCGGTCATCGACCCGTCCGACCTCAAGTGGATCTGGCTCACTCACACGGACTTCGATCACATCGGAACGCTGCATCAGTTACTCACCGAGAATCCGAGGCTCCGTGTGATCACCACGTTCCTCGGCATGGGCATCATGACTACCTGTACCCCGTTGCCCATGGACAGGGTCCACCTGTTGAACCCTGGACAGGCGATCACCTTGGGCGACCGCACCCTCACCGCTGTCAAACCACCCGTGTTCGACAACCCATCTACGACCGGCTTTCGCGACGAGAAGTCGGGCGCATTCTTCAGCTCAGACTGTTTTGGCGCACTGCTACAGGCAGTTCCCGAGCGGGCTGATGACCTCTCGGACGACGAACTGCGGCAGGGTCAGGTCCTCTGGGCCACGATCGACTCCCCATGGGTCCACAAAGTCGACCCCGCCGCGCTCGCGAAGGAGTTGAACCAGGTCCGTGAGATGAACCCCACGATGGTGCTGAGCAGCCATCTGCCGGCCGCCTCGGGCGCCATGACCGAACAGCTGCTGGACTCGCTCGGAGCCACACCGACTGCGCAACCGTTCATCGGTCCAGATCAGGCGGCGCTGGAGCAGATGTTGGCCCAGATGACGGCAGGAGCGCCTCAGTAGCTCTGGTGTCCGCGAACCTCACCGCCGGGTCTGCTCGGGAAGGGCTGCGCCCTCACACCTACCGCCTCGTGGCGCCCATAACCGCGAATCCCGGTCGCAAGGTGTATTCGTCTGGCCCGGACTCGAAGTGCCATACCGAATGGGTCCGGGTGCACCCGATCGCTGCCGGTTACGCGTCGCAATATCTCGGGCTCAGCTGACGGCTCGCTTGCTACCGCGAGCACCGGCCGCATCGCCGCACCGGCGGATGACTGCCTCAGTGAACCGGAGAACAACTGGCTATCGGCGCTCTGAGCTGCAGTTTCACGGCCTGAAGCCATGTTTCGTACACCGCTCACGAGACATGGGGTAACTGATGCTGAGGAACCTCCGGACCGTGGGGATGGCGGCAGAGGATGGCCCATGGCTCGGCGTCCATCCCGTTCGTTGGGATCGGTGCCAGGGTGGGCATTGCCGACTGTTTGAACCACCCTGGTCCGCGTGGAGATCGCCGTCCAGACCAGCAGACCTGGGTGTGCCATCAGGTCACTGTGTGACCTTGATCGACTCTTGACGAGTCGAAGGGATTCGCCACCCCGAGCTGTGGGAAGGAATCTTGTTGGACGGCGTCGGAGTTGGGGGTCGGCGGACGATGATAGGCACATGACGGCTGTTCCCGATGGTCCCGAGAGCACATTGCTGGGCCTGTATGACCGCGCGCTACCTCAGGTCTACGGCTATCTCGTGACCCGCTGCGGCGATCGGGTAGTGGCCGAGGACCTGACCTCTGAGACGTTCTTGTCGGTGGCGGCGGGACGACAGGACGCACCAGTGACCGTGGCCTGGCTGATCGGAGTGGCCCGTCACAAACTGGTTGACTATTGGCGTCGGCAGGCGCGTCAGGCGCGACTGCTCCAGGCGGTCGAGGGATCACTCTCCATCTCCGATGACCCCTGGGACATCGAGTTGAATCGCTGGCGGGCTCACGAGGTGCTCACGCACCTCGCCCCTCAACATCGGGCTGCCCTGACGCTGCGCTACCTGGACGGGCTCAGCGTCCAGGAAACTGCCACCATCTTGGATCGCGGCGTGGGGGCCACGGAGGCGCTGCTGGTCCGGGCACGTCGGGAGTTTCGACATGTCTACGAAGGGAGCAGCGATGCCTGATCCGCGTACTGATCCCCTCGACGCGCTGCACTTGCCGATAATTCCCGCGGCACCGGATCCGAGCTTCGCTGCCGACCTCCGTAACCAACTGGAAGCCATGCTCACACCTATCCCAAAGGAGCATTCGATGCGTACCGACATTCCCACCCGTCCTCGCAACGGTGTCCGCCATGGCGATGTCTCGTACATCAGTCTCGGGCTACCCGATCTGGCTCGAGGCAAAGCCTTCTATGGTTCCGTCCTCGGTTGGCGTTTCAGCCCGGGAAGCAGTGAGCACGGCGCGCAGATTGACGACATCATCCCGATGGTGGGCCTGTGGGACGGTGAGCAGCCGGACAGGGGCCGGGTGCACGGTGCGGTGCTCGGCTTCCGGGTCGACGACATGACGGCGGCAGTCGCCGCGGTTCGTGCGCAGGGCGGCACGATCGGCGATCCCCATCTCGAGCCGTACGCCTTGGCCGCTGAAGGCCACGACGACCAAGGCATTCCGTTCTACCTACACGAGATGCCTTCTACCAGTGTCACCGAGACCTCTGCCGGACAGTTCCACAACGGAGAGGTCGAGGGTGACGTGTCGTACCTGACCATGGTGGTTCCCGATATCGACGCGGCCTACGCATTCTACCGGGGCGTGCTCGGCTGGGCCTTCAATATCGGGCGGGCCGGCGGGGCACAAGTGAACGGCGTCACCCCGCAAATCGGCATGATCGCCCAGCCCGAAGCCGGGCCAGCCACTCCCGGCGTGATCATGTGCTACCGGGTTGACGACATCGTCGCCGCGATCAGACGGGTTCGAGAAGCCGGCGGTCAAGCCCGTGAAGTGGCACAGCGGCCCTACGGCTTGGAATCGTTATGTGCCGACGACCAGAGTACCCCGTTCTACTTGCACCAGTTCTGACGCTCCCCCTAGCTGAAGAGCATCCGGAGCTCGTCGCGGTCCACCAAGCCGGCTGGCCGATGCTTCGACGAACCGGGGCAGTGTCGGTCCATTGGCTTCTGAACTGGGGTTTCACGGTCCAACGCCAGTGTGGGACATCCCGCACGAGACATGGGGCAAATGAATGCCGAGGAAGACGGGCGCCGCCCCGTGCGTAAGAGGCTGATGGCCTGCGGTTTCGGACGCCTTGGCCACTTTGATGCGACATGGGTTTACTGAATGTTGGTTGGCAGTGCTCGCGATCGGTGCTGCGCCCGGAAATCCTATGGGGCAGGGGGTGGAGTCGCCGTACCGAAGGTCGGGCCGGCGCGATACCCGCGATCGACGTAGTGATCAATCGACACTTCGGGGCGGCCTCGACCGGTCGTCTTGACCCCTAGGGCGCGATCGGTCGCGTACCATCGTCGGCATGACGCCGGAGGAGATGGCCGACCTCGTACACCTGCGTCGGGCGCGCGACCTCGTAGACCGCAACTACGCGCAGCCCCTCGATGTCCCGGCCATGGCGCGTACCGCGTTCATGTCGTCCGCGCACTTCTCGCGTAAATTCCGTGCGGCGTATGGCGAGACTCCCTACTCCTACCTCATGACGTGACGCATCGAGCGCGCGAAGGCTCTTCTGCGTCAGGGGAAGTCGGTCACCGACACCTGCGTCGCCGTCGGCTGCACGTCGCTCGGCTCGTTCAGTTCGCGCTTCACCGAGATCGTCGGCGTGACGCCGTCGCAGTACCGCGCGCGCGACCACCATGACTTCGACGTCGTTCCGTCGTGCGTGAGCATGTTCGCCACGCGACCGCGGCGTACCACGGTCACGGACTGAGCGCTACCGACCTGCGCCGAAGGGTCGGCTACGAACGGGGCTGTGTCGGCGCCCCGGAAGCCGGACCCGCCCCGGCACTAAGCAGGATCGGAGAAGCATACGACGGGTCGGCGCTGTTACGGTTATCGCATGGCAGTCTCCGTCTCCGCAATGTTCATCCCCGTCCACGACCCCGACGCCGCGCTGAGCTTCTACCGCGACGCGCTCGGCCTCGAGGTCCGCAACGACGTCGCGTCCGGCGACTTTCGCTGGGTCACCGTCGGCGCCCCGGGGCAGGACGTCGACATCGTCCTGTCCCAGCCGCACGGCGGCCGTTCGCAGGCTGAGGGCGACGCCCTCCTGTCGCTCGTGACTCAAGGCTCCCTGCAGGCGGCGATCTTCCGCTCCGACGACCTCGACGCCACCTTCGAGAAGGTCTGTGCATCGGGCGCCGAGGTGCTCCAGGAGCCGGCGTCTCAGCCCTGGGGCGTGCGCGACTGCGCGTTCCGCGACCCCTCGGGCAACCTCGTTCGCATCCAGGAGCTGCGCTGAGCCCTCCGGCGATCGCAGTCATGACCTGCACGGACGGCACCGTGAGGCGCCGAGACGAGATCTCTCATCCGTTTCAACTCGTCCTAGTTGACGGCCGAGTACCATGAAAAGAAGCGAGACTTATGAAAACAATGACATGTAAACAATTGGGTGGACCATGTGACCTCCAGCTCCATGGAAATACTGCTGATGAGATCATAAAAGCGCAAGATAGCCATTTGAACGAAACCGTCACAAGGGGTGATGAAACGCACGAAAATGCATTGAAGGAGATGAAGGGCCGGTGGAAACATCCTCTATCAGGAATGGCGTGGTATAGGAAAACCAAACGTGATTTTGCTGCTCTTCCCGAAGACTGATCGGTAATCAAGTCGTACCATTGACAGGCTTCAATCAAAATGTTGTCATGTTCCAAACTCGGTCCAACAAGGGACCCAAGCTCACTCGTTACCATTCCACCATGAGAACAACGGAGCGGCGCAAGAGAGATGCCATCGCCAAGCTCGGAGGTGACATGGACGTATGTGTTGCTACCGCCGACGATCATGAGAACGCCCACCTCGTGCCCCTATCGCTCTGCTGGCATAACGAGGAAGTCGTCGTGGCCACCGAGGCGCGAAGTCGGACAGCCCAGAATGCAGAGAGATCAGGTCAAGCTCGACTAGTGCTCGGCCCGAGCCGGGATGTTGTGATTATCGACGCAACTGCTTCCGTGGTCGACATAGTGGATGCGGAGCCGCTGATCAAGAACGCGTATCGCGAACGGACGGGCTGGGATCCTGGCGGAGAAGGTGGCGATTGGGTTTACCTACGACTGCGGCGCCGAACGGTCCAGGTTTGGTGCGAAGTCGATGAGATCATTGGACGGACCGTTATGCGAGACGGGACTTGGAACTCCTGACGACTCGGCGTCTACTAGGCGCCACGTTTACGCCAGGCACCCCGTCGAAGTGAACCGGTAGGTGGCAGCGATCACGCCGGTGGTGGTGGGCTTGGTCGCCGTGAGCGTGAGCTGGCTGAGTGGAAAGCCTGAACGGAACAACCTTCGGCCCTCTCCGAGCACGAGCGAGTGAATCGTCAGTAGGCATTCGTCTATCAGCCCGGCGTGGCCCAAGGACTGGATCAAGTCGTCGCTGCCGAGTATCACCAGGTTCTTCTCCAGCTTGTGATCTGGCACCTGGTGCATTGAATCGTTCAGAAGGATGGAGTTCTCCCATGGAAGCGGCTCGACGAGGGCGGTGGAAGCAACGTACTTGGGAGTCTCGGTAAGCACTTCGGTAAAGGGATTGCCGACCCGCTTCGGGCAGACATCGGCGAAGTCGAGATAGGTCCGGCGGCCGAGTAGCAACCCGCCGCCCTGGGTTGCCTTGGCCATACCCTCGCCCCATGCTCTCATCATCGCCTCGTCTCCGTAGGGGACGGACCAGCCGCCCTGGGCGAAGTCATCCCGGAGGTCTTCGTCTGGGCGGCCCGGCGCCTGCACTACACCGTCGAGAGTGATGTGGCTGATGACGGTGATCGTCACGTTTGCCTCCTTCGTTCGCTCTGCCATACAGGATGCATCAACGGCTGAACTGCGACGGAGGAACTGTTTGCGCCGGGAGGCGAGTGAATCGTGCGCCCCATGCACCGACTCGGTGGACTCTCACTTCGGCAGCCGCTCCGTGAGATGGACGATGACGGTGTCGCCTTCGTCCTTTCCTATGTTCTCGTGGATCTCCGCCTTTATGGGCAACTTATGGGTGCCATTGCCAAGTGCCATAAAGGAACTCTGGAAGGGCAGTTCGTCCACCGTTCCCTTAACCTTCACCAAGTCCTTTGTGCCGAAGTACTCAGCAGAATCTTCCATCACAACGAAAGTCCAGCCGCCCTTGCTGGGACTTTTCTGCGGCACAGCCTGAAATGTCTTGTCCATGTTGTCCTCCAACTCCATCAAACAATCTGTAGCTCATCTTGATGGACGGGTGGATCTTCAGAATGTCATCCTTGTGTGCCCCTAGCAATGACAATGTCCCTGGTGAATATCCGTTCTAGCGCGCATCTGGTGCGTCAGACCGAGTCAACCGCAATGAAGCAGCCCCGTCACCTGACGGCTCTCTTTCGAATGTGCTGGACTGGCACCTACCCGAGGAGGAATTCGAATGTGCTGGACTGGCACCTACCCGAGGAGGAATTCGAATGACCGCTCGCAGTTGTAGCCCTGTCGGTGCGCCATGTTGGACAGACCTCTGGACGTCAGACGTCGACGTGGCCCGATCGTTCTATGCCGAGCTGTTCGGCTGGGAAGCTCTAGAGCCGAGCCCTGAGTTCGGTGGCTACTTCATGTTCGCCCGTGACGGTGTCCCCGTCGCCGGTGGCATGGGTCCGATGGGCGACATGCCGGCCAGCAACCGCTGGCGGATCTACCTGTCGACGGCCAGCATGACCGAGACGCTGGAGTTGGTGGCCGGAGCGGGAGCCCAGGTCACCGTGCCGGCTATGCCGGTCGCCGACCTCGGCACCCAGTCGGTTCTCGTCGACCCGTCGGGGGCCGACCTCGGAGCATGGGAGCCCGGAACCTTTCCCGGTTTCACCGTGCTGAACGAGCACGGAGCGCCCAGCTGGTTCGAGCTCTTGACCCGTGACTACCCGCGTGCCGTCGAGTTCTATCGATCGGTGTTCCACTGGGACATCAACGTCGTTGGCGACGTCGACGGCTTCAGATATTCGACCATGCTCGATCCACAAGGTGACGGCGAGCTTGCCGGCATCGGTGACGCCACGTCGCTCCTGCAGGACGGCGAAGCCGCGTACTGGTCGATCTACTGGGAGGTCGACGACGTCGACGTCGCGGTCGACAGGGTCAGTGAGCTCAGTGGATCGGTCGTGGAGGCTGGGCAGGACACGCCGTACGGGCGACTGGCGACGGTCACGGATCCACTGGGGGCCCAGTTCAAGTTCCGCACCTCGCCGAGGTAGGCCGTCACCACCACCGGTTGCATGACGCGTTCGGGGTGCAATCGCAGCCGAGAGGAACGGCACAACGACATGGCTGAGCAGGAACCGGTCACCGAACTGACCGCCTTCAGCAGCCCGAACGCGCTCCCGACCGAGTGGTCCCGGGCGCGTGCGACGTTGGCGGGTGCTGAGTTGTACTGGCTGTCGAGCGTGCGACCGGACGGACGTCCGCACGTCACGCCGCTGCTGGGAGTCTGGCTCGAGGGAGCTATGTATTTCTGCACCGGTCCGGACGAGCGCAAGGCGAGGAACCTCAGGGAGAACCGCCACTGCGTCCTTACGACGGGACAAAACACCCTCGACGGTCTAGACATCGTGCTTGAAGGTACCGCCGAGGCAGTGAGCGACCACGCGGAACTGGGTCGCGTCGCCGACACCTTCGAATCGAAGTACGGACCGCACTTCGCCGCGCCGAGGGGAACGTGGTCCGGCCTCGGGGACGCCATCCGGCGATCGGAAGCCCTCGTCTATCGAGTCGCCCCCATAACGGGCTTCGGGTTCGGGAAAGGTGAGCTCTTCAGCGAGACCCGGTGGGGCTTCTCATGATCCCACACTTCCCATGCCGCCGAATGCGTGGGAGGCGTGCGATGCGGGCGACGATGACGATGGACAAGCTCGACATTAGAGCCATAATGGAGACAGCGAACGGGGTGGTACGTGAGTCAGGCTGAGCAAGTCCGGGTCGGACACCTGTCCACTGGGACACCTGATAAGTGGTAGAGAGGCGGGCGAAATGAAACGTGTCCCGTGAGAAGGCTCATCTACTCGGCGATCACCTCGCTCGACGGCTACGTCGAAGACGCCAGCGGCAGTTTCGACTGGGGCGCTCCGGATGAGGAGGTTCACGCCTTCGTCAACGACCTCGAGCGGCCGATCGGCATCTACCTCTACGGGCGCCGTATGTACGAGACGATGCTGTACTGGGAGACTGCCCAGACGATTCCGGATCAGCCGTACGTCATTCAGGACTTCACCGAGATCTGGTAGGCAGCCGACAAGATCGTCTACTCGAAGACACTACAAGCGGTCTCCAGCGCCAGGACGCGTATCGAACGGGATCTCGACCCCGAGGCGATCCGTCACCTGAAAGCGACGGCCGCAGCCGACATCACGGTTGGAGGTGCCGAACTCGCTGCCCAAGCCTTCAGAGCCGGCCTGGTCGACGAATTGCGCCTGTTCCTAGTTCCTGTCGTCGTCGGGGCTGGGAAGCCGGCCCTTCCTGACCAAATCCGGCTTGACCTCCAACTGCTGGACGAGCGGCGATTCAAGAGCGACGTGACATATCTCCGTTACGGCGTCAAGTCCTGGTAGAGCGAGCTGCGATCGTCATTCGCTGGCCCTGCGCGACTGGCGGGCACAGAACGCCTGATCTGGTTATGGCTATAGGCGGGATGTCACGACTGACGGTCCGCCCCTATGGACAGATCCGGGGGAGCGGCAGGTGTCCCATGATGCGCGTCCGACAACCGTGCTGAGGGTGCCCCTGGCCGACTGGTCGCCGGAATTGTGAGCCATTTCTAGTACTCAGGCGTCTCGGGTCATCATCCGCCACGCTCCGAGGACTGACCAGCCCACCAGCCACGCGACGATGACGCAGACGGCCACGGTAGTGGACTCTGGTAGAAGTCCGGGATTCCCCGTGCCCCCCGTAGGTCCGCCGCCGCCGCCGCCGAGGACGGGGAGCCCGCCCGGCGCCAGGTGGGCCGTTGCCAGGCCGACCACCACACGCTGCAGGTTCGACAAGTGGGGGATCCGCGCCCTGGAAAGGATGGGCGTCAGGACGACCTCGAGAACGATCATCATGATCACCGCCACCGTCCGCTGCCCGATGAGCGATCCGAGCCCCAAACCTACGACGAACCCGATGACGGCTTCGAGCTCGAGCCACAGTCCGCTCTTGATCATGAGCGAGTTCGATGGGTACAGGAACTGGCGGGCGTAGTCGGAATAGTTCATCCGGGCGATCAGGCTGGCCGCATTCCTGATCTGGGCCTGGGAGGGTTGCGGTGGGCCTTGGGACCCTGGAGGCTGGTTGACATTCGCGGGGCCGGCGCCCGGAGGGCCGTTGCCGCATGGAACGCTATTGACCACCGCGGTGATCGTGGATGCGTTCGGAGTAGACGGTCCGATCCTGATGCCAAAGTTGCAGATGACCTCGTCCGCATGATCGGCGGCCCAACTCTCAAGGCCGGGGCGCGACAAGTTGACAGGCACGTTCACACCGTTGAAGTTGAATTGGGTTGGCGCAGCGAACACGCACACCGCGCAAACGATCGTGAAGCCAATGGCCACCAGGGGCACGATGATGGCGAGTCCGGCGGGGATCCGAGCGAGGTAAAGCGCCAGCCGCGAGCGGCCGGTCACAACCAGGTGTCGGAACATCCCCTCGGTGAGGTCGACGGATCCCGTGGTGGCACCCAGGGTGGCGGCCACAATGAAGCCGAAGACGTAGAGCACACCCGAGACAAGCGCCGTGTAGATGGAATAGCCGCCGGCAGGCCCGTAGGTCTTCGGTGCGAAGGCATGGAGTAGCAGTCGAATCACCAGGAAGACCGTGGGGATCCCGACAGTCACGAGGGCGAGAGTGATCATGAGGCCGCGACGCTTGCGCAGCTCGTTGAATCTGCTGGCGATCATGCCCAAGGTCGGGATCGGCGACCCCCGGTGGTCGGGTGGCGAACCGGATGGTGCCGCGGCCTCAGCTTCTGCAACGGTGGCTGTGTTCGGGACCGTTGTCATTCCGACTCCAGCCTGCTCGTCACCTCGAGGAACCACGATTCGAGCGAAGCCTGGACCTCCTGGAGCCGGTACAAGGAGATGCCGTCTTCCACCAGAAGGCGGGCGATCTCGGCGATCACGCCGCGTGACGTCCCCGTCGGAAGGGTGATGGCGACCCCATCCGGCCCCACCTGGATCTGCGCCCCAAGCGTCGTGGTCTCGAGCAGCGTGCGGGCCCGGTCGGGTTCGGAGCACTCGACCTGGATCACCAGCGACGTGCCGGCGAGTAGTTCGGCGATCGGCCCCTGCCTGATGACCCTGCCCCGGTCGACGATGGCGACCGCATCACAGGTGCGCTGCACCTCGTCGAGGAGATGAGAGGACAGCACCACCGTGCGGCCCTCAGCCACCAGCGACAGGATCATCTCCCGCATGTCCTGCATGCCGGCGGGATCGAGCCCGTTCATGGGCTCGTCGAGGATCAGCAACTGGGGATCCCCGATCAGGCACGCGGCTACGCCGAGGCGCTGGCGCATGCCCATGGAGTACTTCGCCACCCGGTCGTCGGCGCGGTGGCTCAAGCCGACCCGTTCCAGCGACGGTCCGACTCGGCCCCTGGCGGCACGTTCACGGGCACTGGCCAGCAGCTCGAGGTTCTCCCGGCCGGTCAGATGGGCGTGGAACCGGGGTTCGTCAACGATGGCACCGACCCGCGCCAACGCCCGGTCGCGGTGCTTCGGGACCGGATAGCCGAGCAAGGACATGGTGCCGGCGTCAGCGTGGGTCAATCCGAGCAGAACCCGGATGAGGGTCGTCTTGCCGGCGCCGTTGGGCCCCAGGTAGCCGAAGGCGCATCCGCGGGGGACGAGGAGTTCCACCCCATTCACGGCGACGTTCTGCCCGAAGCGCTTGGTCAGACCATGGGTCTCAACGGCCCACTGGCTCTCGCCAGCATGCCTGTTCGAGGTCCCAGAGACCATTGTGGCGCTCATTTGCCGACCTGGAGGACTGACACGTAGACCGTCGGAGCGGAGTTCCCATCCGTACTGATCAATTTCCATGCGTGCATTGCTTCAGCTCCTCTTGATTCGCCGGCTCTCATGGTTGTGTCTGTGCCAGACGCGTACCAGGTCATGACTCCTCTTCTGCTCTCAACATCTCATCGGATTGACCTCAGCGATCAAGAGTCGAGGAATCGCAACACGGCGAGGACGCGCCGATGATCAGACTGGGACTCACTCAGATTGAATTTCATGAAAATGTTGGCGACGTGCTTTTCGACCGTCCCTTCAGAGATCAGAAGCTCGCTGGCGATGGCCGCATTTGAACGACCTTCCGCCATGAGAGCGAGCACCGACTTTTCTCGGGCACTCAACACGGAGATCGAACCAGTACGTCGAGACGCCCCCATCAATTGGGGCTCTCCTGCTCAATCCGTGGGTGCCCTGACCCACCCCTGACGCGAGCAACGCCAGTCTCCGCCTACGTTTTCTGACTGCTTGAAGGTCAAGAGAACGAGGCAAGGAGAATGGCGTGCTCGGTG
>JBKQMB010000101.1:0-3087 GCA_052326605.1 Acidimicrobiales bacterium | reverse complement strand
GTAGGTGCCGAGCCCGGACGAGTCGAGCGAGACCCGACCGGCGCCCTCGAGGAGCGACCCCTCCCACCGGGTGGTGGCCCGTCGTGACGTGGCCATGAGCAACCTCCTATTCGAGAACGGCAGCCGTACGACGCCAGCGGCGCCGCCCGTCCGGATCCGAGCGTAGCGCCCGCCGAGATCCTGGTTGCCGTCCCCCGCCGTCCCCGCCGAGCAGCTCCTCGGCTATCAGCTCGCCGGATGGGCCGTGTCGTAAGAGCTGAGAATCTCGGCCGCCCTGGCGTACTTGGTCCGCAGTCGGTCGGCTTCATGGACCTGATCGGCGCCATCGACCGGGCGTTCCCCGGCTACTCCTCTGTCGTCCGCATATCGGGGTACATGCCGAGCCACAACTCCAGCACCTTGAGATAGACCCGGTCCGCCTCGGTGAGGCTCACGTCGTCCTGCTCCTCGATCGCTTCAAGTAGCACTGCCGCGCCTTCCAGCTCCTGTAACTCCTCGCTGCCGTAGGTGGCCACAAAGGCCGGGACGAGCTGATACCAGTCGGGCCAGTCCTCCCAGACGTGGTCCGGGCTGATCGAACCTTCGAGTAGGGCGCTCGTGTAGAACCTGAGCCGCTGGACGGCATCGAGCTTCAGCTCGTCGTCCTCATCGAGGTACTCCAGGAGCCGCTCGTCGATGGAGTCCAGGTATGTGAAGAGGAAGTCGTTCACGGTTCCATCATGGCCCATCACGACGGAACGGCAGGCGCTTCTTGCTCCTCACCAGTTCAAGGGCCTATGCGTGTCTTAACTCTCGCGAAGTCTCAACTCGTTCGAGCGATGACGCCTTCCATCTCCGAAGTTGAGAATGCCCGCAAGGTGTTGGAGCGGATGTTCCCAGCGGACCCCAACTGCAGCAACGCGGCCACGCTGGACTCCTCATCCGGGTACTCGATGACCGAGACCAGGTCGTACTCGCCGACCGTCCAGAGCAGCTCGCGTACCTTGCCACCGCTCGCCTCTACGAGCTTCGTGAACTCTTTGCGGCGCTCGGTGGTCTGACGGAAGTTCTTGATCCCTTGATCGGTCCAGTTGAGGAGGGACACATAGGTGGGCATTACGCTTTCCCCCTTTCGGTCTGTCCCGTTCGGGACAGGACCATCCAGATCCTACGCATAAGTTTCTTCCTCGCCTAGGGGTCGCCCAGCAACTCTCGCGCACGCTTGAGGACCCATAGTCGCTGCCTGTCGGAGGTTCTGTCCTACCGCCGCCTTAGCTCCCGCAGCGCCCGCACGAACTGACCGAAGATCGCGGCAGCCCGCTCACGGCGCGCCATCATGCGCGGCAAGGCCGCCCAGTTCGGGAGTCGCCCGAGCCGCGTACGCCTGTCAGATAAAATCAGGATCGTGGATGAACCTGTCCGGTTCGCTGACGCTAGCTTCGAGACGCGGGGTGAGTTTCTGAAGGAGGCACGTCGCCGATATCCCGGATGCAATGCGACAGGGCCGTGGTACTGCGGGGCGTGCGGGCCAAACTTTCCTCTAGACGACGTGCTCATCGTGGACGGTGAGCCAGCGTGCTCGAATTGCCGTAAACCTGGCTGGGGAACAGTTTTGCCGTCGAGCCGCCGCCGAGCTGGACCTCGCCCGTAAGGGCGCGGGTGCAGCCTCGTGAGCGTGATTAGCGCAGGGGGTTGAGCCGAGGTGTGCGGGCAGACCTTGTTTGGGGCGAAGCCCGCGAGGCGGTGGGTCATGCCGTCGCATTTGGCAAAATGGAACCGTCCGAGGCTCATCTTGTGGCCAAGGAGGCTGCGGCGGGTACCAGCACGTACCAGTCCTGCCAGTCCTCGTCAATGTGCTCTGGGGAGATCGACCCGTCAAATAAGGCAGTCGTGTAGAACCTGATGCGCTGGACGGCATCGAGCTTCAACTCGTCGTCCTGGTCGAGATGCTCCAGGAGACGCTCGTCGATGGAGTCCAGGTATGTGACGAGGAAGTCACTCACGGCGTCCATCATGGCCCATCACGACAGAATCATCGGCCAAGTCAAGATCCGCGAACCTTCCCGGCTCGACGGCTCGGGCGCCTGCGGCCCTAAACCGTCCCCATGTTCGCCCACATGGCCCGGAAACGGCCGGGTGGTACGGTCGATAGCCGGAAGGCAGTCACTGGGCAGCCAGCCCATCGGGTGCCAGGAGGTAGGACAATGAAGTCTCTGACCAAGAAAATGCGTCTGGTGTCTGTCGGCGTGGCCGCTGGTTTGACCCTCGGCCTTGTCGGCACAGCAGCCGCCGTAACAAGCAGCAGCTCAACAGTCAGGAGTTCCCCATCAGCACCGTACATAGCATGTGCAAACCGGCAGCGCGTGCTGAAGATCATGCCAAACCGGACTTGCCCTGTTGGCACCTTCGAGGTGACAGTCGGTGCGAGGGGCGCAACTGGCGCGAGAGGTCCGAGAGGTGCAACTGGCGCGAGGTTGCACCAGTCGCTCCGGTTGCGCCGGTAGCACCAGTTGCACCTCTCCGGCCGGGTCCTACCGGTGCAACTGGTGCGATCGGTGCGACCGGCCCTACCGGTCCTATCGGCCCGAGCTTCACTCAATGGCACGCGGGCAAAGCAACGATCGCGGCGGGTTCGAACAACATCGCGGTCTCGATCACCGCATTCACGGGTAACCCAGATAACTACAGCGTCACCGCCACGTTTGGTCAGGCCGTTAACTGGGGGAGCGACAACGCCACGGTGCCGGTCCTTGTGATCACGAGCGAGACGGTGACAGGGTTCACGATTGAAGTTGTCAACGACTCCGGTGGCGTTCTCAAAGCTCCGTCGGGCGGCGTGACCATCAACTGGATCGCCATCCCCCAGAACTAACGGGAGAACGGCCGATATCGCATTAGCAGTAGGAGGTCACGACGGCAACTGACAGGTCACGAGCACGCGAATCCGACCTCGAAGGGGAGGCCCCCGAGGAGAACCTCCCCTTCGTGCTGGAGTAGCGGTCAACAGCGGAGCCGACGGAAACAACCGGGTAACAACGAAGCGCGTCCCAGGCCTCGACGAGCGAGTCGTAGATAGGTTCGATCGCGGCTTTGGCGGCTTGAACACGC
>JBKQMB010000100.1:0-3723 GCA_052326605.1 Acidimicrobiales bacterium | reverse complement strand
CGAGGACCCCAATCCCTTTGTGTGGACCAAGACATCCGGCCAGATCATCGCCAAGGTTCGGCGTGGGCGGGTCGCCCTCGAGCAAGTGCGCGAATCGCGCGCTATTTGAATGTCACCGCACTAGGAGAATAGGCTCTGTCCGGAGTCGAACCGGGGAAGGGGGACGCATGACCACTGGTATTGATACCCACGCCCGCCACATAGCGGAGCAGGGCTACACCATCGTGGAGGGGGCGATCGAGCCCGATCTCGTCGACGCCCTCGACGACGACCTCCTGCGCCTGGAACACGACCTGGGCATCGTGCCGGCACACAACACTTTCGAGGGTCTCCACACCGTCCGCATCTACAACCTATTGGCCCACGGCCCCCACTTCGAACAGATTCCGGTCCATCCGGCCATCCTCCCCCTCTGCGAACAGGTCCTCGACCCGGGCCTCCTCGTCTCGTCCCTGTCCTCCATCGCCATCGGCCCCGACGAGTCGCCCCAGCCGATCCACGCCGACGATCAGGTGATCCCCCTTTCCAAGCCCCACCCGGCCACCGTTTGCAACACCATGTGGGCCCTCACCGACTTCACCGAGGAGAACGGGGCCACCCGGATCATCCCAGGCTCCCACTTGGCCGACGAGTCCCCCGACTTCGGCCGTCACTACGACTCGATCCCCGCCGAAATGTCCAAGGGCAGTGTGCTGGTCTGGCACGGGAGCCTCTGGCACGGTGGTGGGGCCAACACCACTTCCGAGCGGCGGGTCGGGATCGCCATGAACTACTGCGCCGGCTACATTCGCCAACAGGAGAACCAGCAGTTGGGTCTGCCCGCCGAGCTGGTGGCCCGGTTCCCCCACCGCCTCCAGGAGCTGGTCGGGTACGGCATCTACAATGGGCTTATAGGCCATATCGACAAGACGGTGCCGGCCAATCGGCTGCTGCACGCCGACGCCGAGCTCAGGCTGCTCTGGGACTTGGCCGAACCGCCGGCGACCTGAAAGGTCCACCTGTTCCTGCTCGGCTCGGGAGTCGGATCTGAACAGGTAGAACGCCCTCCAGGTGGTGGTCCCCGGGCAGCGACATTCCGGATGTTCGAAGCTTTCACACCTCGCCCCAGGAATTCCCACTGGACCAGGAATGGCGGTCTCCAACCTAAATGCAAAGATCGTCCCGATGATCACGGAGACCGGAGATTGGTGACGGTCGGTCAGATCGTCCGTCCGGATCTGGGCTGGAGACAGCGAAGCAGCCCCGAGCTCACCGTCCGACGGATCGGGGGGTAGATGAAGCCCAGAAGTCCCTGCCGACTGAGCATCGTTACCCCTCGAAGCTGCGGTCCGACCACGCGTCGGCCAACACCAAGCAGTGTGCAGGCAGAACGCCCACAACGGGGGAACCATGGATCGGATTTGACGGAGGTCCAGCGTGCTGGGGCAACGCTCGGCATCACTACTCCAAGGTAAGGTCGAGTTGGCCGGACGCTGCTCCAGCACGAGCGGTGTCGCCGATCTCGTCATCCGACGGCGGCCATGCGTGCGAGTTGCTACGGCGACGTTCTCCCCCAACCCAGCCTCGCTGAGGACCACGTTGAGAGCTTGGTTGAGATTCTCGGTACCCACACGCCGGCAAGGTCCTTGCCGCGTCACGTCGTCGACCTCAAAACGGCAACCCGTCCGTCGAGAGGCCCGGGGTCCGCTGCCTCCACAAGCGGGTGTCTCTACTCTTCAGCTTCCTTCGCGGACGCTCGAGTCACCACAACTCCCTGGTCAGAGCGGCGGATGTGATTCTCGGCATCAAACGGTCCGACGAGGGCTTGATCCCCAGCCCAGAACCGCCGATAACACAAAGATGAGCACGAGCCGGCACTCGGAAGCAGCTCCGGTCGAGGCCGCCCTGGTCGCGTTGCTCGACCACCACGCAGACGCCGCGCTGTGCGCCATCGGGCCCGATGGGATCTGCGTCACTATGCCCGATTCGGTCCCTACCGACGGCCATCACGTCGTCGTCGCCCGCTCACCCGTCGACGTGGTCGCGCCTGAAGACCGCGTCGTAGTCATCAGCGCCTGGGAGCGCGCCCGGATGACCGGCTCCGCACAATCGCAGGTGGCAGTCCGGCTCGCCAACGAACCTGATCGCACGGTGGTCCTGCATCTTCTCGACGCCCAACAGCGCCACGGGGTTTACCTCGGTGTCTTCGTCCCCACTGATGACGACGAGGCCGAAGGTCGCGTCACCCTCCTCGATCAGGAGGTGTTACCGATACCGCCGCGCTTCGCGCGGGTACGCCAGAATGAAGTTGGCGTGTTCCTTGAGGTCGATGAGGCCATAACGCAGATCCTGGGCTGGAGCGTCGATGATCTAGTCGGCCACCTGTCGCTCGAGTTCATCCACCAAGACGACCACGAGCTTGCCGTCGACAACTGGATGAAGATGCTGGCGTCGCGGGAACCGGTCAGCCGGGTTCGGCTCCGCCACCGCCACCGTGACGGGTCGTGGGTTTGGATGGAGATCACCAACCACAACATGCTCGAAGACCCCGAATACGGTTACGTCGTTGCAGAGATGATAAACGTCTCGGACGAAATGGCAGCCCACGAAGCGCTGCGAGCTCGCGAGCAGCTGCTCGAAAGACTGGCCGAGGCCTTGCCAGTGGGCGTGGTCCAGGTCGACGCCGACCGGCGCGTCGTCTATACAAACGACCGCCTCCACGCCATCCTCGGCGTCCCGCAGGCGACCACGGTCGACGAGCAAATGGCCGCCGTGCTGCCCGACGATCGTGGCGGCCTGGCCGATGCCTTCGATGCAGTGCTGAACAGCCGGCTCGACAGCGACCTCGAGGTCCGTCTCGAGATGTCGCCGCAGGACGACGACATCAACAACGAGGTGCGCCGGTGTATGTTCAGCCTTCGGGCTCTGACGGCGGAGACCGGCGAAGTCACTGGAGCCATCGTCTGCGTGGCTGACGTGACCGAGAGCGCCCGACTGCGCGACGAACTGCACATGCGCGCCACGTTCGACGACATTACCCGGTGCCACAACCGGGCCTCGACCATGGCTGCCCTTGAGACACTGTTGTCCGATACCGGTGCCGTGAGCCGACCGGCTGCGATTTTCATCGACCTTGACCAGTTCAAGGAAGTGAACGACAAGCTCGGCCATGCGGCGGGGGACGAGCTGCTCGGCGTGGTGGCGAAACGGCTGCTGCGGGCGGTGCGCGCCGAAGACATCGTCGGCAGGATCGGTGGCGATGAGTTTCTGGTGATCGGCCTGGGCATCACCGATGCCGGGCAGGCGATGACCACGGCGAATCGACTGGCCGAGACTTTCCGCCACGAGGTCCGTCTCAAGGCGGGGCGCTTGCACTGTCGGGCCAGTATCGGTGTCGCCTGGTCGTCAGAACCCGAGCTCGACGCTGAGGGTCTGGTGGCGATGGCCGACGCGGCGATGTACGAGGCCAAACGCAGCGGCTCCGGCCACCCCATTCTGCACCAAAGGCACACTGCGGTTCCGCGGCACTCGAAATGAGACATAGCGGATCCAGCCTGCGGTCTTGGACTTCTTGAGGTTGCGAGAGACTCGAATCCACGTCATCGACCTCAGAAAGAGGGGCTCTCCTGCTCAATCCGTGGGTGCCCTGACCCACCCCTGACGCGAGCAACGCCAGTCTCCGCCTACGTTTTCTGACTGCTTGAAGGTCAAGAGAACGAGGCAAGGAGAATGGCGTGCTCGGTG
>JBKQMB010000099.1:0-59315 GCA_052326605.1 Acidimicrobiales bacterium | reverse complement strand
CCCCCCCCCCCCCCCCCCCCCTCGACCCCAACGTCGGAGCGCGCCGTCAGAGCTGTCCGATCGCCTTGTGGGTCTGAGGCACCACCCGGACCCGGGGGTAGATGCGCAGGGCGCGATCGTGGAGCGCGAGGACCTGCTCCGGGCTCGGAGCGGAGCGGACCGCCCCGAACGGCGTGACCGGTTGGAGGAAGAGTTCGGGGTAGGCGTCCGCTGCGCGGTGTGGCCCGTCGTTTCGGCCGGACCTCCCGGGGCCGCGTCGGCCGGCCAGCACCGCCACCATGGACACCGCCCGGTCGAGCTCTTCGACGTCGGTGGCGGGGCCGATGACGATCTTCACCCAGGTGGCCAGCCCCGCGTCGATCGCGACGCGGAGGAATCTCTGCTGCACGTCGGGTGCCACCTGCTCCCCGTCGACGCTGGCCAGCTTCAGGTCCATGCTGACGTAGGCGAGCCATGGCGCTACCCGCTCGAGCGCGGGCACCAGGGTTCCGTTGGTCTCGAGCATGACCGCCCGCCCGCCGGCGGACAGCAGCTCGGCCAGCCGTGCCACCCGGGCCGACTGCATCAGCGGTTCGCCGCCGGTGAGGCTGATCGAGTGGTGGGGGAGGCGCCGGCAGAGGGCATCGACCGCGTCGGCCACGGCGGCGATGGGAAGCGGGCTGTCGAGCAGCTCCCAGTCCCGGCGGCCGGGGGTCCGTTCGATTCGGCACGGGCCCGGACGCTTCTCGAGGGCCTCGGGCTGGTCGCAGTAGGCGCACCGGATGTTGCAACCGGTGAGCCGGACGAAGACCTGTCGCTCCCCGACCAGAGCGGCTTCTCCCTGGATGGCAGAGAAGACCTCGGTGACCAGGATGTCCTCGGCTGCGGGCGAGTGGTTCACGGCAGGGCCGGGTCGACCACGCCGGCCTCGGCGAATCCCCGGGCCCGCAGCATGCAGGCGTCGCATGCCCCGCAGGGGCGGTCGCCCTCCAGGTAGCAGGACCAGGTCAGGTGGAGCGGCGCCCTGTGGTCCACCCCGAGCCGGACGATCTCGGCTTTCGTGCACTCGATGAGTGGGGTCCGGATGGCGATGGGGTTGCCCTCGACGCCCCGCTTCTGGCCGGTGGCGGCCACGGCCCGGAACGCCTCGATGAATTGGGGACGGCAGTCGGGGTAGCCCGAGTAGTCGATGGCGTTGACCCCGATCCACACGGCGTCGAGCCCCCGCGCCTCGGCCACGCCGAGTGCGACCGCCAGGAAGATGCTGTTCCGGGCGGGAACGTAGGTGGTCGGAATCCCATCTTCGGTCCCCCCGAGGGGGACGGCGATCGAGGGATCGGTGAGAGCGGAACCGCCCCACGCGGTGGTGTCGAGTCGCACCACCAGCTGGTCCGAGCGGTAGTGGCCGGCCACACCGGCGGCACGGTCCAACTCGGTCCGGTGCCGTTGGCCGTAGTCGAAGGTGAGGGCGAGCGGGGGACGACCCGATTCGCCCATGGCCAGGGCCATGCACACGGTGGAGTCGAGACCGCCGGACAGGACCACCAGGTGCCCCGGCACGGTCAGGACTCGGCTCCCCGGGTGAGCTCGACCGAGGAGTCGTTCGTCTCCCACAGGCGCAGCGCGGCCAGGGCCAGCCCGGCGTCGGTCAGGAGCCGCCAGGCCTCGTGGGCCAACAGCTCGGCGGTGGGATTGTCGATCACCTCGTTGAGGTCGCGGTGGTCCCAGCGGTCGATCACCTCGCGCTGCACGATCACCGACAGTCGGTCGAAGTCGATCACCACCCCGTTGGCGTCCAGCGGGCCACCGACGCCCACCTCGAGGCGGTAGGAGTGACCGTGCAGGTTGTGGCACTTCCCGGGGTGCCAGGCCAGCCGGTGGGCGGCTTCGAAGGTGAACGTGCACGTCACGGTGGTTTGGGGAGCGGCCACGGTCTGGACGCTAACTCACCCGTGTCGGGTGGCGGTCCGGTATGCCGCGTCCAAGGGTGCCCCGGTAGGCTTGAGGTAATGGACGCCGCAGATGCCGCAGACGAATCAGGGCGATCGGAGGACCGGCGAGTTGCGTCGGGTTCCGGGACCTTCGGTCCCAATGCGTGGCTCGTCGAGGACATGTACGACCGGTTCCGCTCCGACCCGGAGTCGGTGTCGGCCTCGTGGCGTGAGTTCTTCGCCGACTATCGGCCGGCCGGTGCCGGCCCGGCCCCTGTCGGCACCGGCGCCCCGGCGCAACCCGCCACCGGTGGGAGCGGGAGCACCGCCACCGGTGGCAGCGAGCCCTCGGTTCGACCGCCGGCGCCGGCGCCGGGCACCGAGCCGGCCTCCCTCCTGCGGGGGGCGGCCGGTCGAATCGTCGCCAATATGGAGGCCTCGCTCGGGGTTCCGACCGCCACGAGCGTCCGGGTGGTTCCGGCCAAGCTCCTCGAGGTCAATCGCACGATCCTCAACAACCAGCTGGCCCGCACCACCGGCGGCAAGGTCAGCTTCACCCATCTGATCGGCTATGCGCTGGTCAAGGGAGTGATCGCTGTGCCGGCCATGAACGCCGCGTTCGTGGCCGATGCCGACGGCAAGGGGACCCCCGGGGTCATCCGTCGCCGCCACGTCGGGTTGGGGCTGGCGGTCGATGTCGAAAAGTCCGGTGGCAGCCGCACGCTGCTGGTGCCGTGCATCGCCGATGCGGATGCCAGGGACTTCCGGGGGTTCGTCAACGCCTACGAGGAGTTGGTCCGCAAGATCCACACCAACAAGATCGCCCCGGACGACTTCGCCGGGGTCACCGTGACGCTGACCAATCCGGGGACCTTGGGAACGGTGCAGTCGGTGCCGCGGCTGATGCCCGGCCAGGGCCTCATCGTGGGGGTCGGGGCCCTGGGGTTCCCGGCCGGGTTCGAGGCGGCCGATCCACGGATGATGGCCGACCTGGGCGTGGGGAAGACGGTGACCCTCACCTCGACCTACGACCACCGGATCATCCAGGGTGCGGAGTCGGGGCTCTTCCTGGCCCATGTGTCCGAGTGCCTGATGGGCAGCCACGGCTTCTACGACGACGTGTTCGCCTCCCTCGAGATCCCCTACGAGCCGGTGCGGTGGCAGAAGGACGTCAACGACCCGGTCGACGACGGCGACGGCGGCCATCAGCGCCTGATCAAGCAGGTCCACGTCCAGACGCTGATCAACATGTACCGGGTCCGCGGGCACCTGATCGCCCACCTCGACCCGCTGGACGCCGAGCCGCCGGAGCTGCATCCGGAGCTCGATCCGCTCCACTACGGACTGACCATCTGGGACCTTCCCCGCAACTTCGTCGCCGACGGCCTGGCCGGCAAGGACATGGCCACACTCGACAAGATCCTCGGCATCCTGCGCGACGCCTACTGCCGGACACTCGGGGTCGAGTACATGCACATCCAGGATCCCGACCAGAAGCGCTGGATCCAACAGCATGTCGAAGGCGTGCCCTCGAGGCTCTCGTCGGACGAGCAACGCCACATCCTCGACCGGCTCAATGCGGCGGAGGTCTTCGAGCGCTTCTTGCACACGCGGTACGTGGGCCAGAAGCGATTCGGCCTCGAAGGGGCCGAATCGGCCATCGTGCTGCTGGACGCCATCTTGAACGAGGCGGTCCACGAGGGTCTCCACGAAGCGGTGATGGGCATGTCCCACCGTGGCCGGCTCAATGTGCTGGCCAACATCGTGGGCAAGTCCTACGGCGAGATCTTCGAGGAGTTCGAGGGCAATCTCGACCCCGACTCGGTGCAGGGCTCCGGTGACGTCAAGTACCACAAGGGCGCGCAGGGCGTCTTCGTTGCCGGCTCCGGTGGGTCGATCCCGTTGGCCCTGGCCTCCAACCCGTCCCACCTCGAAGCCGTCGACCCGGTCGTGGTCGGCATGGCGCGGGCCAAGCAGGATGCCCTCGGCGGCGAGAAGGGGAGCGGGCCCCGCTTCGAGGAAGGAACCGGCGTGCCCTTCCCGATCCTGCCGATCCTGCTCCATGGAGATGCGGCGTTCGCCGGGCAGGGGGTGGTCGCCGAGACCCTGAACCTGTCGGGTCTGGCCGGATACCGCACGGGCGGCACCGTCCACATCGTGATCAACAACCAGCTGGGCTTCACCACCGCGCCCGAGGCCGCCCGTACCTCGGTCTACCCGACCGACGTGGCGAAGATGGTGCAGGCGCCCATCTTCCACGTCAACGGCGACGATCCGGAGGCCTGCGCCCGTGCCGCCCGGTTGGCCTTCGGCTTCCGCCAGGCCTTCCACAAGGACGTCGTCATCGACATGGTCTGCTACCGGCGGCACGGCCACAACGAAGGCGACGATCCCAGCTACACCCAGCCCCTCATGTACACGCTGATCGACGCCAAACGGTCGGTGCGCAAGCTCTATACCGAGACGCTGGTGCGGAGGGGCGACATCTCGCTCGAAGTGGCCGAGCAGGCGCTCGACGACTTCGGTGCCCGGTTGCAGGCCGTGCTCGACGAGACCAGGGCCGAAGCCGAGGCGGTGGCCGGGGTCACCCCGGTGCTGCCCGAATACGTGGTCCCCGACCTGTGGATTCCGCCGGTGGAGACCGGGGTCGACTCGTCGGTGCTCAACCGCCTGGCCACCGAGGTGCGCTCGGTGCCCGAGGGGTTCGTCCTCCATCCCAAACTCGCCCGGCAGTTCGAGCAACGTGACAAGGTGGTGGCCGACGGAGAGATCGACTGGGCGTTGGGCGAGGCCCTGGCCTTCGGCTCGCTGCTGCTCGAGGGGGTCAACGTCCGGGTGACCGGGCAGGACACCCGGAGAGGCACCTTCTCGCAGCGCCATGCCGTCCTGGTGGACCACGCCACCGGGCAGGAGCACGTCCCCCTGGCCGGCCTGCAGGGCGGGAGGTTCACCATCCGCGACTCGCTGCTGTCCGAGTATGCCAGCGTCGGCTTCGAGTACGGCTACTCGGTCGAGGCGACCGACGACCTGGTGGCCTGGGAGGCGCAGTTCGGTGACTTCTGGAACGGAGCGGAGATCGTCGTCGACAACTTCCTGGTGGCCGCCGAGGACAAGTGGGGCCAGAAGTCGGGCCTGGTCCTCCTCCTCCCGCACGGCTACGAGGGGCAGGGGCCGGAGCACTCATCGGCCCGGATCGAGCGGTTCCTCACCCTGTGCGCTCGGGGAAACCTCCGGGTGACCGAGCCGACGAGCTCGGCCCAGTACTTCCATCTGCTGCGATCCCAGGTCAAGACCGCTGATCGCAAGCCACTCGTCGTGTTCACCCCCAAGTCGCTGCTCCGGTCGCGCCTGGCCCGGTCGCCCATCGAGGCGTTCACCTCGGGTTCGTTCGCCGAGGTGCTCGACGACCCTGCCTCGGCGCAGGAGGGCTTCGACCCCGACGGGGTGACCCGGATGGTGCTGTGCGCCGGCAAGGTGGCCTACGACGCCCTGGAGCGCAGGGACCAGCTCGGCGAGGCCGGCACCGGCGTGGTCGTGGTCCGGGTCGAGCAGCTGTACCCGTGGCCGAAGGCGAACCTCCAGGAGATCCTCGATCGCTACCCGAACGCCGGCGAGCTGGTCTGGTTGCAAGAGGAGCCGGAGAACATGGGCGGGTGGAACTTCGTGCACAGCCGGCTCCATCGACTGCTCCGTGACACCCACACCTTGCGGCATGTCAGCAGGGCCGAGTCGGCCAGCCCGGCATCGGGGAGTGCCGCCTTGCACCGCCTGGAACAGGAGGACCTCCTGGCCAGGGCCATCGGCTGAGGGGTCAGACGAGGAAGTCGTGCGCCAGGGCGATCCACATCTCGGTGGACAGGTGGAGGGATTCGACGTCGACCCGCTCGTCGATCCCGTGGAACATCGCCCCGTACTCCTCGAAGCTGATCGCCGGGCTGTGGAGGCCGAATCCGTAGGCCACACTGCCGAGCTCACGGCAGAAGCGGGCGTCGGTGGCGCCCACTGTGAGGAAGGGAACCGTTCGTGCACCGGGGTAGAACCCCTGGCTGACCCGTTGGAGCGCATCCCAAAGTGGAGTATCGATCGGTGAGGTTGTCGAGGGCTGCTCGGAGCGGAATTCGACCTCCACGTCGTCGGCCAGATCACCGACCACCTCGTCGAGCATGGCCCGGACGTCGACGACGTCCCATCCGGGGAGGGAGCGGATGTCCACCTCGAGCTCGACCCGGTCGGGGATGACGTTGAGCTTCGACCCGGCGCGCATGACCGTCGGCGCCATGGTGGTGTGGGTGCAGGCGTGCGCCTGGCGCGCCAGCCCGACCAGGGGCAGCTCGTTGCAGAAGGCGTCGATGCGGGCGGCGTCGAGCAGCGGCTCCGCCAACTCCGAGGGGAACCCGATACCTTCGATGAACCGGGTCCAGGCCTCGTGCAGTTGGGCCTGTGGCCGGTACTCGTCGATCCGGCGGACCAGCTCGGCCGCCTTGACGAGAGCGTTGTCGGTCCGGAGGGGCTGGGACCCGTGCCCCGGGGTGCCCTTGACCGTGAGGACGCACCAGTAGACACCTTTTTCCCCGACGATCACCGGAAGCCGCGGGGTCCCGTCGGCGCCGCCCATGGGAAACCCCCCGGACTCGGTGATCACGTAGTCGGCCCGCACGTCGTCGGCGGCGTGCTCGCAGAGCCACTTGGCCCCGTAGTTGCTCAGGCCCTCCTCGTCGGCCACCGCGATGTAGGTGAGGTCGCCGGCCGGCCGGAAGCCGCTGAGTGCCAGGTGCCGAACGCTGGTGGCCATGGTGGCGGTCAGGTTGAGCATGTCTATGGCGCCGCGTCCCCACACCGTCCCGTCGATCAGCTCGCCGCCGAAGGGATCGTGGCGCCAGTCGTCCCCGTTGGCCGGCACCACGTCGGTGTGACCGAGGAGGGCGAGCGACGGCGCCGACGGATCGGAGCCGTGGATCTTGGCCACCAGCGAGGTCCGCCCCGCCCCCGGCTCGTAGGTTTCCATGTCGACACCCGAACCTTCGAGATAGTCCTCGATAAGGTCGGCACTGCGCTGCTCCTGGCCCGATGTCGGGGTGCCGTCGTTGACACATCCGTTTCGGATCAGGTGCTGCAGGAGGTCGGTCGCCTCGTCCGTGCGGCCCGTCTCTGAGGTCACCGGGCCATCCTAGGTTGACGCTGCCGGCAGGGGACGGCTGGAGAGTCTCGCCGTTGACCATGTTCGGTGCCGACCTGGGCAGATGGTTGACTGTTGTCCTGTATGGAACACGACCTCTCAGCACGCAGGCGGATCGTCGTGGACGGTTCCAACATCGCCACCGAGGGGCGGACCCTCCCCAGCCTGGTCCAACTCGACGAGGCCATCCGGACGTTTCTGGAGGAGTACCCGGGGTTCACGACCTCGGATGTCACGGTGGTGGTCGACGCTTCCTTCGGGCACCGGATCGACCCTTCCGAGCAGTCCGCATTCGAGCAGGCAATCGAGCACGGCGAGATGATCACGCCCCCGGCCGGCGCCATCGGCCGGGGGGACGGGTTCATTCTGCGGATCGCCGAGAAGTCGGGCGCCCTGGTTCTCTCCAACGACTCCTTCCAGGAGTTCCATGCCGAGCGGCCCTGGCTGTTCGAACCCGGACGGTTGATCGGGGGCAAACCGGTGCCCGGCGTGGGATGGGTCTTCACGCCCCGCACGCCGGTGCGGGGACCCAGGAGCCGCTCGGTGACGTCCAAATCGAAGCGGGATACCAAGGTAGCCGACGAGTCGACGGCCGTGGACGGTGGCGGTGAGGTCGGGTTCGACGGCGACAAGGCATCCGGTGCCGGGTCCACGCGCCGGGGAGCGGGCACCAAAGCCACCAAAGCCACCAAAGCCACCAAAGCCACCAAAGCCACCAGGTCCACACGGTCGGACGGGTCCGAAGAGGCAGCGTCCGAGGCGGAACCGGCCAGGACCACCAGGTCGAGGAGGGGCGCTACGGCCACCGCCCTTTCGGAGGCCACTGCCGCCGAGGCGCCCAACGTGGCCACACCGGCCACGGCCGAGCTGACACTGAAGGCGGCAAAGTCAACCAAGGCGAAGTCAACCAAGGCGGCAAAGTCAACCAAGGCGGCAAAGGCGTCCGAGGCGACAACGGCAGTCAAAGCAACCAAGACGGCCAAGGCAGGCAAGGCAGGCAAGGCTGCCGATGCGGCCGCCGCGGGGGGGACGGGCAAGCCCGCCAAGGCCGCCAAGGCCGCCAAGGCCACCAAGGCCACCAAGTCCGGCAAGGCGTCGAGGGGCGGCACCCGGTCCCCGACGGTCGAGGGAGACGGGGCGTCGACGCGTGCGACGAGGGCGAGTTCCAACGGCGCCGCCGACGCCGGTGATGGACGACCGGGTCCAACGGTGGAGGCCCTCAACGATCCGATGACCTTTCTGACCTTCGTGGCCGACCACCCGGTGGGGAGCAACGTCGACGGTACGGTCGTCTCGTTCACCTCCCACGGTGCCCATATCGACGTCGGAGGCATGCTCTGCCACGTGCCGCTGCGGCGCCTGGCCCACCCTCCGCCCCAGAAGGCCCGCCAGGTCCTTACCAAGGGGGAGACCCGCCCCTTCGTGCTCCTCTCGCTGGACGCGGCACGTCGGCGGGCCGAGTTGGGCGTGCCAGGAGTGGGGGAGTAACCGGCCCGAACTGTCCCACCCGGCCCGAACTCCCGCTTCGGCTCCGATTGCGTCCCGGCCCTCGCTGTCGGCCCGGTAGCCTCGACTGTCGTGCGAGCCGACGACTACCTGCCCCACCGGGATCCGTTCCTCTTCGTCACCGAACTGCGCTCGGTGGAGCCCGGACTCTCGGCGACGGGAGCCTGGCAGCTGACCGGTGACGAGGCATTCTTCGCCGGCCACTTCCCCGGCCGTCCCACCCTGCCAGGCGTCCTGATGGTCGAGTCGTTGGCCCAGCTGGGCGGGGTGGCGGTGCTGGCCGACCCGAAGTTCGCCGGGAAGCTCCCGTTGTTCGGTGGAATCGAGCGGGCCAGGTTCCGCCGCCAGGTGGTACCCGGCGACCTGCTCGAGCTCGAGGTGACCCTGGGGCGGATGTCGGCCCGTGCGGGCAAGGGCAAGGGCAGGGCGACGGTCGGCGGTGAGCTGGCCTGCGAGGCCGAGCTTCTCTTCGTCCTGGTGGACTCGATCGCCCCCGGCGCGGAGTGACCGGCGGCCACCGCGTGCGCATCGCCACCTGGAACGTCAACTCCCTCACCGCCCGGCTTCCCCGGGTCGAGGAGTGGATCGCCTATGCCCAGCCCGATGTGGTGTGCCTGCAGGAGACCAAGCAAGCCGACTCCGCCTTCCCCCATGAGGCGTTCGCTGCCCTCGGGTACGAGACGGCGCACCATGGTGACGGGCGTTGGAACGGGGTGGCCATCGCCAGTCGGGTGGGGCTCGCCGACGTATCGACCGGCCTGGGGTCGGAGGAGGACGAACAGGGGACCCGGGTGATCGCCGCCGAGTGTGGAGGGGTCCGCGTGCTTTCGGTCTACGTACCCAACGGACGTGCCCTCGACAGCGAGTACTACCCGGCCAAGTTGGCCTGGTTGGCCGGACTGCGCGAGCTGTTGGACCGGACCACGTCACCCGATCGGCCGGTGGCGGTGTGCGGCGACTTCAACGTGGCGCCCGAAGACCGTGACGTGTGGGATCCGTCCCAATTCGAGGGGATGACCCACGTCAGCCGGCCCGAGCGCGACGCCCTCGTCGATCTCGAGTCCTGGGGCCTGGTCGACGTGTTCCGCCGTCTCTACCCGGACGACGAGCTGTTCACCTGGTGGGACTACCGGGGCGGATCGTTCCACCGGCACCGGGGGATGCGCATCGACCTGATCCTGGTCACCGAGGTCCTGGCCGATCGGACCACGTACGGGTTGATCGACAGGAACGCCCGTAAGGGCGAGAAGCCGTCGGATCACACGCCGGTCTTCATCGACACGGTGGTCGGTTAGGTCCTCGAGCGCAGGGTGCGGCGAAGGGCAGCCCCCAGCCCCCCGGTCAGTGTCGGAGCCCGGCTCTGATCTCCGCGATGCGCCGTCCGGCGTCCCGCGGGGCGATCCGTCCGGAACCTGGCCTCGACACACGGGCGACGGAGGCCAACCAGGGCGACGGCTGACGTTCCATCGTCCTGCCGTTCCCCATGGTGCGCGAACGCGCCCACGAACAGTGGAGGATCCGGGAGGCCCGTGTGAGGGCCACGTAGAGCAGCCGGCGCTCCTCGTCCCGCGCCTCGGCCGAGGCGGCGTAGATGATGGGCACGAAGCCGTCCTCGAGACCCACCACGTGGACCGAGGTCCACTCGAGACCCTTGGCCCGGTGGAAGGTGGCCAGCTCGACGGCGTCGCCGTCGACCCATTGGTGGCGCCCGGCACGACGGCCCGGCTCCGTGCCGGCCACCACTTCCCCGGCGCGGGACTCTCCCGTCGGCGACTCGGGCCCCGGGGCGATCCGACACGGGATGCCCGCCCGGGTCAACGCCCGGCGGATGACGGAGAGCTGGTCGTGGGTGCGGGCCAGTACCGCCTGCTCCGACCAGGGGATGCCATCGGCCGAGTGTTCGAGCAGAAGGGAGACCACACCTCCGGCCTCTGCAGCGTCGTCGTCGTAGGCGGTGACCACCGGCATCGGCCCGTCGGCGGCCGCCGATCGGGGAGGCACGGCCGCCGAGCTCCCGATGGCGGCGGAAGCCGCCGCCACCACCTGCGGCGTGGACCGGTGGTTGTCGTCGAGGCGGACCACCTCCATGCCGGTCACCAGGCCCGGGAGGCGACCGAGCAGGCCCGGGTCGGCGCCGTTCCAACCGTAGATTGCCTGGTTGGGGTCCCCCACCGCACAGAGGTCGGTGCGGCCGCCCATCAGCGTCTCGATCAGGCGGAACTGGGCCGGGTTGACGTCTTGGAACTCGTCGACCGAGAGGTGACGGTAGCGCCACCGCATGCGCTCGGCGAAGTCGGCGTCTTCACCGAGCAGGTCGGCCGCACGAATGAGCACGTCGTCGAGGTCGAGGGCGCGGCGACGGAGCAGGGAGAGCTGGTAGGCGTCGAAGGCCGCCACGATCGTGTCGACAGGGACGACTGCGGTCCGGGCCGCGGCGGCCGCTGCCTCGGCATAGGTCGAGGGGGTCAGGCAACGGGCCTTGGCCCACCCGATCTCCAGATCGACCACAGACGCGGCGGCCGGGTCGCCCACGAAGGAGTGGACCGTGCGGTAACGGTGCTCGGCGACCACCGGAGGTGCCTGGCCCGAGTCGAGCGCGTGGCGCCGGAGCAGGTTCAGCGCCAGTTGGTGGAGGGTCCCCGCCCGGACGCCCGGGCCCGGTGCGCCGCCGGCGGAGGCCGGGGTGGAGACGGGCACACCGTAGAGCCGGAGGCGCTCCCGCAGCTCGTGGGCGGCCTTGCGGGTGAATGTGCACACCACGGTGTGGTCCGCCTCGGCCGAGCCGTCCTTGATGCGACGGGCCACCCGGAGGGTGAGGACCCGGGTCTTCCCCGAACCGGCACCGGCCACGATGCACAGTGACTCCGAGGGCAAGTCGACGGCCCGCCGCTGTCGCTCGGTGAGCACCGCCTCGGCCCGCTCGAACGCATCGGGGCCGGATCCGGTCGACCGGGCCGGCCCGGTCGTCATCGGTTGGAGTGGTTCCACTGACGCCGAGACTACTGGCGGGGTGTGCCTCCCCCGCGTTCGGCTGTCGGGAGGGGCCCCGCCTGCCGAGTCCACCGGCCCGGCCCGGGCCTCGTGCCCCGGTGGTCCCACGGGTGGCAACGTGCTCGGTAGGGTGTGCCGGTGCTGAAGTCGTTCGCCGGCGGCCGGGTGTTCGGCGCCACTTGGGGGTCCGGAGTGCCGTCCGTGCTCGCCCTGCACGGGTGGCAGCGCACCCACAACGACTTCTCCCCGGTCTTCGACCGGCCCGGCTCGCCCGGTGACCCGGCCGTCATCGGGGTCGACCTGTTCGGCTTCGGGGCCACACCTCCCCCTCCCGAGGCATGGGGGACTGCCGAGTATGCCCGCCACCTGGTGCCCCTCTTCGAGGAGGCCGGCACGCTGGCCGACCGGGTCGTGGTGGTGGGACACTCCTTCGGAGGGAGGGTGGCGATCCGACTGCAGGCCATGGTGCCCGACCGGATCGAACGCATGGTGCTGACCGGTGTGCCCCTTCTCGACCGGGAGGGTCGGAGATCCCGCCCGGCAACCGCCTACCGGCTGGTCCGACAGCTGCACCGGATGGGAGTGGTGGGGGACGAGCACATGGAGGCAATGCGTAACAGATACGGCTCTGCCGACTACCGGGCGGCCCAGGGCGTGATGCGGGAGGTGTTCGTCCGGGTGCTGGCCGAGCAGTACGGGGACGAGCTGGCATCCATCGACTGCCCGGTCGACCTGGTGTGGGGCGAGGACGACACCGAGGTGCCCGTCGAGGTGGCCGTTCGGGCCCGGGCGCTCCTTCCCTCGGCCACGCTGACCATCCTGTCCGGTGTCGGCCACCTGACCCCGACCGAGGCCCCCGCCGCCCTGCGGGAGATCGTCCTCGATCGGCGCGGCCCCGACACCCCGACCGGGGTCGGGCCCGTCGACGACACCCCGGCCGGCGACACGCCGTGAGCGGGCCGGGACCCTGGGGGGTCGTCGGAGCACTGGGTCCTTCGCGTCTCCACGGCGGAACGGCCTGGGTCGTCGTCGTCGCCTGTGCCGCGGCCTGTGTCCCCGCCGGCCTGCGATGGCTGAGGGTGGCCCAGCGGGAGCACTACCTGGCCGGCTCGGTGTCCCGGTTCGCCGGTCGGTGGTGGCGGACGACACCGCTCAACGTCGCCCTGTCGGCGGTGGCCCTGGGGGCCACCGTGGTCTCGTTCTGGTGGCCGATTGCCGCGGTGGCGACGGCCGGGGCGGTGGCGGCCGGGCCGATGGGGCTCTCCGTGCGCGGCCGGACCTCAGCCCTGGCCTGGACCCGGCGCCTGCGCACCCTGGCCGCCGTGTGGGCGGCCCTCGAACTGGTGGTGCTGGTGGTCGGGGCGCTCATCGGGCCGGTGTCCATCGTGGCGGCGGCAGCCGTCCTCGCCGTCCCGCTGCTGGTCGACGCGGCCTGTCTGGTCACCTCTCCGTTGGAACTCCGACGTTCGGGCCACTTCGTGGACGACGCCGCGGCACGGCTGGCCCGGGTGGCGCCGACGGTGGTGGCCGTCACCGGCTCCTATGGCAAGACCTCCACCAAGGGCCACATCGTTCATCTGGTGCGGCCCTCGCTCACGATCGTGGCCACCCCGGCCAGCTTCAATAACAGGGCCGGCCTGGCCCGTGCGATCAACGAGCATCTGGCCGACGGCACCGAGGTGTTCGTCGCCGAGATGGGGACCTACGGCCCCGGTGAGATCGCCGATCTGTGCCGGTGGTGCCCACCGGACGTGGCGGTGATCACCGCCATCGGCCCGGTGCACCTCGAGCGCTTCCGCTCGGAGGATCGCATCGTGGAGGCCAAGTCGGAGATCACCGGACCTGCGGACGACGTCGTCCTGCAGGTCGACGACCCGCGGCTGGCGGCGCTGGCCGACCGGCTGGCCTCCCAGGGGAAGCGGGTGGTCCGGTGCTCGACCTCGGACCGGACGGCAGACGTCTGCGTCGTGCGCAGCGGCGACGGCTCGCACCTTTCGGCCTATGCGAACGGTGAGGCCCTGGCCGAGGACGTCGAGCTGCCGACCGGGCTCCAACCCTCCAACCTGGCCTGCGCCATCGCCGTGGCGTTGCTGTTGAAGGTGGACGCGGCAACCATCGGCGACCGGGTCCGCGACCTCCCCGGCGTGGAGCACCGGCTGCAGGCGGTCAGCGCCGTCTCGGGTGCCACCATCCTGGACGACACCTACAACTCCAATCCCGCCGGGGCGTCGGAGGCCCTGGCCGCACTGGCCGGGTCGGCCGAGGTGGGGGAGCCGGTCGGGTCCACCCGCCAGGGCCGGCTGCTGGTGGTGACTCCCGGCATGGTGGAGCTCGGCTCACGCCAGTTCGAGGAGAACCGGCGCTTCGGCGCGGCGGCGGCCGCCGTGGCCACCGACCTGTTGATCGTGGGGCGGACCAACCGGAAGGCCCTCCTGGCGGGCGTGGCGTCCGTGCCCGGCGCGTCCGTCTCGGTGAAGCTGCTCCGTGACCGGAACCGTGCCGTCGACTGGGTGAAGGAGCACGTCACAGCCGGGGACACCGTGCTGTACGAGAACGATCTGCCGGACCACTACCCTTGAACAGTCGAGCCGCCGGCGCTGCCTTGCCGCCGGTGGCTCCTGTCCACACCTGTCGATCGGAGGAGTCAGCCCACCGTGCCCGAAGTCGCCGTCATCTTCGGAGGTCCGTCTCCCGAGCACGACGTGAGCGTGTTGACCGGACTGCAGGCCGCCCGCGGTCTCACCGACGCGCCCGGGGTCTCCCGCGCCACCCTGCGGGCCCTGTTCTGGTCGAAGACGGGGGAGTGGTACGAGGTCGACCCGTCCCTCGAGGCCGAGGCGTTCCTCGATGGGGTGCCGAAGGGGGCGACCAGGCTGCAGCTCGTGGCGGCGACAGGCGGAGGCTTCTCCGAGCCCGGCGGGCGGCTCGGACGGGCCCGGACGCTCGAGCTCGACGCGGCGCTCGTGTGCTGCCATGGCGGCCCCGGTGAGGACGGCACGCTGCAGGCCGCCCTCGACCTGGCCGGCATCCGCTACTCCGGCCCCACCGTGGCCGGGGCGGCGCTCGGCATGGACAAGCTGGCCTTCGGGTCCGTGGCCGCCGACGCCGGCCTCCCGACACTGCCGCGGCGGCTGCTCTCCCCCCATGCCGAGCCGCCGGACTTCGACGGGCCGTTCATCGTCAAGCCACGTTTCGGGGGCTCCTCCATCGGGATCGACGTGGTCGAGGACTTCGCCACCGCGCAGGCCCGCCTGTCCGCCAATCCCCATCTGCGGATGGGCGCCGTGATCGAGCCCTACCGCCCGGACTTGAGCGACCTGCAGATCGGCGTGCGTACCTGGCCGAACCTGCAATTCTCCGCGGTGGAACGGCCGATCCGCTCCTCGGGGTCCGCCGACATCCTCGACTATCGCGACAAGTACGTGGCGGGCGAGGGCATGGACGGGGCCAATCGCGAGCTCCCGGCCCAGATCCCGCCCGAGCTCGAAGAGCAGCTCCGCCACGCCGCGGAGCGGATCGCGGAGTTGGCAGGGGTCCGGGGCGTTGCCCGGATCGACTACCTCTCCGACGGCGCATCGTTCGTGGTGAACGAGGTCAACACCGTGCCCGGCTCCCTGGCCCGCTATCTCTGGGTGGCACCCGTGGTGCCCTTCGCCACCCTGCTGTCCGACCTCCTGGAAGAGGCCCGCCAGCGACCGACGCACGCCTATTCGGCGGCGGGGGCCGACGGCACGGTGCTCCGTTCGGCCGGCTCCATCGCCGGCAAGCTGGGCTGAGGCATTTGGCCGGTCGCCGGCTGCAGCTCCTCCCCGGCGAGGAGGTCCTGGTCGACATCCGGCCCCACTGGTCCTACGTGTCGGCCCCCCTGGTGCTCTCGCTGGCCGTGGTGGCCGTCGGCATCGCCCTCGATGTCGGCTTTCCCCATACGTCGGTGGCGCTGCACTGGGTGGAGGGAGGGGCGGTGGCCGTCCCGTGTGCATGGCTCGCCGTGCGTGTCGTGCGGTGGAGGACGACCGGCCTGGTCCTCACCCCGCACAGGCTCATCGAGTACTGGGGCGTGGTGTCCCACCGGCAGTGGGAGATCCGGTTGTCCCGGATCGAGTCGACCCGGGTGGTCCAGTCTCCGCTGCGACGCCTGGTCGGCACCGGTCGCCTCGAGCTCGCGTTCCGGGTCGAGGACGAGGACGAGGTCAGGTGGATCGAGGACGTACGCAAGCCGGTGATCCTGCAACGGATCGTGCACCGGAGGATGGCCCCGCCTGCCGACCCGGGCGTCGGCCCGCGCTACTAGACGGGCCCGCCCGTCGGCACGGACCGGTGGTGCGCCGAGCGGGCGGCGACGGTCCCGTCGGTGGCCTCCACCCGCCATCCGCGGCCAGGGAGCCCGTCGAGGTCGATGGCGCCCGGCCGGCCCAGGGCCACGACACAGCCCCCGAAACCGGCCCCCGTCATGCGGGCGCCGAACACGCCGCCCAGTGACTCCAGATGGGCGACCAGCGCATCGACCCCGGGGGTCGAGACATCGAAGTCGTCGGCCAGGCTGCGATGGCTCTCGGTCATCAGCGCCCCGGCCCGGCCGAGGTCCCCCGCGGCGAAGGCAGCGGCGCAACGGCGGACCCGCTCGCACTCGGTGACGACGTGCCGGGCGCGCCGGCGGAGCAACGGATCGCGCAAGGCAAGGAGGTCCGCGGCCCCGGCCAGGCCCAGCGGGCCGATCACTGCTGCAGCCGCCTCGCACTCGGCCACCCGGGCGGCGTACCCCGAGTCGCGCAGGGCCCGGCGGTGACCGGAGTCGACCACCACGACCTCGGTCTCCGCCGGCAGTGGCACCTGGCGGGTGGCCAGGGTCGAGAAGTCGATGAGCAATGCATGGCCCTGCCGGCCGCCCGCACAGACGAGGGGGTCCATGAGCCCCACCGGAACGCCCGAGCGGTGCTCCGCCTCCCGGCAGAGCCGGGCGACGTCCACCGGAGACCCGGTGACGCCGAAGACCTCGGCCAGGGCTACGCACAGGGCGGCGCTCGACGAGAGGCCCGCCCCGATGGGCAGGGTCGCTCCGATGCGCACCGTGCCGCCACGGTCGGGCCGGGCCAGCCCGATCATGGCGCCGATCAGGCGGATCCACGGCGGCTCGAGCAGTGGCACCGAGTCGGCGTCGGGCACGAGGTCGATGGGGTACTCCTCGTCCCCGAAGGCGGTCGACGTGACCACGATCCGCCGCTCCTCCGCCGGCGTGTACTCGACGTCCACCCCGAGGCCGATGGCCATGGGCAGGGCCAGACCCTGGTTGTAGTCGGTGTGGTCACCGATCAGGTTGACCCGGCCGGGTCCTGTGGCTCGTCGGAGCTGTGGCACCCTCTGGCTCCTCGCCGGGCTCGATCCGGAAGCTCGATCCGGAGGCTCGATCCCCAGGTTATCTGCGCCGGAGGACCGGCCCCGGGGTGATGTGCCGGCACAGGCCGGCGTTCTGTTCCGCCATACCCGTGGCCACTTACGTCTGGCATGCTCTCGGCCATGTTCGACGAGTTGCTGCGGGCCAATCGCCGTTACGCCTCCACCTTCGCGCTCCGGGGGATCCCTCCCTCGGCCGCCAAGCAGTTCGCCCTGGTCACCTGCATGGACAGCCGCATCGAGCCGTTGGACATGTTGGGGCTCCGGCCCGGCGATGCGAAGATCCTCCGCAACGCCGGTGCACGGGTCACCGAGGACGTCCTGCGGTCCTTGATCCTGGCGACGAGGTTCCTCGGGGTCCGGGAGATTGCAGTCATGCAGCACACCAACTGTGCGCTGGCCGACCGCAGCGACGAGGACGTGCGGACGAGCCTCGGGGTCGAGGAGCCGGTGGGATCGGACCGTTGGGAGTTCCTGGCCATGCCCGACCCCGACCAGGCACTCCGAGCCGACATCGAGGCCGTGCGCACCTGCGGGCTCCTGCCCGCCGGCGTCCGCGTGGAGGGCTGGCGCTACGACGTCGAGTCGGGCTCGATCCACCGGGTCGTCCCGTCCGCTGAGGGTTGAGCGCCGACCACGGGCCGGGTGCGGGGGTGCCGACCGGAGACCCACCTCATTTGACCCCGGGGGGGCAGACGGGCCACCATCCCGCCATGACCATCTCCAGCGACATCGGTCCCCAGTGCCACGTCCCGACCGGGGCGGCACCGGTCGTGGGCGTGGCGCGATGAGCGGCCCGCTGGAAGGCATCAGGATCGTCGAACTGGCCGGACTGGGACCTGCCCCGTTCGCCGGGATGATGCTCGCCGATGCCGGTGCCGACATCATCCGGATCGACCGCTCCGACCGGGCGACGTACCCGCCACGACAGGAGCCCCACGTCGACCTGATGAACCGCGGCCGGCGCTCGGTGGCCGTCGATCTCAAGGCCCCTGACGGCGTGGCCCTCGTGCTCCGGCTGCTCGAACGGGCCGACGGGCTGATGGAGGGGTTCCGGCCGGGAGTGGCCGAGCGCCTCGGGCTGGGGCCCGACGTCTGCCTGGCCCGCAATCCGAAGCTGGTCTACGGGCGGATGACCGGGTGGGGACAGGAGGGGCCTCTGGCCCAGGCCGCGGGCCACGACATCGACTACATCGCACTGGCCGGAGCCCTCGAGCCGTTGGGCCGCGCCGGCGAGCGCCCGCTGCCGCCGCTCAATCTGGTGGGTGACTTCGGCGGTGGGGGCATGCTGCTCGCCTACGGCATGCTGGCCGCCATCCTCTGTGCCGGGCGCACCGGGGCCGGGCAGGTGGTCGACGCGGCCATGGTCGACGGGGCCGCGTCGCTGATGACCATGACCTACACCCTGCGGGCCGCAGGCATCTGGAACGACGAGCGGGGTACCAACCTGTTGGACACCGGTGCCCACTTCTACGAGGTGTACGAGACCGCCGACGGGGGCTTCGTCGGAGTGGGGGCCATCGAGCCGCAGTTCTACGCCGAGCTGATCCGGTTGATGGGGCTGGGCGGGGAGGAGCTGCCCGGCCAGATGGACCGCGAGGCGTGGCCCCGGATGAAGGAGCGGTTCGCCCAGGTGTTCGCCTCGAGGACCCGGGCCCAGTGGGAGGCCGTCTTCGAGGGGAGCGACGCCTGTGCGGCACCGGTGCTGTCACCGGCCGAGGCGCCGGACCATCCGCACAACCGGTTCCGGCACACGTTCACCGAGGTGGCAGGCGTGGTACAGCCATCACCGTCGCCTCGTTTCGAGGGCACCCCGGGCTCCGTCCGCAGGCCCCCGCCCAATCCGGGCCAGCACGGCGACGAGGCCCTGGCCGACTGGGGCGTTGCGGAAGCGGAGATCAGCGCCCTCCGGGCGTCGGGCGCCATCCGGTAGGGGCGCACCCCGCCCGGCTGGTCAGAGGTGGACCACCGGGCAGGTGACCGTGCGGGTGATCCCCTCGATGAGCTGGATCCTGCCGACCACCATCCGCCCCAGCTCGTCGACGGTCCCGGCCTCGGCCCGGACGATCACGTCATAGGGCCCGGTCACCCCCTCGGCTTCCACGACGCCGTCGAGCGACGCCACCGTGCGGGTCACCGAGGCGGCCTTTCCGACCTCGGTCTGGATGAGCACGTAGGCGCTGACCGGCATTCGAATCTCCTGAGTCACGGGGAGTGTGGCGTTGACATGCTATCCCCGCCACACCCGGCGCCTACCATGCCATCGTGGGCGTTCGGGAGCGAGGTGACCAGTTCCGGCGTCTGGCCAGGTCGGCCATCACCGACCTGTTCGACCAGCGTCGACCATTCGGGCGACTGGCCCTGACCCACGTGCTCATGACGGCCGGGGACACCATGTTCGCCGTCTCGTTGGCCGGCTCGCTGTTCTTCTCCATCTCTCCCACCGCGGCCAAGGACAAGGTCCTCCTGTACCTCTTGCTGACGATGGGGCCCTTCGCCGTGGTTGCCCCGGCATTGGGCCCGCTCATCGACCGGAGCCGCGGAGCCCGTCGGGCCATGGTGGTCACCTCGGCCCTGGGCAGGGCCGTGCTCTGCCCGTTCATTGCCCGGGACATCCACTCGCTGCTCCTGTTCCCCGAGGCCTTCCTCATGCTGGTGCTGTCCAAGGTGTACCTGGTCACCAAGGGGGCGCTGGTCCCCGAGATGGCCGCCCTCGGCATGCTCGACGACGCACTCGGCGACGGACGAGGGGTCGAGACGGGCCACCCCGTTGCAGCCGAGGACCCCGATCCGGAACCCCCGGGCGCCGGGCGGCCGAGACCCACCCCTCCCTACGGCACCCCGGTGGTCCACGTGGACGACACGGTGACCGGGGCGGACCGCGTCGAGCCGGACCTGGCCACCCTCAACGCACGGCTGGGGCTCCTGGCGTCTCTCTCCGGTTTCGCCTTCGCCCTGCCGGCGGTGGCGATCCTCAAACTGGGCGGGTCACCCCGTGTGCTGTGGGCGGACACCGCGGTGTTCGCCGCCGCGGTGGTGGCCGGGGCCCGGCTGCCGGTCCGACGCCGGCTGCAGCGCCGGCCCCGCGCCGCGCCGGCCCGGGTGCCCGTGCCCGCCGAGGTGCAGTTCGCCCCTGACTTCGACGAGAGCTGGGCCGGCGACGAGGAGGACCTGGCCGCCTTCCGGCCGATGGCCGACACCGAGGTGATCCTGGCCCTGATGCCGATGTCGGTGCAGAAGGCCCTTCTCGGTTTCCTGACCTTCCTCTACGCCTTCGGTCTCCGGCGCGAGGCGGCTGCCACCTGGTGGTTCGGCCTCCTGCTCGGATCCCTCACCGCCGGGGCCCTGCTCGGCGTGCTCTCCGTGTCGAGGATCCGGCGGGTGCTCAGCGAGCAGCAGATGCTCACCGGCTCGCTGTGGCTGGTGGCGGGGGTCACCGCCCTCGGCGGGTACTTCCCCGTCCGGTGGTTCCAGGCAGTGGTGGCACTGGGGGTGGGGGCCGCCGGGGCGGTGGCCAAACCCTCCTTCGACGCCCTGGTCCAACGCCACGTGCGCGAGTCGGACCAGGGCCGGGCCTTCGCCCGGTTCGAAGCACAGCTGCAGCTGCTGTGGGTGATCGGCTCGTTGGTGCCCGTCGTGCTGTCCCTGCCCATCGCCGCCGGCAACCTGGTCATGGCCGTGGTGGCCTCCGTGGGGGCTGTCTTCTACATGAGTTCGCGCCGGGCCGTGCACGGCACTCCGACGTCCACCGGGCGGGCCCGCCCGCGCCAATGACCCGGCCGCCGGGCGGGCCCGCCCGCGCCGGTGGCTCAGCCGAGCTGTTGCTCGAGCCGGTCCACCTCGGCCCGGAGCTCTTCGGGGAGCTTGTCGCCGAACTGGGCGAAGTGCTCGCGTATGCTCGGCACCTCGGCCCGCCACTCCTCGGGGTCCACGGCCAGCAGCTTCTCCATGTCGGCGGCCGACACGTCGAGCCCCTCGGTGTCGATGGCGCCCGGTGCCGGGATCAGCCCGATGGGGGTCTCGATGGCCCCACCGGTGCCGTTCACCCGTTCGAAGACCCACTCGAGGACACGGGAGTTGTCGCCGTAGCCCGGCCAGAGCCAGCGCCCGTCCTCGTCCTTGCGGAACCAGTTGACGTAGAAGATCTTGGGCAGCTTGTCGGGGTCGGCGGACGCCCCGATGCTCAGCCAGTGGCCGAAGTAGTCGGCCATGTTGTAGCCGCAAAAGGGCAGCATGGCGAACGGGTCGCGGCGGAGGTTACCCACGGCGCCGCTGGCCGCCGCGGTGGTCTCCGAGGCCATGATCGAGCCCAGGAAGACGCCGTGCTGCCAGTCCCTCGACTGAAACACCAGGGGCACCACCGAGGCCCGACGGCCGCCGAACAGGATGGCGTCGATCGGCACGCCGGCCGGGTCCTCCCACTCGGAGGCGATCGCCGGGTCCTGCGCGGCGGGGACGGTGAAGCGAGCGTTCGGGTGGGCGGCAGGTGTGCCCGCCTCGGGCGTCCAGTCCTCGCCCTTCCACGAGGTGAGGTGGGCCGGCGGCTGGTCGGTCATGCTCTCCCACCACACGTCGCCGTCGTCGGTGAGGGCGGTGTTCGTGAAGATGGCGCCGCCTTCGAGGGTGAGCATGGCGTTGGGGTTGGTCCGGGTGTTGGTGCCCGGGGCCACGCCGAAGAACCCGGCCTCGGGGTTGATGGCGTACAGGCGCCCGTCAGGATGGAACTTCATCCAGCAGATGTCGTCGCCCACCGTCTCCACCTTCCAGCCGGGCAGGGTGGGGATGAGCATGGCCAGGTTGGTCTTGCCGCAGGCAGAGGGGAAGGCACCGGTCACGTAGCGGGTCTCGCCCGCCGGCGAGGTCAGCTTCAAGATGAGCATGTGCTCGGCCAGCCAGCTGTCGTCCCTGGCCATCACCGAGGCGATACGCAGGGCGAAGCACTTCTTGCCGAGCAGGGCGTTGCCGCCGTAGCCGGATCCGTAGGACCAGATCTCCCGGGTCTCGGGGAAGTGCACGATGTACTTGTTCTCCGCGTCGCACGGCCAGGGAGAGTCGGCCTGGCCTTCCGCCAAGGGGGCTCCCACCGAGTGCATGCAGGGCACGAACACGCCGTCGGATCCCAGCACCTCGAGTGCGCCCCGTCCCATCCGGGTCATGATCCGCATGGACACGGCCACATAGGCCGAGTCGGTGATCTCCACGCCGATGTGGGCGATACGCGACCCGAGGGGACCCATCGAGAAGGGGACCACGTACATGGTCCGTCCCCGCATCGAGCCCTTGAACAGGTCCGTCAGGAGGGCGCGCATCTCGGCGGGGTCCCGCCAGTTGTTGGTGGGGCCGGCATCGGACTCGTCCGCCGAGCAGATGAAGGTCCGGTTCTCGACGCGGGCCACGTCACCGGGGTCGGAGTGGGCCCAGTAGCTGTGGGGGCGCTTGGCTTCGGAAAGCTTGGTGAACGTCCCCTGGTCCACCAACAGCTGGCACAGCCGGTCGTACTCCTCGGCGGAGCCGTCGCACCACACGACGGTGTCCGGCTCGGTCAGAGCGGCGATCTCGTCTACCCATGCGATGAGCTTCTTGTGATCGGTGGGGGGCATGGGCTGGTGTTTCCTCCTTGGTTTTCCGGCGACCGGCGCAACTGAGGACCAGTGCTGCCAGGGTCCGTTGCTCGGTGGTCCAGCAAATTGTAGTGGGGAAGCCTCGTCCCAATGGTAGGCAAGACGGGTGGACAGTCCCAATTGCGGAGATGCCGGGGCGCCCGAGGCCGGCCCGGGCGACGAATTCGCCGTCATCGATCGGCTCCGGGCCCGTTTCGAGGCGGCCGCACGCACCCGATCGGCTCCCGGGTCACCCCCACCGGGCGATGTCTGGATCGGGGACGATGCCGCCGTGGTCGGGCCCACGTCCCCCGGCCCCGTGATTCTCGCAACCGACCTGGTCGTTGCGGGGGTCCACGTCGACCTCGAGCTGTGTGCGCTCGACGATGTCGGGTACAAGGCGCTGATGGTCTCGCTCTCCGACCTGGCGGCCATGGGCGCCACCGCCGACTACGCGCTGGTGTCGATCGCCGCGCCGCCCGGCACCGATCTCGAGCTGCTGGGGGCGGGCGCCGCCGAGGCGGCCGACGAGTCGGGGTGCACCGTCGTCGGGGGCGACCTGTCCGTGTCACCGGTCCTGGTCGTGTCCACCGCGGTCCTCGGCTCACTCAGGGGCGACCCCGGTCTGGCGCCGCTGGTCCGTTCGGGTGCCCGGCCCGGTGATCGGTTGTTCGTGACCGGGGCGTTGGGCGGATCCGCAGCCGGGTTCCGGATGCTGCGAGAGGGTGGTGCCGCCGAACGGCCGGGTTCGGCGCTGGCCCGCCGCCACCGCCGCCCGGTGGCGCGCCTCGCCGAAGGGGCCCTGGCCCGGGCATCCGGGGCAACGGCGGCCATCGACATCTCCGACGGCCTGGCCGCCGACATCAGGCATCTGGCCGAGGCGTCCGGCGTCGGCATCGCTCTCGACGGGTTGCCGGTGGACGACGGGGCGACCAGGGAGGAGGCGATCTCCGGCGGTGAGGACTACGAGTTGATCATCGCCACCGGGGAGCCCGACCGCCTGGTGGCGGCCTTCGAGTCAGCGGGCATGCGGCCGCCACTGGCCTTGGGCCACTGCACGGTTCGACCTGGTGAGTACACCCTCGAGGGTCGCCCACTACCACTCGGGGGCTGGAGGCATCTCTTCTGATGCTGCCGATGCCTGCCCAACGGGCGCTGTCCGATCCCGGGGAGGGCCAGACCGCGGAGTGGGGTCAGCCCGGGATGTTCCGGACAGGCCGCTTGACGACCTTTCCGGATCGGATGCACGAGGTGCAGGCGTTGAGGCGCTTGGGCGAACCGTCGACCAGGGCCCGGACCCGTTGGATGTTGGGATCCCAGCGCCGCTTGGTCCTCCGGTGGGAGTGGCTGATGTTCATTCCGAACGACGGCTTCTTGCCGCAGACCTCGCACACCGCTGCCATGACGCTCCGACTTCCTCTTCGAATCCTCTGGGTAAGGCGCAAAGGTTAGCATCCTGGCCATGGTGGTCCTCGACAGTCTGGGTGCAGCGGAGCTTTGCCAGGTCATCACCACGTTCCGCGACGGGGTGCGGACCCATCAGGAGCTGATCAACCGCCTCAACGTCTATCCGGTGCCCGACGGCGACACGGGAACCAACATGGCTCTGACCCTCGAGTCGGTCACCGCCGAGCTCGAGGGCCTCGAGTCGCCCGACATGGAGGCGACCTGCAAGGCGATCGTCCACGGGTCGCTGATGGGGGCGCGCGGCAATTCGGGGGTCATCCTGTCCCAGCTGCTCCGGGGCATCTCGGAGGGTCTGAACACCGGTGACGGGCTTCCCGGGGCCACTGATCTCTCCCAGGCCCTGACCATCGCCGACAAGCTGGCGCGTGAAGCAGTGATGCGGCCGGTGGAGGGCACCATCCTGACCGTGGCTCGGGGCGCAGCCCAAAGCGCCCGGGCCTCCGCCGCGGAAGGGAACTCGATGGTGGGCGTGGCCGAGGCTTCGAGGGCCGGGGCCGCGGACGCGCTGGCGCGCACGCCGTCCCTCCTGCCGGTGTTGGAACAGGCCGGTGTGGTCGACGCCGGCGGCGCCGGTTACCTGCTCCTGTTCGACGCACTGCTGTCGGTCCTCGACGGCCGGCCCATGCCTACGCCCCCGGCGCTGCCGGCCGGCCCTTCCGGCGTCGCGACCTTCGAAGGCGCCACGCTGCCCGGCCACGAAGCCGACGCCGTCCTGTCCGGTCTGCGCTATGAGGTGATGTACCTCCTCGAGGCACCCGACGAGACGATCCCCATGTTCAAGGAGGTGTGGGCGGGCCTCGGCGACTCCATCGTGGTGGTCGGCGGTGACGGCCTGTGGAACTGCCACATCCACACGGACGAGATCGGTGCGGCCGTCGAGGCGTCCCTCGACGCGGGACGGCCGAGGGCGATCCGGGTCACCGACCTGCTCGAGGAGGTCGAGGAGGAGCGCTGGGTGCGGGAAGGGGCGGGTTCCGCCGAGAGCGGGCCGTCGCAGACCCCGCCGGGACCGGTGCCGGTCACCGGCGTGGTGGCCGTGGCCAGCGGTGACGGGATCGGTCGCATCTTCCGCTCCCTCGGCGTCCAGGGGCTCATCGCCGGCGGGCAGTCCATGAACCCGTCCATCGCCGAGCTGGTCGCCGCGGTCGACGCGCAGAGGTCGGAGGAGGTGATCGTCCTCCCGAACAACAGCAACATCCGACCGGTGGCCGACCGGGTCGACGAGCTCAGCACCAAGACGGTCTGGGTCGTGCCCACTGACAGCATTGCCGAGGGATTCGCCGCCCTGCTCGCCTACGACCCCGAGGCCCACGGCGAGAGCAACGCCCGGGCCATGGAGGCCTCGGCCCGCAAGGTGGTGGCCGGAGAGGTCACCCGTGCCGTGCGCGCCTCGGACAGCGATGCAGGGCCGATCGCCACCGGCGACTGGTTGGGGCTGTCACGTCAGGGCATCGAAGTGGTGGGGGACTCGCTGGCCGGTGTCGCCTGCTCACTCCTCGACGTACTGGTGACCGACGACCACGACCTGGTGACCATCATCGAAGGCGAGGGATCCGGCCCGGCAGATACCCGCCGGATCACGGAGTGGCTCAGGGACCACCGAGCCAACGTGGAGACCGAGGAGCACCACGGCGGCCAGCCCCTGTATCCGTACCTGTTCTCCATCGAGTGAGCGACGCGTCTCCGAGCGACCGGCCGCCGGCCGGCGGGAACGGCCGCCGGCTCGCCCAGCTTGCAGCGCTGCCGGTGTCGGTCCTCAACGGCGTGGGGGCAGCGGCCGCTCGTGACCTGGCCGAGCTCGGCATCGAGTCGGTGCTCGATCTGCTGACCCACTACCCCCGTCGCTACATCGACGGCACCCGGCTGGTGCCCATCGCCGAGCTGGCCGAGGGGGACAAGGTGTCGGTGCTGGCCGAGGTGGTGCGGGTCAACCGGCCGCCGGCCCGCGGTGGCAGGGGCCGGGGACGGGCCCCCTCGCGGGTCGAGGTGGAAATCTCCGACGGCGGAGGTCGGCTGCAGGTGGTGTTCTTCAATCAGGCCTGGAGGGCGAAGCAGCTGCCGCTGGGGACCCTTGCGCTGTTCTACGGGACCATCGGCTCGTTCCGGGACGCGCTGCAGCTGGGCAGCCCCACCGTGGAGGTGCTCCGCAAGCCGGGCGACGAGGACGGGCCCGGGGAGGACGAACGGTCCGGCCGCGTGTTCCCCGTCTACCCCCTGAGCGACAAGGTCAATCTCACCTCGACGCGGATCAGCCGGTTCGTGCAGGAGGCCCTCGACCGGGCGGGCGGGTTCGCCGATCCCCTTCCTTCCGCGTGGGTCCGGCGCCTCGGCCTGCTCGACCGCACGACTGCGTTCGACCACATCCACCGGCCGACCTCGCTGTCCCAGCGCGAACCGGCCCGGAAGCGCCTGGCGTTCGACGAACTGTTCCGGCTGCAGCTGGCCCTGGTGCTTCGCCAGCACCGGTTGGCCGAGGATGCCCGGGGGATCCGCCATGTGGTGGCGCGGGCCGACGGGGAGCCGACGCTGGTGGACCGCTTCGTCCAGCAGTTGCCCTTTGCCCTCACCGGCGCCCAACAAAAGGCCATCACCTCCATCTCCGAGGATCTGGCCGGTGCCCTGCCCATGCACCGGCTACTGCAGGGTGACGTCGGCTCGGGCAAGACGGTGGTGGCCCTCGCCGCCATGCTGGTGGCGGTCGAGGGGGGCCACCAGAGCGCGCTGATGGCCCCGACCGAGGTCCTCGCCGACCAGCACGCGGCAGAGGTGGGCTCCCTCGTCGGGGGGCTGTCCGTCCCCGACCCCGGAACCCTGGAAGGCCGACGCCCGCTGCGGGTCGCCCTGCTCACGTCCAAGACCGCCGCCGGCGAGCGGGCCGCCATCCACGCTGGGCTCGGGGAGGGGAGCGTGGACATCCTCATCGGCACCCATGCACTGCTGACCGAGCAGGTGGGGTTCCGGTCCCTCGGCGTGGTGGTCATCGACGAACAGCACCGCTTCGGTGTCGAGCAGCGCGCCGCGCTCAGGGCCAAGGGTCGGGGGGGCGACGGACAGGGTCGGGATCCCGACCTGCTGGTGATGACGGCCACGCCCATTCCGCGGACCGCCGCCATGGTGGTCTTCGGCGACCTCGACATGACCATCATCGACGAGATGCCGCCCGGCCGGCTGCCGGTCACCACGAGGTGGCTCCGGAGCCCCCTCGAGGTCGAGGAGGCCTGGTCGAGGGTGCGCGAAGAGGTCGCCGCGGGCCATCGGGCCTTCGTGGTCTGCCCCCTGGTCGAGGGCTCGGACCGGGTGCAGGCCTCCTCGGTCGTCGCCGAGGAGGAGCGACTGTCGGGGGCCGAGCTCTCGGGTCTGCGGGTCGGGCTGCTCCACGGCCAGATGCGGCCGTCGGAGAAAGAGGAGGCGATGGCGGACTTCCGCTCCGGCCGACTCGACGTGCTAGTGGCCACGACGGTGATCGAGGTGGGCGTGGACGTCCCCGAGGCCACGGTCATGGTCATCGAGGACGCCGACCGCTTCGGTATCGCCCAGCTCCACCAACTGCGCGGTCGGGTGGGGCGGGCAGGGGACCCGGCCTGGTGCTATCTGCTCTCGGAGAACGGTGGCCCCGAGGCCTCCGCCCGACTGTCGGCAATGGAACGCACCGGCGACGGGTTCGAGCTGGCCGACGTCGACCTCGAACTGCGCGGCGAGGGGACCATCCTCGGGGCACGGCAGAAGGGCAAGAGCGATCTCAAGGCCGCCAAGCTCCTGTCCGATCGGGACCTGGTGGTCGAGGCCCGTGCCGTGGCCGTGGCCCTTGTCGAGGGGGACCCGGGTCTCGAGGGCCACCGCCAGTTGGTCGACGAGCTGCGGATCTTCATCGAGGACAGCGAGGCAGAGTTCCTCTTCAAGAGCTAGTGGCCCCCGGCATGCCGAGGACGTGGCCTGCCGAGGACGCGGCTGACCGATGCACGCGGCCTGCCCGAGGGGGGGAAGGTCCGCCGGTAGGCTGTACGGGTGCGTGTGATCGGAGGACAGTTCCGTGGGAGGCGCCTGGCCGGCCCCACCGGACCGAACGTGCGGCCGACCTCGGACCGTGTCCGTGAGGCGGTGTTCGACATCCTCTACAGCCTGGGGGGAGTGGACGGCCTGCAGGTGGCCGACCTGTTCGCCGGCACCGGCGCACTCGGGATTGAAGCTCTGTCGCGCGGAGCAGCGTCGGTCACCTTCGTCGAGCGCGATCCGGTCGCCCTCGGAGTGGTGCGCACCAACCTCGCCTCGGTGGGCCTGGGCGACGCGGAGAAGGACGGGGATGCCACGGTGGTGCGTGCCGACGTCGACGCCTGGGCGGCGACCACCGCGTCGCGTTACGACCTCGTCCTCTGCGATCCCCCCTACGACTACCACGGGTGGGAGACGCTGATCGCGCGGCTGCCCGCCGATCTGGCCATCCTCGAATCGGGGGCCGAGCTCGCGCTTCCCCGTGGATGGGGGATCATCAAATCGAAGCGGTATGGGGGTACGATCGTGACGGTGGCCCGTCCGGAACGGGTCACCCAGAAAGGTGTCCTGTGAGGATTGCGCTCATACCCGGGTCCTTCGACCCGGTCCACAATGGGCACCTCGAAGTCATCGAGCGTGCGGCCCGCCTGTTCGACGAGGTGGTCGTGGCCGCGCTGCGCAATCCGCAGAAGAGCGAGGTGCTGTTCGACCTCGACGAGCGCCAGCAGATGCTCGAGGAGTCGCTCGCTCACCTGGTCAACGTGCGCATCGTGTCGGTGTCCACCCTGGTGGTCAACGTTGCCCACGACGTCGGGGCCAGCGCCATCGTGAAGGGGCTCCGTGCGGTGTCGGACTTCGAAAACGAGCTGCAGATGGCCCAGATGAACAAGCAGCTGTCCGGGGTGGAGACCCTGTTCATCCCTACCAGTTCGGCGCACTCGTTCATCGCCTCGAGGCTCCTGCGTGAGGTTGCCCGATTCGGCGGCGACGTGAACTCCTTCGTGCCCAAGGTGGTCGCCCTCCGGCTCGAGGAGAAGTTCGCCAGTGAGTGACGTGTTCGAGGACCTCGACCGTGAGCGGGCCGCCGGAGCGCAGCAGGGCGCAGAGGCCTTCATCCGCAGCGCGCTCGAGCTGGTGCAGACCGCGAAGGCGATGCCCCTGTCGGCGTCGGTGCTGGTCTCCCGCGAAGAGCTGGCCGAACTGCTGCAGGGGTCCCTCGATCACATGCCCGACGAACTGCGCCGGGCGCGGTGGCTCCTGAAGGAGCGCGACGAGTTCCTGGCCGAAAAGTCCAGGGAGGCCGACGCCCTACTGGAGGAGGTGCGGGTCCAGGCCGAGCGCATGGTCCAGCGCACGGAGATCGTGCGCCAGGCCAATCACGTCGCCCAGCGCATCCTCGACGACGCCAACGAAGAGGCCCGGCGACTCCGGCACGAGGCCGAGGACTACGCCGACCAGAAACTGGCCAGCTTCGAGATCGTGCTCGACCGCACGATGAAGACCGTGCAGGCCGGTCGTGAGAAGCTGCAGGTCTCCCCGCTGCCTCCGGTGGAGATCGGTGACCAGGGGGACACCACGCTGGCGGCCGCCGACTCGGTACTCGGGGGAGGCTCGGACGTCGACGAGCCGGAGGGCTTCTTCGACCAAGACCTCGACTGAGCGGGCAGGTCAGGTGACGTCCGAGTCCGAAGGCGTCGACCTCGCACCCATCACGGATGCACGACCCGAGAACCCGCCGCGGGTGAAGCGACCGTTCGTCGTCCAGGTGGCCGCCCTGCGCAAGGCGGCCGGCACCACCCGGCACGAGGTGCGCCAGGGGGTGATCGACGGGCTGGCCGCAGTGTCGGTGACGGTACCCGACGGGGCACCGGTGGAGGCCGACCTGACCCTGTCGTCCTACCCGGCCGGGATCACGGCCACGGGCACGGTCAGCGCGCCGTGGCGCGGCGAGTGCCGCCGTTGCGGCGGTCCGGTGACCGGCCGGGTGGTGGCGCCCGTGCGGGAGCGCTTCGCCCCGGCGGGTGGCGCCAACCGGGACGAGGACGCCTACCCGCTCGCCGGTGACGAGGTGGATCTCGAGCCGTTGGTCCGTGACGCGGTCCTGCTCGAACTCCCTCTGGCCCCGTTGTGCTCGGTGGACTGCCGGGGCCTCTGCCCCCAGTGCGGGATCAATCGGAACGTGGCCGACTGCGAGTGCGTGCCGGCGGGGGACCCCCGTTGGTCGGTGCTCGACACCCTGCGGGAGCCCTAGGGGCGCGTCTTGACCTAGGATGTCACCCCTATGGCCGTTCCGAAGAAGAAGACCTCCAAGTCGAAGAGCCGCAGTCGCCGGGCGTCCAACTGGGTGCTGAAGACGCCGGCACGCTCGGTATGCCCCCAGTGCACGACCGCCAAGCTTCCCCACATTGTCTGCCCCAACTGCGGGTGGTACAAAGGCCGGCAGGCGATCGAAGTCGATTAGTGGCACGAGGGGGGGAACGACCGACCGGTGAGGCATTTGCCGCACTTCCGGTAGCGGTCGATGCCATGGGCGGTGACAAGGCTCCCGGTGAGATCGTCGCAGGGGCCCGTCAGGTGGCGGAGCAGGGGGAAATCGCGGTGGTCCTGGTGGGGCGCCCGGGCGAACTGGGTGACACCGGCGATCTTCCCGTGATGGCGGCCAGCGAGGTCATCGGCATGGAGGACGACCCTGCCCAGGGTGTCCGCCGGAGGAAGGACTCCTCCCTCGTCCGGGCCGCCGAGGCGGTGCGGGACGGTAGGGCCATGGCCATGGTGTCGGCGGGCAACACCGGGGCCACCATGGCGTCGGCCCTGCTGCGGATGGGACGGCTGCCCGGGGTGGTCCGGCCCGCCATCGCCACACCGATTCCCGACCCCAATCGGGCCTGGCCCACGGTGCTGCTCGACTCCGGCGCAAACGCCGAGTGCTCGCCCCAGATGCTCGTGCAGTTCGCCGAGATGGGGGCGACCTACGCCCACAAGCGCTACGGAGTGGAGCGGCCCAGAGTCGCACTCCTCTCCATCGGCGAGGAGAAGTCCAAGGGGACCCCGCTGGTGAAGGAGACCCACGCCCTTCTGGCCGACGGCGCGGGGGGAGCCGGCCTCGAGTTCGTCGGCAACGTCGAGGGCCGGGACTTCTTCGAGGGGCTGGCGGACGTCATCGTCACCGACGGGTTCACCGGCAACGTGGCCCTCAAGACGCTGGAGGGCTCCCTCCGGTTCCTGATGGGCGCCCTCACCGAGATCCTCGTCCGCCCGGAGGTCCGGGAGACCGCCGAGGCACTGCTCCCGCACCTGATGCCACTCGCCACCGCGCTCGACCCCGAGACCACCGGCGGGGCGATGTTGCTCGGGGTGAACGGCGTCTGTGTGATCAGCCACGGTTCGTCCACGTCGGTGGCCGTGGTCAACGCCATCACCGTCGCCCACGATCTGGCGGTGGCGGGCCTGGTGGCGGATGTGGCCGCCTCCGTCAGCCAGGCACCTGCGGACTGATCACCGGCCGGACCTCCGCAATCCTCCGTCGTGCCGGCGACGGATGCAGAGCCCCCGTACCGGCCGGGGGTCGGTCGATCTCCGGGGCGGACCGCCACGGCGCGCTAGGTTGCACAGATGTCACCTGGCCGGCAGCCCCGTGCGGAGGGCGGTGCGCCCGCCGCACCCTCGTTCGGATGACGGACTGAGCGGGTTCCGGTGGAGGCGCACCACAGTCACGAGGCAGACCCCACGGCGTCGCCGGCGCGCCTCGAGGAGATTGTCGACGGTGTCCATGCGTGGGTCCAACCGGACGGCTCGTGGTGGCTCAACAACGCCGGCGCCATCACCGGCGGGGACGGGACGCTGGTCGTCGACACCTGTGCGACCGAGGAGCGGACGCGGCGATTTCTCGATGCAATCGCCGTTGCCACCGGCGGCGAGCCCGTGCGATTCGCCGTGAACACCCACGAGCACGGGGACCACACCTACGGCAATTGCCTCCTGCCGCCGGAGGCCTCGCTCATCGGCCACGAGAACATGCGTGCCGCACTGCTCGTCGATCCGGTGATCGACGGCTGCCCGCCCGTATGGGACCCGGTGCCGGAGTGGGGAAACGTGACCAGGCGGGTGCCCAACGTCGTCATCCGGTCCGACCTGACCGTCTTCACCGGCACACGGCGGGTCGACCTCCTGCACCCCGGTTACGACGCCCACACGACGGGTGACCTGATCGCGTGGCTGCCCGACGAGCGAGTGCTCTTCGCCGGCGACCTGGTGTTCCACGGACTGACCCCCCTGATGAGTGGCGGCTCCGTCGACGGGGCACTGCGTGCACTCGACTGGCTGGCGGAGTTCGAACCCGACCACCTCGTGCCCGGCCACGGACCGATCGTTGGTGTCACCGGCCTCGCTACGGTGCTGGGTGACCACGAGCGCTACTACCGGTTCGTGCTCTCGCTGGCCGAAGAGGGGCGGCGCGAGGGGCTCAGCCCTCTCGAAGCGGCCCGACGGGCCGATCTCGGGGAGTTCGCGTGCTGGGCAGACGGGGAGCGTCTGGTCCTCAACCTTCATCGTGCCTACGCAGACGCGGTCGGCGGGGAGTTCGACCTGTTCGGGGCGTTCACCGACGCCATCACCTGGAACGGCGGGCCCCTGACCACCCACGTGTGCTGCCGCTGGTGAGGTTCCTGACCTTCGCCGACGGTGGGACCGCACGGGCGGGCGTGCTCTGCGACGGCACCGTGCACCCGCTACCGGCGGGCGTTCGACTCGTCGACCTCCTCGGCGACGACGGCACGACACTGCGGGAGGCGGGCGACGCCGCGCTGGGCATGGACGGGGAGGCGCGCCCCTTCAGCACCGTACGACTCCTGGCACCCATCCCGGACCCGCCGACCGTGCGGGACTTCATGACGTTCGAGTCGCACTTCGCCGGGGCGCGTGGGCTCGACAATCCGATTCCGCCCAGGTGGTACGAGGCACCGGCCTTCTACTTCACCAACCCCTATGCCGTCATCGGCCCCGACGAACCGGTCCCCATCGCCCCGGGCAGTTCGCTCTTCGACCTCGAGCTCGAAGTGGCGGCCGTGGTCGGACGAGCGGGCCGGGACCTGTCGCCCGACGAGGCCGAGGAACACATCGCCGGGTACACGATGCTCGTCGACTGGTCGGCGCGAGATCTCCAGTTCGACGAGATGCAGGTGGGCCTGGGCCCCGCCAAGGCGAAGGACACCGCAACCACGCTGGGGCCGGTGCTCGTCACACCCGACGAGCTCGACCCGTACCGATCCGGCACGTCGTTCGCCCTGACGATGACCCCGAGCATCAACAGCAGGCCGCTCGGCGAGGATCGCATGGACAGCATGGCGTGGTCCTTCGGTGAGCTGATCGCCTACGCCTCCCGGGGTACCGAGGTCCGACCGGGTGACATCATCGGATCGGGCACCTGCGGAGGGGGGTGCCTGGTCGAGATGTGGGGCCGCCACGGCATCGAGGGGTACCCGTCGCTGCAGCCCGGTGACGAGGTCACCGTGTCGGTGCAGGAGATCGGCACCATGACGATGCGCATCACCGGGGGCGTTGCTCCCGTTGCCATCCCGCGGGCCAGGCAGTGAGCTCCTAATGGGGCCGGAGTGACGGTGGCCTCCGTCCCGGTCTGATGCAAGGATCGGGTCCGTGGCCGTCGGGTATCGGAACAACGAGCGGGGGATCCAGCGTGCGCTCGACGCCGTCGGCCGGCCGGGGTCACGTGCCCGGATCCCCACACCGGCGCTTATCTGCGACCTCGATCTCCTGTCCGACAACATCCGGATGATGGCGGACGTCACTGCGGCAGTTGGGCTGGGTCTGCGCCCGCACACGAAATCCCACAAGTCGGCATTCATCGCCCGGCTCCAGCTCGAACACGGTGCGATCGGGCTGTCCTGCGCCAAACTCGCCGAGGTCGAGGTGCTCGTCGACCGGCTGGCCGAGGACGGGTTCGCCGGCCGGGTCCCGGTACTGCTCACCTCTCCGATCGTCGGACTTGCGGCGGCGGAGCGGGCTGCGACCCTGGCCGCACGGTGCGACCTGGCCGTCGTCGTGGACCATCCGCTCGGGGTGGGCGAACTGGCGGCCGCGGTCCGGGGAGCCGGCGTGGGGATCACCGTGCTCTGCGACGTCGACGTGGGACTCGGGCGCACGGGGGTGCTCGGTCCGACCGAGGCGACGTCCATCGCCGGGCTCATCGCCGGCAGCGCCGGGCTGCGCTTCGGCGGCGTCCAGGGCTACGCCGGCCACGTCCAGCACGTGTCGGGACGGGGGGAGCGGCTCGCGGCGGCCAGGGCAGCGGCTGATCGGCTCTCGGTGGTGGTCGACGCCCTCGAGGCCGCCGGCCACGAGGTTTCCCTCCGCACCGGCGGAGGTACCGGGTCTTCGATGCTCGACACCGAACTCGGCGTGTTGAACGAGCTCCAGCCCGGTAGTTACGTCTTCATGGACCGCGAGTACCGGGACGCGCTGGGGGGTGACCCCGAGGGAAGGTTTCACCAGAGCCTGACCATTGCCACCACGGTCGTCTCGGCCAACCAGACCGGCTTCGTGACCGTCGACGCGGGCCTCAAGGCCATGGCGACCGATGCCGGCGTGCCGCTCGTCGTGGGCCGGGAGGCGGGCACCGAGTACTGCTTCTTCGGTGACGAACACGGCCTCGTCACGACGGTCGGGCCGTCGCCGCTCGAGCGGGGGGACGTGATGGAACTGGTTCCTCCCCACTGCGACCCGACCGTGGATCGCTACGACCTCCTGTGGCTCGTCCGTGGCGACGTGGTGATCGGGACTGCCGCCATCGACGCGCGGGGCTGCTCGCAGTAGCCCGGACGAACCGTCGCACGTTGGACTCGTCCCCTCCGTCGGCTCCGGCTCAACCAGCGGCCGTGAGGCGGTCCAACAGCCGGTCGGCCCAAATGCGGGCCCGGTCGGACTCGCCCGCGAGGAGGTGATTGTCCTTGTCGACGAGGAAGCTCTCGGGCTCGGCCACCTCACTGAACCCATGGTGACGGAGCCGTCGGCCGATTCCCTTCGAGGCGCGTCCGGTGAATTCGGCCGGCCCGTCGAAGCGGGTGTCGAACGCCGCCGCCGGGGTGCCGTGCACGTGGCCGAGGCCATGGAACCAGGTACGAAGGCCCGGCCCCTCTGCATCGGGGTCGAGTGCGCGGTCGTCGTGCTTGGCGGCGTCGGTCTCGGCAGCGTGCCGTGTGGCCGACCAGGTCAGCCCGTGGATGTGGGTCGGCCCCCCGACCACCAGGAGGTCAGCGCCATCGATCACCTCGGGTGTTGCTTCGCCCACCGGGACGAGGACGACCTCGCCGTGCAGGCCGGCGGCCTCGGCCACGTGCTCCGCGACCAGATGCGTGTTGCCGAACAGGGACTCGTAGATCACCACGGTCTTCAAGGCACCCACCTCCTTACGACATGGTGCCTACGGCGGGTCCGGAACGGTAGGGGAGAAGGTCCTGCCCTGGTTCCGGCTCGTGATCTGCGGGACTCCGCCACTCCCGGAGCGTGGCTGGGTCACGTGCGTTCGAGTATCCCCCGCACATAGGCGGCCTGCCCGGCATGCTCGAGGTCGTCGGCGATGACGCTGACCAGTCGGACTCCCAGACTCACCGGCGGATCCCACCGCTCGTCCACGATCCGATCGAGGTCGGCATCGGTCACCGTCCGGACGAATCGGAGTGTCGCCTGGTGGACTTCCTCGTGGTAGCCACCGAGCAGTTCGGCATCGGTGGTGACTGCTGCGACCTGGTCGGAGCTGTGGCCGTACCCGGTGTCGGAGGCGTCCAACGGCAGGGCGAACCGTCCGACCCATGCCGATGACGTCCAGACCTGCCCGGTTCCGGCCACGTCAGCGATGTGGTCGTCCTGGACGCGGGTCAGGTGCCACACCAGCCAGGCGATCGAGTTGCCCGTGCCATCGGGCCGGAAACCCAGGTCGTCCGACGTCAACCCGTCGACTGCACGGTGGACGCCGTCGCGGATCCTCCCGAACGCATCGGCAAGCAGGTCAGCGCTTTCCATGGCAGTTTCCCCTTCGGGTCGGTGGTCGACCGGCCGGCTGGTCCTCGGCGGCCGGGTCGTCAGTGCTGTGCGGGCGCATGGCAGACAGCCTCGACGTTGTTGCCATCGGGATCGCGCACGAACGCGCCGAAGTAGTCAGGGTGGTATTCCGGCCAGAGGCGGGGAGCGTGCAACACCTCTGCACCCGTGGCCACCGCTGCATCGAAGAAGGCCTGTACGGCGGCGCGATCGTGAGAGGCGAACGCGAGGTGGACCTCACGGAACCCTTCCCCGGTCGAGCGCGGGCCGATCCAGAACTCGGGCTTCGGAGGGGCACCGAAGCCGACCACCTCTCCGAAGTCCATGACCCGCTCCCCACCCAGCGGGGCAAGCACGGCGTCGTAGAAGGCGGCGCTGGCGGCGACGTCGGCGCACTGGATCGAGAGATGGTCGAGCATGCCCCCATTGTGCCACCGGGTGCCGGCGCATGGACGACCGGCCATGGCGGGATGTCGTGGCCGGTGGCAACTCCGGCGCCGGAGCCTACCGGTTGAGCAGGTCCTTGGCGATGTGGGTGACCTGGATCTCGTCGGTGCCGGCATAGATCTGGAACACCTTGGCGTCGCGGGCGAGTTGCTCCACCCGGAACTCGGCCATGTAGCCGTTGCCTCCGAACAGCTGCACCGCCTCCATGGCCACATCGGACGCGGCCTGGGCGGAGTAGAGCTTCATGGCCGACGCCTCGGCCAGCGTCAGGCTCTTTCCGGCCGCCGAGAGCTCGATGTGGCGGAAGACCAGGTTCTGCACATTGAGCCGGGCGACCTCCATCTTGGCCAGTTTGAGCTGGATCAGCTGGCGGTCGCCGATCGGCTTCCCCCAGAGCATCCGGTCCTTCGCGTACTGCACCGACAGCTTGAGGCACTCCTCGATCAGGCCCAGGGACATGGCGGCCAGCCCGGCTCGTTCGGTGACGAAGTTGCCCTTGGCCGAGTCGCGCCCGCTGCCGCCCCGTTCGTCCTCCGACTCCCCGAGGAGATGCTCTCTGCCCACCCGGACGTCCGACAGGAACAGCTCGCCGGTAGGGGAGGAGTGGAGCCCCATCTTGCGGAAGGGCTTCGACTGGTCGAGGCCGGGCATCCCCTTGTCCAGCACGAAGGTGAGGACCTGGCGATCGCGGATGGGGGTGTCGGATCCGTCGTCGAGTTTTGCGTAGAAGACGATGGTGTCGGCATAGGGCCCATTGGTGATGAAGGTCTTGTTGCCGTTGAGGATGTACTCGTCTCCGTCGCGCCGGGCCGTCGACTTCATCCCGCCGAGGGCGTCGGAGCCCGAATCGGGTTCGGTGATCGCCCATGCACCGACCTTCTCGCCGGTGAGCAGGTTGAGACCCCACCTTTCCATCTGGGTCGGGGTGCCCTGCTTCATGATGGTGCCGCCGGCCAGGCCCACGCTCACGCCCATGGCGGTGACGATGCCCGGGCAGTAGTGGCACAGCTCGATGATCGGGATGAGGGTCATCGCCGCAGCGCCCCGGTCGCCCTGGCGCCCGGCCGGATCCGTCGGGGTGTCGGCGCCGGCGAGCTTGCGGTCGAGCTGCTTCTTGAACCGGTCGCGGGCCATCTGGTCCATGCCGAAGGTCTCGTACATCTTGGAGATGATGCCGTAGGGGGGAAGGTCGCCGTGCTCCAACTCGTCGATGTGGGGCACGACCTCCGCCTCGATGAACCGCCTGATGGCATCGCGGGCCATCAGTTGCTCCTCGGACCATTCGTACACGGCGAACCTCCCGCAGTTGCACCGGCGGCCCGGGTCGGCCACCGGCGTGCGCTGGGCCCGAGGCTAGTGGACCGCCGCCTACAGTCGGGGTGTGCGCTTCATCCGCGAGCCGGCGCAGACCGCCTACGAACGGTGGGGCGGTGAGCCCTTCTTCACCGCCCTGGTCGACCGCTTCTACCAGGGCGTGGTCACCGACCCGGTGTTGGCGCCCATGTACCCCGAGGACCTGACCGAGTCCAAGGCCCACCTGACCATGTTTCTGGTGCAGTACTGGGGCGGGCCCCGCCACTACAGCGAGCAACGGGGTCACCCCCGCCTCCGGATGCGCCATGCACCCTTCCCGATCGGCTCGGCGGCGGCCGACGCCTGGCTCCGGCACATGACCGACGCCGTGGCCGGCGCCGACCTGGCACCTGCCGACGAGGAGGAGCTCCTCGGCTACCTGACCATGGCGGCGCACAGCCTGATCAACGAGCGGGTCTGAGCACGGCGCCCGGCACGACAGCGTCCCGACCGGGGCGCCGGCCGACCCCGGAGCCGGGTCACCAGGTCAGGCCCAACGTCTGGCGCATGACTGCCTCGAAGGAGGCGTCGTCGAGCTGCGACCGCGCCGTGAGCACCATGACCGCGTCCTCGCCGACGGGCACCCGCAGGGGGGTGGCGGGGTCCTCGATGGCCCGCCGAATAGCGGCCGCCACCACCTCGGGCCCGGGCCGGCCGCCGGGTCCGGTCACCTTGGCGTCGATCCCGGACAACTGGTCCCACAGGGCCCGGTACGCCTCGCCTCCGGACGCATGGTGCCCGGCCTTCATCCCCGGGGCGAAGTAGCCGGGCTCGACGATCACCACCCGGATCCCGAAGTGCGCCAGCTCGTGGTGGAGCGTCTCGGACAGTGCCTCCAGGGCGAACTTGGTGCTGGCGTACGGGCCGTCGATCGGTGGGGCCACCCGGCCCTCGATGGAGCTCATGTTCACCACCACCCCGCTGCCGCGCCGCCTCCACTCGGGAAGAACCTCCTGGAGGAGGGCCAGGGGCCCCAGGGTGTTGGTCTCGAACATTGCCCGCAGCCGGTCCATCGGGAACGCCTCCAAGGGGCCCTTCCCGTTGACGGCGGCATTGTTGACGATGGCATCGAGCGAACCGCACCGATCGAGGGCGCTGCGGATCGACCCGGCATCGGTCACGTCGAGGACCAGCCGTTGGGCGACGTCGAGGTCGGCCAACAACGACGGGTCACGGGCGGTGGCGACGACTTCGTGCCCTGCCCGGGCGAGCTCGACGGCAGTGGCCGCGCCGATGGCCCGGGCGGCTCCGGTGATGAGGATGCGCATGGTGCGGAGCGTAGGCGCCCGCGGTCGGAGCTTCCGGCAGGTCGCTGCGGCCCGAGAGGGTTACGCTGCCGGGATGACCACCGACGAGCTGATGGCCGAGGCGTGCCCGTTGATCCGCGACTACGGATGGGCGTACTTCTTCTCGCCCGGAACCGAGGCGAAGGGTAAGGAGCTCGGGCTCGACATCGTGCAGTTCTACGTGCTGGGCCGGGGCGGGGTGCTCGGCGACGTGGAGGCCAGCGTGGTGTCCAGCGCCTTCGGCTACTTCAACCCCTCGATGATCCAACAGATGTGGGACTCGGCGAGCAAGGTGGTCGAGCCTCGGGACGCCGGTCGGGCCTATTTCGAGTGTGCCGCCGAGCTCGGTCGTTCCCGGTTCGCCGGGCTCGACGGTGTCGAGGGGTTCGCAGACGCAGCCGGGGCGGTCAACGAGGCCGCCGACCCCACCGGGCTCCCCCTGTACGCAGGGTTCCGGGCCGAGCCGTTGGTCGACGACGCGCCAGGCCGGGCCATGCAGCTCCTGTCGGTCCTGCGAGAGTTCCGGGGGAGCGCTCACCTGCTGGCCGTGCGGGCGGAGGGGCTCGACGCCAAGACAGCCCACTTGATCAACCGGCCGAACGACGCGGCGATGTTCGGCTGGTCGGACGACGACGTCCCCGACAGCACCCTGGCGGACCGGGAGTCTCTTGCCCGCGCCGAGGTGCTCACCGATCGGATCGTGCGGCCCGCCTACACCGTGCTCGACGAGGCCGGCGCCACGGCCCTGATGACAGGCCTGCACCAGATGACGGCCGCCCTCAACCCGTAGCCACGGGGCCCGATGTCCGGGACCGCCGCGCCCACCGGATCCACCTACGGCTCCAGCGCCGCCGCCCGGGTGACGTCCACCGACACCTCGAGGGTGTGGGAGCCCCCGCCGCCGAACACGATCCCTTTCAGAGGGGACACGTCGGAGTAGTCGCGCCCCCAGGCCGTGGTGACGTAGGTCGGCCCCACGATCTTGTCGTTGGTGGGGTCGACGTCCAGCCAGCCCCACCTCGGCACGAAGACCGACGGCCAGGCGTGGGAGGCGTCGGCCCCGAGCAGGCGCTCGGCACCGGGCGGCGGGGACGTCTCGAGGTAGCCGCTCACGTACCGGGCGGCCAGTCCCATCGACCGTACGCAGGCGACGGCGAGGTGGGCAAAGTCCTGGCAGACACCGCGCCGGTGGACCAGGACCTCCTCGACAGGGGTGGTGACCGTGGTGAAGCCGGGGTCGTACACGAAGTCCTGGAAGATCCGCTCGGTGAGGTCGGCGACCGCGTGGATCAATGGCCTCCCACCGGGAAACGAAGGTTCCGCGTAGGCTCGGATGGCCGACGATGTTGTGACGAGCGGCGAGTCGAAGCAGAACTCGCGTGCGGCGAGCAGTTCCGGCGTCAGATCGTTGACCAGCTGGTCGCGTGCCTCGTCCCAGGTCGGCCCGTCCGTCGGCAGCGACCGGCGACCGGCCACCGACACCGAGCTGGTCGAGGTGACCGTCAACTCCCTGAACGGCCCGTCGACCGCGAACGAGACGACCGGATTGCCGAAGAAGTCGGTGCGCTCGGACCAGCTGGTCGGAGAGGGATCGACCACCAGCTCGCTGGACACGCAGTGCTGGCGTTCGGTGTCGCGCGGGCGGAGGTGGGCCTCGTTCCGGCACCGGGTGACCGGCGTGTCGTACTGGTAGACGGTCCGGTGGACGATCCGGAAGTTCATGATCTGCGTCCGGTGCCGTCGCCGGCCTCGTCGCTACCGCCAACCTCGGTGTTGCGCCCGGCCAGGACGGAGAGCCTCTCGTGGGCGAAGTAGGTGTGGCGCAGCGAGTCCAACAGCTCGCCCAGCAGCCCGTCGACGCGCCCGAAGACGGCGTCCAGCTCCATCCGCAGCGCGGTGTCCTGGTCGACGGCGGCCAGCCGTCCCGCGTCGGTCAGGCGCAACATGGTGGTCGTCTCCAGCACCAGGCGTTCCTCGTTCCCCAGGCGCTGGGCAGACGACTGCTTGGGCATGTCCGCCAGGTGGTCGACCAAGCGGTCGAGCTGGAAGATCACGCTGCGGGGATTGGCCGCGTCGTAGACGAGGAGGTCGACCGCACCGGCCACCTGCATGATCGGCCCCGATCTGCGGCGGAAGATGATCAGGCTTTCCGACGTCTTCAGGAGCGATTCGAGGAGGAGGTCCTCGACCGCGCCGGCCCGCTTGCGGACCAGCACCGCACGGACCAGCCTGACCAGGGACTGGGCCCGGTCCAGTCGCCTGCCGCCGTCGAGGAAGTGCCACGCCGAGTCCCGCTCCATGTTCTCGGCCGAGAGGCCGGACAGGGCGAGCAGCGCCTGGAGGAGGCGCTGCAGGCTCGACTGGACGCCGACCAGTTGGGTCGGCGGCCGGTGGCGCAGCCGCGCCAGCTCCTCCTCGACGTCGCCGATCAACTGCCAGGTATCGCTCGAGAGCTGCTCCCGTACCGAGTAGGCCGCGTCGACCACGAGCCCGAGGGACGACACCAGGCTGCCGTCGACCCCGGCATCGAGGAGCAGCGCCAGCGCCCGCCGGTCGGTGGGGACCTCGGGCTCGGGGTCCGCCGCCCGGGTGCCGTCGCCACGGCCGGCCGGTTGCACCGGAGGCATCGGGAGCCCGGGCCCCCCGGGCCGGAACCCCGGATCATTGGGCTCGGAGACGGCATCGAAGCCCGAGACGGTGCGGAGGGCCGAGAGCAGGACCTGCAGGGACTCGGCGCCACCGTCGTCCACCCCCATCCCGAGCGGCTGGTCGAGGCGGGTCAGGACCGTGCGGATCAACCGGATGACCAACTCTGCATGCTCCGCGCTGCGGCCCAGCATGAACAGTTGGGCGGCAACGCGGCCGGGCAGGGGGGTGGGCAGCTCGGGGATGACGGCGGGTCGCTTGGACGCGCGCGCCGAGGGGAGCCAGGTGCTCTGCTGAAGGGCCGGTTCGGCCGATGCCACCCAGGTGTCCTTGCTGGTCCCCTCGCCCCGGCTCGAGATGATCCCTGCATCGGTGGCCACCCCGACCCGGGTCAGGCCGCCGGGCAACACCGTGAACCCATGGGACGCTCCGTCGCCAGCGGCATCACCGGCGACGCTGAAGGTGCGGATCACCGCCGGCCTCGGCTCGAGGGTGCCGTTGTCGGTCACCGTCGGGACGGTGGACGGCTCGATGACCTCCTGGCCCACCCAGTCACCGGGCCGACTGCGTATCCGGTCGCGCAGGTCTGCGAGCGCGTCGGCGGACATGGTGGATCCCACCACCGGCCACAGCCCGGTCGAGGCCCCCACCGGAAAGACGACGAGCTCCTCGAGGGAGGCCAGGACGTGGCTGAGGCCGCGGGGATGACCGCACCACCAGGTCTCGGGCCCGAGAAGGGCCAGCTCCTCGCCGAGCACGGTGGGGGCCACCGTTCCCAGCAGGCCGGTCAGGGCCGGGTGCTCGATGATCGCGCTTCCGATGGGGTTGACCACGGCGACCCGCCCGCGCCGGGCCGCTTCCAGGAGCCCGGGCACGCCGAGCAGCGAGTCGGCCCGAAGCTCGACGGGATCGCACCACTGGTCGTCCACCCTCCGGATCACGACGTCCACCGGATCGAGGCCGGCCAGCGAGCGCAGCCACACCCGGTTGTTCTTGACCACCAGGTCCCGGCCCTCGACCAGGGCGTATCCGAGGTAGGAGGCCAGGTAGGCGTGCTCGAAGTAGGTCTCGCTCAGTGGACCCGGTGTCAGGATCACCACCCGGGGATCGTCGACCCCCTCGGGAGCGACCCTGGCCACGCCGGCCCGTATGGAACGGAAGAAGCCGGCCAGGCGCTCGACGCCCGAGGCGCGGTGGAGACTGGGCAGCACCCTCGAGAGGGTTTTGCGGTTGACCAGGGCGTAACCGAGGCCTGAGGGAGCCTGGGCCCAATCACCGATGGATCGGAAGCCACCCTGACCGTCACGCACGACGTCGACGGCGGTGAGGAACAGGTGGTGGGCGTCGGGGGTGGCCGTGTCTGCGCAGGCCCGCAGGAAGGAGGGGCTCCCGAGGACCAGCTCGGCAGGGATGAGGCCCTCGGCCACCAGGCGGCGCTGGCCGTAGAGGTCGGCGAGAACCAGGTCGAGGAGGGCCACCCGCTGGGCCACGGCGCGCTCGAGAGCCGACCACTCGGTGTCGTCGAGCACGAGCGGGCACGGATCGAGCGACCACGGTCTCCGACTGCTTCGTCCGTCCAGTGTGACGTTGTAGGTGGCGCCTTCGTTCCGGAGCAGCCGCGCCAGCTCGGCCCGACGGGCGAGGAGACCGCCGGGCCCCAGCCCGGCCATCTCCGCCGCCACCTGTTTCCATCGGGTTCGGACCCTGCCGTCCGGGCCGAGAGACTCGTCGAGCCGCCCCGGGATCCCCGAGTACTCGGGCACCTCCGCCCCGTCGGCGGTTTCGCCCTCACCGCCTGCGTGGGGCCCGGCGGAGGTGGCCGTGGTCACGATGCCTCGGACTGGGCGTGCCAGTCGACGAACGACGGTCGGAAGTACGTCTCGTCGATCCGGAGGTGGATTGCGTCTAGTGCCACCTGGACCTCGTCGAGGAACTCCTCCAGGCCGTCCAGGGCGAGCCGCGGCACGGCAGCCGATGCCACCACCATCGAGGCCGTCGCGCACGCTTCCAGGGCGGCCTCCGAACGGGCCAGCTCCTTGAGGTGGGAGCGGGTCTCGGTCAGGCAGGCGCTGACCGCCCGGGGGAACCGATCGTCCTGGAGGAGGAAGCGCAGGGTGGCTCCGCCCTGGGGCCGGGCCGGCATGGCGCGCCGGAATGGCTGATAGGCGGCGAGCGAGCGGAGCACGGCCATCCAGTGGACCACGTCGTAGGGGTCGTCGCCATGCTGGGAGTGCAGGCTCTCAGAGCGGACGTCGAGCACCCGGGTGGTCAGGTCGGCTCGTTCGAGGTTCTGTCCGATGGAAAGGAAGCTCATGGCCTCGTCGCGGCTCATCGTGCCGAGCAAGATACCGTTGATCCGCTGGCATCCGGCGATCACACGGCGGAGCCACTGGACCCGTCCCTGTCGCGACTTGACCTCGTCCATGTGGTCCGAGCAGGCCAACCACAGGTTGTTGCAGGCCTCCCACGCCTCGCGGGGAACCACCGGGCGGGCGGTGCGGAGGTTCTCCCGTCCCGCGCTGACGGCGGACATGATGGAGGACGCGTTGCCCTCCCCGTGGAGGAGGAACTCGACCACGTCCTCCTCTGCGGCGGCCGCGTCGCCTGTCTCGGCGGCGGCCGAGTACCGCTCGGCGAACTCGCTGTGCACACCCACGATGGCCAGCAGCGGCTCCCACCCGACGTCCTCGCCGACCGGAAGGTCGACGTGGGTGTCGGTGTGGACCTGGACGATGCGGGCGGTGCCCTCGGCGCGTTCGAGGTGGCGCCCGGCCCAGTAGACGGCCTCGGCCATACGTGCCAGCAGCATGCTTCGCTCCTTCGGTTCGGGTTCGGGTTCGGGTTCGAGGGAGCTCGCCCTCTGTGCCGTTCCCGTCTGGTCGTTCATACGATCGGCTCTCCCGCGTGACCCCGGGACGGCGGCGCCACAGGAGCCGGCCCTCGAGACGGAGCAGGGCCCGAGGTGTCGACGACCCACGTGTCCTTGCTGCCGCCGCCTTGCGAGGAGTTGACCACCAGCGAGCCCTCCCGGCGGGCGACCCGCGTCAGCCCGCCATGGGTCACATAGGCGCGCTCTGGCCCGAGCAACGTGAATGGGCGGAGGTCGACGTGCCTCGGGGCGACCTCACCGGCGCACAGGGTCGGGGCCGTGGACAGGGGGATGACCGGCTGGGCCACCCACCGCTTCGGGTCGTCCTCGATCTGTTGCGACGCGTGGGCCAGTTGGTCGGCGGTGGCCTGGGGCCCGACCAGCACCCCGTAGCCACCCGACTCGTTGGCCGGCTTGACGACCATGCGCCCGATGTTGGCGCGGACGAACTCGAGCGACTCCGGGTCGCTGCACCGCAGGGTGGGAACCGTGGCCAGGATGGGCTCCTCGCCGAGGAAGAACCGGATGATGTCGGGCACATAGGAGTAGACCTTCTTGTCGTCGGCGATGCCGGCGCCCGGGGCGTTGACCAGGGCCACCCGACCGGAGCGCCACGCTCTGATCAGCCCCGGGACGCCGAGCAGCGAGTCGGGCCGGAAGACCTCGGGGTCGAGGTAGAGGTCGTCGATGCGCCGGTAGATGACATCGACCCGCTCCAGCCCGTCGATGGTCCGGGCGTACACGCAGTCGTCGTCGAGCACCACCAGGTCGCTGCCCTCGACCAGTTCCACGCCCAGCTGTTGGGCCAGGAAGGCGTGCTCGAAGTAGGCGGAGTTGTAGACGCCGGGAGTCAGCACGACGATGGTCGGATCCCCCGGGGCAGGCGAGACGGAGGCCAGCAGGTCGGCAAGCCGCCCGACATAGGGGTCGACAGGCTCGATGCTGTAGTGCCGGAACATCTCGGGGAAGACGTGCTTGGCCACCATCCGGTTCTCGAGTAGATAGGAGACACCCGACGGGACCCGCAGGTTGTCCTCGAGGACGTAGACGGTGCCGTCGCCGCCACGGATCAGATCGCTCCCGCAGATGTGGGCCCAGATGCCACCGGGGGGATCGACACCCACGCACTCCCTTCGGAAATTGGGGGAGCCGGCCACCAGCTCGGAGGGCACCACGCCCGAGCTGACCGAGCGCTGGTCGTGGTACACGTCGTCGATGAACAGGTTGAGGGCATTGAGGCGCTGGACCAGGCCGGACTCGATGACGTGCCACTCGTCGGCCGGCACCACCCGGGGGATGATGTCGAAGGGCCACGGCCGGTCCACCCCGCTGGTGCCCTCGTAGACCGTGAAGGTCACCCCGATGGCGCGCATCTCGCGGTCGGCGGCCCGCTGGCGCTCGGCCAGTGCCTCGGGCCCGAGCTCGGCGAAGTGGTGCCACAGGATCTCCGCCGCCGGACGGGGCGCACCGTCCGGGCCCATCATCTCGTCGTAGAACTGCCCCGGGTTGTAGGACGGCCACGGTCCGAGGACCGGATCCGGGCCGTTTTCGGGCGCGACTGGGAGGTCGGGGAGTTCCACACCCAAAGTGATAGGTCGGCCAGAGGTCAGCGAGATTGCCATCGTGTTTCGACTCCGTGAATGTCCCGGTCGGATAACATCGGTCTACACCGAGGGGGACCGGGCCAGGGCGCACACCCGGCCCGACAGACACCCGGACCGTCCAGACACAGGAGACGCCGTGCCCGCAGAGACCCATGTGGAAAAGGGTCCGCTCGACCGCCAGCAGGTCCTCGAGCTCATCCGCGACCTGCTCGCCGACATCTTGGAGATCGAGCCGTCGGCCATCAGCGAGTCCTCGTCCTTTGCCGAGGACCTCGACGCTGACTCGCTGGCCCTGATCGAGCTGGTGGAGGGCCTCGAAGAGGAGCTAGGCGAGCGATCGGTGGGCTTCCGCATCGACGACGAGGATCTGGAGGAGCTGCGAACCGTGCGGGACGCAGTCGACTATGTCCACGCCAAACTCGGAGGGGCCTGAGGCGCCCGATGCCGCTGTCCTCCGGCTCGGGGACACCTGCCGGTGGGACCCGGCTCGATCGCCGGATCGACTACCGGTTCAATGACCCGGAACTCCTTGACCAGGCCCTCGCCCATCGGTCGTGGTGTGCCGAGCAGGGTGGTCTGACGTCCAATGAGCGCCTCGAGTTCCTGGGGGACGCCGTGCTGGGCCTGGTGGTGGCCGAGTACGCCTACCGGACCCGGCCTGAGCTCTCCGATGGCCTGATGTCCAAGGTCAGGGCGTCGGTGGTCAATACCCGGGTACTGGCCGAAGTGGCCCTCGACCTGGAGATCGCCGACCATCTCCGCCTCGGTCGGGGCGAGGACCAGTCGGGGGGCCGGGCCAAGGAGTCCATCCTGGCCGACGCCACCGAGGCGTTGATCGGTGCGGTCTACCTCGACGGCGGTCTGGCCGAGGCGGAGCGCCTGATCCTCTCGCTGCTGAGGGACCGGATCACCGCAGCGGTGGGCGAGCCCGGCGAGTCCGACCACAAGAGCCGCCTGCAGGAAGAGTCGGTGCGTCTCGGCAAGGGGGTTCCCCACTACGAGGTGGAGGGTTTCGGCCCCGATCATGCCCGGAGGTACCTGGCCACGGTGTACGTTGCTGGCCAGCGCCTCGGCACAGGGGAGGGGCGATCCAAGAAAGACGCCGAGCAGGTGGCCGCCCAGGCGGCCTGCGGATCGTTGGAGGTTGAGAGAGGCGGAGGGGATGCCTGAGCTTCCCGAAGTTGAGACCATCCGGCGCGACCTCCAGGGCGAGGTCGTGGGCAGGAGGATCAAGTCTGTCGAGGTGCGCAACGGCCGCACCGTCCGGCGCCATCCGAGCGCCAAGCAGTTCCGCGCCCAGCTCGAGGGCCACACCATCAAGTCCGTCGACCGGGCGGGCAAGTATCTGCTGCTACGCCTGGATGACGGGCAGACCCTGGTCGTGCACATGGGGATGAGCGGGCAGCTGCAGCGGGTCAAGAGCCCCAAGGAGCCCAAGGCGCCCCACACCCACGCGGTCATCACGTTCACCCAGGGCGGGCAGCTCCGCTTCGTGGATCCCCGCACCTTCGGCGAGCTCTTCGTCTCGGCAGCCCCGGTAGACGGCCAGCCCGCCCTGCCCGAGCTGGCCCATCTCGGATTCGACCCTCTCGAGGACGTCATGAGCTGGGAGAGGTTCTGGGTGCTGCTGGCCTCCCACAAGGCGGGCCTGAAGGCCCTCTTGATGGACCAGGAGTTCGTGGCCGGCATCGGCAACATGTACGCCGACGAGATCCTCTTCGCCGCCGGGCTGCGCTACGACCGCCTGTCCAACTCGCTCTCCTCCCAGGAGGTGCGCCGCCTCTACCGCTCGATGGTCGAGACACTGGCCGAGGCCGTGAAGCGCCGGGGCTCCTCTCTGGCGGACGAGCAGTACCGGGACCTCTTCGGCGTGGTGGGCGACTATCAGGGTCAGCACCAGGCCTACGACCGCGAGGGCCAGGCCTGCCGGCGGTGCCGGGCGACCATCGTCCGGGTGAAGTCGGGTGGCCGGTCGACCTTTTTCTGTGACCATTGCCAGGTGTGAGCTGGGCTTCCTGCGCCATCCAGCGTGTACCGATAGGGTGAGCGGCCGGTGTTCCTGAAGTCGCTAACCCTCAAGGGATTCAAGTCCTTCGCGGACCCCGCGGTGCTCGAATTCGAGCCCGGCATCACCGTGGTGGTCGGCCCCAACGGGAGCGGCAAGTCCAATGTGGTGGATGCGGTGGCCTGGGTGCTGGGGGCCCAGGGCCCACGGACGGTGCGTTCGTCGAAGATGGAGGACGTCATCTTCATGGGCACGGCCAGCCGCCCGGCGCTGGGGCGGGCCGAGGTGTCGCTCACCATCGACAACAGCACCGGCAAGCTGGGCACCGACCTGGCCGAGGTCACCATCACCCGGACGTTGTTCCGGTCGGGCGACAGCGAGTACTCCGTCAACGGGGCACCGTGTCGTCTCCTCGACATCCAGGAGCTGTTGTCCGACACCGGGGTGGGGCGCCAGCAGCACGTCATCGTCAGCCAGGGCCATCTCGACGCCATCCTGGAGGCCCGGCCCGAGGACCGCCGGGCCGTCATCGAAGAGGCAGCCGGAGTGCTCAAGTACCGCAGGCGCCGCGAGCGATCCGAGCGACGCCTGGCCTCGACCGAGGAGAACCTCGAGCGCCTGTTCGACCTGGTCCGGGAGGTCAAACGCCAGATCCGCCCCCTCGAGCGCCAGGCGGCCGCCGCCCGCTCCCATGCCGGCCTGTCCGACGAGCTGCGGGCGGTCCGCCTCCACGTGGCCGGCTCGGAGCTGCGATCGCTCGACGAACGCCACGCCGCCGGCCGGAAGCTCCAAGAGGAGCTGAGGGCGAGCGAGGAGGGGCTCCACCGGTCGTTGGAGCAGCTCGAGGCCGACTCCGAGCGGACAGTGGACGAGCTCTCCGCCGAGCGCGAGTCGGACCTGGCCGCCTCCCTCGGCCGGTCCGAGGGCATGGTGGAGCGGGCACGCGGACTGTCGGGCGTGCTCCGCGAGCGGCAGCGGTCCCTGGCCCGGGCGCTCGACGCCGCCGCCGATGCCGATGTGGTGTCGACGCTCGAGGCAGAAGGGGCGCACCTGGGCCAGGAGCTCGAGGCCGTAGAGGCCGACACTCAGGCGCTGGCACCCGAGCTCCAGGCCCTGGTCAGCGTCGAGGTGGCGATGGCTGCCGAGCTCGACGAACATCTCGAGGCGTGGGGCGACGGCACCGAGCTCCGCCAGGCGGACGAGGCGGTGACCGTGGCCCGGGGGCAGGTGGCCTCGCTGGAGCACGCCCTGGACCGCGACCGGCGGTCTCTGGACCAGCTGACCGCGCGGTTGGCCTCCACCGAGCGCCGGGCGGCGGTCCTCGAGGGCGACGACCACGAGCTCGGCGAGCGCCTGGCCGAAACCGAACAGGCCCGCCACCGCCTGCAGGCCGTCGTGGCCGAGACCGAGGCGGCCCACGGTCGCTCCACCCGCCGGCTGGAGGTGGCCGAGGAGGCGCTCCGGCAGGCCGAGCAGGAGCAGGCCCGCTCCGTTGCCCGGGCCGACGCCCTCGAACGGGCCCTCGACGAGGCGCGTGGCGCCACCGGCGCCGAGCTGCTGGCCGGCGTGGACGGCGTAGTGGGGACCCTGCTCGACCTGGTGGAGGTGGACCGGGGCTGGGAGGATGCCTTCGAGGCCGCGGCCGGGGCGTCCCTTGCCGCCGTGGTGGTCTCGGGAAGCGAGCCTGCCCGGGCCGCTCTGTCGAGGCTCCGCCGAGGCGGGGCCACCGGGGCGGTCCTGGCCCTCACCGAGGCCTCGGCGCGCTCCGTTACCGGAGGGGCTCCCGGGGGCGCCGACACGCCCTCGGGGACCGAGTCGATCCGCCGGCACGTGCGTCCCCGGTCCGGATGGGGCGGACCCCCGGGGCTCGATGGCGTCCTGGACACTCTGCTGGCCGGCTCCTGCTGCGCCCAGAACGGCTGGTCGGAGGCGATCGACCTGGCCCTGGCCCGACCCGACCTGGTGGTGGTCACCCGCGACGGCGACCGTTTCTCGTCCACCGGGTGGAGGGTGCGGGCCGCCGGTGGTGTGGTCACCGCCGCGGTCGTGGACGAGGCACGGGCCCGGGCGGAGGTGGCCAGGGTGGCCGCGGCCGAGGCCGGGGAGGAGCGGGCCACGACCCGCGCCGAGGTGGAGGCGACACGGGAGGCCGCCGCCGAGGCGGTCCGGACCGACGACCGCAACGAGGTCGCCCATCAGACGGCACGCGCCGGTCGCCAGCGGGTGGCCAACGAGCGGTCGCCGCTGAACGCCGAGCTCGAGGAGATCAACCGCAACCACGCCGAGCTCGAGGAACGGATCGTCCGCGACAGCACCCGCCTGTCCGAGCTCCTGACCGGGTTGCCCGCACTCGAGGAGGCGAGGGCACGAGCCGCCGAGCGGGTGGCCGCGGCGCGCCAGGAGCGCCGTCGCATCGACGAGCGGATCGCCGAGGCGTCTGCCCGTCGCAGCGAGTGGGAGGTGCGGTCGGCCGGACTGGTCGAGCGTCGCCGCGTCCTGGCCGAGCGCCTGGCCGAGGTCGAGCGCCGCCTGACCGGACACGCCGAAGAGCGCCGGCAGGCAGCGGAGCGACGTCGGCGGTTGGAGGTGGACGCCACCGCCGTCGAGCGTCTGCTCATCGTGGTCGCTGCGGCCCAGGCCACGTTGGACTCGGCGCTCGCCGAACTGCGCGAGCGCCACCGGCGCCAATTGGAGGCGCTGCGGGCGGGGGGTGCCCGCCTCGAGGACCTGCGCCGCCGCCGGTCCGCCGCCGAGCACGAGCTGGCCGCGGCACGCAGCCGGTTGCAAAAGGCCGAGCTGGACCTGGTCGAGAGCACGATCCGCCGCGAGTCGGTGGTGGAGGCCCTGCGCCGAGAGCTGGCCTGCAGCCCCGAGGAGGCGGTCGGCGCTCCGCGGCCCGAGCTTCCCGACGGCGTCGACCCTGTCTCCCGCGTGGAGCAGCTCGAGGCAGAGCTCGCCGCCCTCGGGCCGGTCAACCCCCTGGCCCTCGAGGAGCTCTCCGAGCTGGGGGAGCGCCACCAGTTCCTCGAGGCCCAGGTGGAGGACGTCCGCAAGGCTCGGCGCGAGTTGCACCATGTGATCCGGACCCTCGACGAGCAGATCATGCACGTGTTCGACGCTGCCTTCACCGACGTCAACGAGCACTTCTCCGCCCTCGTCACGACACTCTTCCCCGGCGGCACCGGGCGTCTCTCGCTCACCGACCCCGAGAACCTGCTGGACACCGGGGTCGAGGTCGAGGTCCGGCCGGCCGGCCGCAACGTGCGGCGGCTGTCGCTGCTGTCGGGCGGCGAACGGTCGCTGGTGGCCGTGGCCTACCTGTTCGCCGTGTTCCGGAGCCGTCCGTCCCCCTTCTACCTCATGGACGAGGTGGAGGCTGCGCTCGACGACGTCAACCTCCTGCGGTTCCTCTCCCTCGTCCACGAGTTCCGGGAGGAGGCGCAGCTGATCATCGTGAGCCACCAGAAGCGCACGATGGAGGCCGCCGACGCTCTCTACGGGGTCACCATGGCCCCCGGGGGCTCGTCCAAGGTCGTAAGCCAGAAGGTCCCGCGCCACCGTGTGGAGGACACCGACCCGGGGTCCGCCGAGGCGCCGGGCGACCGTCCCGAGCCCGGCTCCGAGCCGCGGCCGGAGGTGGCGTCTCCGAGGGCCGCCGGCGAATCGGCGCCGGCCGTCCCGGCTCCGGCCTTCGGTGACCACTGGGCCGACGCAGAGCCGGTGGGGGGCGCAGAGGCGTGATCGACGTCCAGTTGGCGACGGTCACGTCCGACCTGGTCATCGGCCTGGCCGTCGCCGTCCCGGTGGTGGTGGTGGCCGGCGGTGTCGCGTTGGGCATGCGGCTGCGGGGGCGGGGGACCAAGGGCCACGTGCCATCTGGCGAGGTGGTGAGCGATGCTCCCTCCGATCTCGAGCTGGCCCGCAGCGCCGCGGTCACCCGGATCGCCGAGGAGGAGGTGGCTCCCCTTCTGGAGGCCGGAGCGGCTCCACCGGTCGAGGCCGAGCCGGTCCCTCCGGCCGAGCCCGCGTCCTACCGGAGCCGCCTGGGCAAGGCCCGGGGCCTCCTGTCCGGCTATCTGGGGGCGGTCCGCTCCAAGGGGAAGATCGACGCTGCCACCTGGGACGACCTCGAAGAGGCGCTGATCCGGGCCGATGTGGGGGTGGGCGCCACAGACGCCCTTCTGGGCGACCTGCGGGCCCGGGTCAAGAGCGGCGCCATCGCAGGCCCCGACGCCCTGGTCGATGCGTTGAAGGGCGATCTGGTGGCCATGCTGTCGACGGCGGACGCCGCACTGGCCCTGCCCGGCTCCGGACCGCACGATGGCACCGACGGTCCGTCGGTGGATGTCTGGCTCTTCGTCGGGGTCAACGGGGTGGGGAAGACGACGACGGTGGGCAAGGTCGCCAGCCGGATGTCTGCCTCGGGGGCCAAGGTGTTGCTGGCCGCGGGCGACACGTTCCGGGCCGCCGCCGGCGAGCAGCTGTCGATGTGGGCGTCGCGGGCGGACGCTGACATCGTCCGGGGTTCGGAGGGTGGGGACCCGAGCTCCGTGGTCTTCGACGCCGTGCAGCGGGCGGCGGCCAAGGGGTACGCCGTGGTGTTGGCGGACACCGCGGGTCGTCTCCACAACAAGGTGAACCTCATCGAGGAGCTGAAGAAGATCCGGCGGATCGCAGATCGGCCGCCCGGCCGGGTGGTCGAGGTGTTGCTGGTGATCGACGCCACCACCGGCCAGAACGGCTTGACCCAGGCCAAGGTGTTCCTCGAGGCGGTGGAGGTTTCCGGAGTCGTGCTGACCAAGCTCGACGGCACGGCCAAGGGCGGCATCGTGGTGGCCATCCAGAGCGAGCTCGGGCTTCCGGTCAAGCTGGTCGGACTGGGAGAAGGGGTTGGCGATCTCATCGAGTTCGACCCTGCCGCGTTCGTCGACGCGCTGTTCTGATCCGCGGCCCTGATCCCCGGCCGCGGGCCGTTCGTGCCGCCCTCGGGACGGAACACCACCGCACCGACGGTCCTGTAGCCTGAGGAACCCATGTTCGAGAGCCTGACCGACCGATTCGAGGGCATCCTCACCCGACTCCGCGGCCGCGGGCGTCTGACCGAGGCCGACGTCGACGAGGTGCTCCTTGAGATCCGCACCGCGCTGCTCGAGGCCGACGTCGAGATCGGCGTGGTGCGCACGTTCACCGAGGCGGTGCGGGCCCGTTGCGTGGGCCTCGAGCTCTCGCAGAATCTGAGCCCGGGCCAGCAGGTCATCAAGATCGTCAACGAGGAGTTGGTGGCGATCCTCGGGGGCGAGACGCTCAAGCTCACCTATGCCGGCAGGCCGCCGACGGTCATCCTCCTGGCCGGCCTGCAGGGCTCGGGGAAGACCACCGCCTCGGCCAAGTTGGCCCGGTGGTTCAAGCAGCAGGGCCGCAACCCCCTGCTGGTCGGCGCCGACCTCCAACGTCCGGCGGCCGTCGAGCAGCTCCGCGTGCTGGGGGGTCAGGCGGGGATCACCGTCTTCAGCGAGGCGACCGACCCGGTGGCGGTGGCGGCGGCCGGGCTCGAGGAGGCCAGGCGCCTGGGCCGTGACGTCCTCATCGTCGACACCGCGGGCCGCCTGTCCATCGACGCCGACCTGATGGACGAGATCCGGCACATCGCCGGGGCGGTCGACCCGCACTACACCTTCCTGGTGATCGACGCCATGACCGGCCAGGACGCCGTGTCGACCGCCGTGGCGTTCGACCAGGCCGTGTCCCTCGACGGCGTCATCCTGACCAAACTCGACGGCGACGCCCGCGGAGGGGCGGCCCTGTCGGTGAAGGAGGTGGTGGGCAAGCCCATCGCCTTCGCATCCACCGGCGAGAAGCTCGACGACTTCGACCAGTTCCACCCGCATCGGATGGCCGACCGCATCCTTGGCATGGGTGACGTGCTCAGCCTGATCGAGCAGGCCGAGCGGACCATGGACAAGGACGTCACCACCAAGGGTGCCGCCGCCATGATCGAGGGCCGGTTCACCCTCGAGGACTTCCTGGAGCAGCTCCAGCAGGTCAAGAAGATGGGATCGGTCTCCGGCATGCTCTCCCTCCTGCCGGGGGTCCCCAAGGACCTCAAGCAGGCGTCCTCGGCCGTGGACGACCGGCAGATCGGGCAGATCGAGGCCATCATCCGCTCGATGACACCGGCCGAACGGGCGGATCCTGCCATCATCGACGGGGCCCGGAGAGTTCGGATCGCCAACGGCAGCGGGACCGCGACCTCCGAGGTAAATGCCCTCCTCAAGCAGTTCAAGGAGATGCAGAAGATGATGAAGGGCTTCGGCAAAGGGGGCATGGCCGGAGCAATGGGGGGCCTCGGCGGACTGTTCGGGCGCGGCCCGAAGATGTCACCCAAGGCGATGGCAGAGCTGGCCGCGGCGGGTGGCGGGGGCGACCTCGCATCCCTCACCGGGGCAGGGGGAGTCCCCGGTGCCCTGGACGGCGGGCCGTTCGCCACCTCGGGGGCACAGGTGGGACCCCGCGGCGGCTCGAAGGCGAAGGGCAGGGGCGGCAAGAAGGGCAAGGGCGGCGGCCGGGTCACGCCAAAGGCCCGATGACCGGCACCGAGGACCGACCAGAGGGCGCCATCGGGCCCGATCACTACCCAAAGCCCCACGAACGAGCCCGTGTGCGCGTCGCCCCCCGCATTGGTGGGAGACTGTCGGGCGCACTCGACACAACGCAGAGGAGTACACCGTGGCAGTAAAGCTCCGCCTCGTGCGGATCGGTAAGAAGAAGCAGCCGACCTACCGGCTGGTGGCGGCGGACAGCCGCTCGCCCCGCAACGGGCGATTCATCGAGATCGTGGGCACGTACGCCCCACGAGGGAAGTCGCTGGCCGAGCCCGATGCCGTGGTCCACATCGACAACGCCAAGGCGGTCAAGTGGCTGGCCCAGGGCGCCCAACCGACCGAGCGGGTCGAGAAGCTGCTGAAGCAGTCGGGCGCGCTCGAGGAGTTCGAGACGGCCAAGGCAGCCAAGTGACCGACGACCTGGCCCTCGACTCCGATGAGGATGTCAACACGATCGACGACGTCGACGATCACGACGACGATGCCGGCAACCGGGTCTCGGGCGGGACGCCGTTGGCCGTGGTGACCTATCTGGTCTCGTCGATCACCTCTGACCCCGAGGCAGTGGTGATCAACACCGAGGAGCGGGGGGACTCGGTGCGGTTCCGCATTCACGTCGCCCCTGAGGACATGGGCCGTGTCATCGGTCGCCGGGGCCGGGTGGCTCAGGCCATCCGGGCGGTGGTCGCCGCCGCCGGGGCCCGCGACGGGGTCCAGACCAGCGTCGACATCGTCGACGACTGAGTCGCGCGCAGTGGCACCCACCCCGGCCCGCTCCGACGGTGGTGGCACCGGGGAGCGACCCTCCTCGTCGGGGGCGTCCCCCGATCGAGCGGAGCGCAACGGCGATGGACCCCTCCTTCTGGTGGGGCGCGTGGTCAAGCCCCACGGGCTGCGGGGTGACGTGATCGTGGCGCTGTCGACCAACCGCGATGAGCGGGTGGCCGCCGGATCGATCCTCGGCGACGTGGCGGGCACACAGTACCGGGTCGTCCGCTCCTCGCCCCACCAGGGACGGTTCATCGTGACCTTCGACGCGGTGGCCGGCATCGACGCAGCCGAGCGGTTGCGGGGAACCGAGCTGTTCGCACCACCGCTGGACGATCCGGGCCAGCTCTGGGTCCACGAGTTGATCGGGTCCCGGGTCGAGGACGCGAGCGGTCGGCCGCTGGGGACCGTCGAGGGGGTCGAGGCCAATCCGGCCAGCGACCTCCTGGTGCTGACGGGAGGGGCATTGATCCCACTCCGCTTCGTGGTGGACACGGAGCCCGGGGTGCGGATCACGGTGGACGTCCCCGACGGCCTGCTCGAGCTCGGCTGAGTCCGCCGATGCCCACACGGATCGACGTGTTCACGCTCTTCCCCGACGTGATCGACCACTACGCCGACGCCTCGATCTTGGGACGAGCCCGCGCCCGCGGCCAGCTGGACCTGTGCACCCACGATGTGCGGGATGCGGCCCACGACGCGCACCGCTCGGTGGACGACGCCCCGTTCGGGGGAGGTGCCGGCATGGTGCTGGGACCCGAACCGGTCTTCGAGTCGGTGGAGTCGGTGGCCGCATCACCCGGCGGGCTTCCCCGGCCGCTGATCCTGCTGTCCCCGTCGGGACGGAGGTTCGACCAGCGGGTCGCCCACGAGCTGGCAGGGTTGCCGGAGGGGTTCTCGTTGCTGTGCGGGCGCTACGAAGGGGTGGACCAGAGGGTGGCCGACCACCTGGTCGACGACGAGCTCTCGGTGGGGGACTTCGTGCTGGCCGGCGGCGAGCTGGCTGCCCTGGTGGTGGTCGAGGCCGTGACCCGTCTGCTCCCCGGCGTGCTCGGGAATGACCGTTCGGCGGATGACGAGAGCTTCTCGGCCGGCCTGCTCGAGTATCCCCAGTACACCCGCCCGGCCGAGTTCCGGGGGTGGGAGGTGCCCGAGGTGCTCCGCTCCGGCGACCACGGACGGGTCGACCAGTGGCGTCGGGTCCAGGCGCTGGTCCGGACCCTCGAGCGGCGCCCGGATCTGATCGCGGCACGGGGTGGACTCACCGACGAGGAGGTCGAGTTCCTGGTGGAGCACGGCGAGGTGCGGTCGTTGCGCGATCACGGCTACGATTGGTGAGCCTCGTCGGCGCCGGTATCCCCGGCGTTCGCATCGAAGGCCCGTGTTGCACAGGACTCCCCGGTGGGGACTGTCGGGCGGGCACCCGGCGGGGGAGTTCGAACAATCTGTGGAGAGACGCGCCCCATGAACCCGACCGACATCATCGACCGCGACAGCCTGCGTGACGACATCCCCGATTTCCGGCCAGGCGACACCGTCAAGGTCCACGTGCGTGTGGTGGAGGGCACCCGCCAGCGGGTGCAGGTCTTCCAGGGCGCTGTGTTGCGGCGCCAGGGCACCGGCGTGCGCGAGACCTTCACGGTGCGCAAGGTGAGCTTCGGGGTGGGCGTGGAGCGCACCTTCCCGGTGCACTCCCCGGTGATCGACCACACCGAGGTCGTCTCCTTGGGCGATGTCCGCCGGGCAAAGCTGTACTACCTGCGTAACCGCCACGGAAAGGCAGCGAAGATCAAGGAGCGGCGGACTGCCCGCGCCTGATCGGGATGGTCGGCCGCACTCACCCGCCGTGCTGATCGTCGCCACACCGCGAGGGCAGGGCGTCGCCACACCCGCTCTACCCGTGCCCGTGGGCCGCGCCCTGCTCCCGTGGTGCGCCCGGTCATGAGCGAGGAAGATCTCGAACGGTACGAGTCGGAGATCGAGCTGGCCCTGGTCCACGAGTACCGGGCGGTGGTCCCCCTGTTCGCCTACGTGGTGGAGACGGAACGGCGCTTCTATCTGGCCAACAAGGTCGATGTCACGGTGCGCTCCGAAACCTCGCCCGCCTGTGTCGAGGTCAATCTCCAGGATGCATGGGTCTGGGACATGTACCGGCCTGCCCGCTTCGTCCCCTCGGTGCGGATCCTGACGTTCCGCGACGTGAACATCGAGCGGCTGCCCGAGAAGGATCCTTGAGCGGAGGCGCACCCGGACGCTCCTCGACAGCCGCGGGGGACGGTCCGGATCCACGCCGGGCCCTGGGTGCCGACGGTGAGGATTCGGCGGCTCGGTGGTACGAGGGCCAGGGGTACGACGTCCTCGAACGTAACTGGCGCCGACGGGAGGGTGAGGTGGACCTCATCGTGCGCCGAGGGAGGACGGTGGCCTTCTGCGAGGTCAAGACCCGTTCGAGCGACCGTTTCGGAACGGGGGCCGAGTCGGTGCTCGCGGCCAAGCAACGCCGGATCCGCCGCCTGGCGTCCCGGTGGCTGTCCGAGTTGACCCCGGCATCGGGCAGGTCCCGGGTCGAGGTCCGGTTCGACGTGGTCTCGATCACCGCCGGCCACGTCGAGGTCATCGAAGACGCGTTCTGAGCGCGGGCCGTCGGGCACCGGCGCTTCCGTGGGTGCTCAAAAGCAAGTGGCTCGGAGACAGCGTCGCCTCGCGGAACGCGACGATCCAGTCCCAGTAGGCTCCGAAAATGCCAAGCGAGCTCGAGACCCTGATCGTGGAACGCGGCGACGGCGTGGTCACGGTCACCATGAACCGCCCGGCCCGCAAGAACGCAGCCAATGGGACGATGTGGCGCGAGCTGATGGCGACGTTCGAGGACGTGGCCGCCGATCGCCACGATCGGGTGATGGTCCTGACCGGTGCGGGGGATGCATTCTGCTCCGGCGCCGACCTGGGCGACCCGGCCGACGTCGCGGGACGCCCGGGGGATCCCTACCTGGTCCAGATGCGGGCGCTCGCCGATGTCGCCCTGCGGCTGCACCGGTTCCCCAAGCCCACTATCGCCAAAGTGGGCGGAGTGGCGGCCGGGGCCGGCATGAGCATGGCCCTCGGATGCGACCTGGTGGTCGCCGCCGACACGGCGCGGTTCTCGCAGATCTTCTCCAAGCGGGGGTTGTCGGTGGACTTCGGTGCCTCGTGGCTCCTTCCCCGATTGATCGGCCTCCATCGCGCCAAGGAGCTCGCCTTCTTCGCCGACATCATCGATGCCGCACAGGCAGCCGAGTTCGGCCTGGTCAACCGGGTCGTGCCGGCCGCCGAGCTGGATGCGTTCGTCGACGAGTGGGCGAGGCGCCTGGCCGATGGCCCCCCGCTGGCGCTGTCGATGACCAAGACGATGCTCAACAACTCCTTCGGCCTCTCGATGGACCAGGCCCTGGAGGAGGAGTCACGGTCCCAGGCGGTCAACTTCGGCACGGCCGACACCGCCGAAGCCATCGCCGCGTTCATCCAGAAGCGCCAGCCGCGCTTCGAGGGGCACTAGTGTAGTGACACGTAAATAGACGCGCGATAGTGGTACGGTCTTCGTATGGCCCGACCTCCTGCTCCACCACTCCCGCTGACCAAGAAGGAGCGCTCGGCGCTCGAAGGGATCGCCGCC
>JBKQMB010000098.1:0-4990 GCA_052326605.1 Acidimicrobiales bacterium | reverse complement strand
AGCTTCGACGGTTGCCGCTGATTATGCCGACTCAGTCAGACCGATCGGCCAGGGACTGCCAGGGTCACCAGGGGCGACTACCCGCGCCGTCGGGCTACGCGGCATAACGGGATGGTCGGCATAGAGGCCAGGACCGGTTCAACCGAAGATCACATGGTGGCCACCTCTAGCGGGCGGACCCTGGGAACGAACTGCGCGACTCCGGGAGGACATCAGCTGCCGACTGGCGGTTGCCCATGATGAGAGGTGGCCCCGCCACCGAGCGCCATGGATAGGGCAATCCTCAGGTTGCTCAGCATTCAGTACCCCATGTCTCGTGAACGGGGTTCGAAACATGCCTTCAGGCCGTGCAATCCCAGCTCAGGGGACCGATTGGCCGGTTCACCTCCGGTTCACTGAGACAGTTTCCCGCCAGTGCGTCGACACGGCCAGGGCACTTGCGGCAGCAAGTTTGCCGTCAGCTGATCCCGAGATACTGCCTCGCGTAACCGAAGATTCGGGCCACTCCACGGAGAACCTGTCGATTAGGTCTCATGTGGCCTCGGGCCGTACATCGCCAGCATCAGATCGGCGACGACCCGGCCGGCCCTCTCGTCCAGATCTTCAGAGTCGTAGCCGGGGATGCCGCTCGCGATGGTGCACTCCTCGGCCAGCGAAATGAACTCGCCGAACGCGATAGCGAACTCCACGCCGACCGCCGATTCTGGGCACGGATGAAGTGCCAGCCAGTCACGGGCGTCGATGGCAGCGGAGTGGATTCCGAGAGCCGCACTCCTGGTCGCCTCAGGCCCTCGAGTCACCACGCCAGGGATTCGATTGGCGGCCGCCATCAATGTCGTGATGGACGGCATGGCGGCAGCGAGCCAGACCGCGACCTCCGGATCGCTGACCCTTGCGGCTCGCCTGCCTCGTCCGGACCCACGCCCCCATAGTTACAGATGACCGACCTTCGGGGACGGGGCTTGAAGAAGATCGTGACGCCTCCGTCCGAAGGGTAATGGCGATTGGCGTCTGTAGCTCCCCGCCAGATCCGCCTCGCAACCGTTAATGTCCAAACCGTGCCCGTCACCACGACCGTAGTCGAGACACCTGATGGCAGAGAGCTCTGTGTCGAATCGGGAGGCGATCCCACTGGCATCGCCGTACTGAACATCGACGGATGGCCTGGAGGCCGGTCGCTACTCGGCGGACTACTCGACGGGGCTGCTCGCGAGGGTGTCCACCTTCTGAGCTACGACCGTCCTGGCTACGGTCGCTCCTCACCGCACCCGGGACGAACCGTCGCCAACTTCGCCGAGGATGTCCGGACCATCACCCGCACGTTCGGCATCGACAGGCTCGGTGTGTGCGGGGCCTCGGGAGGTGGGCCCCACGCACTCGCCATAGGGGCTCTTCTGCCCGAGCTCGTCACCGGGGTTGCTGTCATATGCTCGCTCGCACCCCGGGATGCCAGCGGTCTCGACTATCTCGCCGGGATGCAGGACGACATCGCTCAGATCCACCGGTGGTTCGACGATGATGACCTCGGTGCGGTGCGAGCGTGGGCAACGAACTATCGAACCGAGGTCGAAGGGTATTCGGCCGAGCAGATCGAGCAGCTGGCCGCCGAAGCGTTCCCTGACGACGCGGGTTCCCAGACCTTCTTCCGCGCATATACCAAGTCGGTGCGATTAGCGCTGGAGCCTGGCATTGAGGGAATCGTCGACGACGGCGTCGCCTTTCACGGCTCTTGGGGTTTCGAGGTCGGCTCCATCGGCGCCCCGATACGACTTTGGAGTGGCCCGGCAGATCTCCACGTTCCGCTGGCCCACTCTCGTTGGCTGGGTGCGCAGTTGCCCGGCGCGCCGCTCGATGCTTCGGGGAGTGGTGGGCACCTCGAGATCATCGCTACGGCGCTGCCCGTTGCCCACAGGTGGCTCGCGGAGCAACGCTGACAGAGGCCGACAACGTCGAGCTGAGCCAGCCACCAGATCCGACAGGGGAGGCTCCCTGGTCACCAACCCCCAGTGTCAACTGAACCTGCAGCAGACCCGACCGAGGTGAACGATGCGCCGATGCGCGGCGATGCCCCCAACACGACGGTGTGCCGGGGGCATCGAGTATCCCGCGATCCATCAACGCAAGAAACGAATCCTGCACTGGTCTCATCGACAGACACTCGCCGATGCTGTAGCCAGCACTTCGGGTCAGTTCCGGAGCTTCCTGGCCTCGCAGGTCGACTCCGACTCACGGGGTGCCGTCGCCATGATCAAGTCGGAGGTCATGATGCAGATGCACTCGGCGATCCTCTTGAGGTCGGGTTGTTCAGTCGTCGACGGCGATCGTGGCGCCATACCGCTTGGTGAGGCGAAGCGCCTCGATCCTCTGACCGCTCCGCATGGTCGTCCTCAGGCCCCCCGAGAGCCGGGATGGACCCGCACGACTACGTCACCGAGCAAGGTGTGGCCCTCGATCCGAAGCACCCAGGTGCGTTGTGCCTCAGGGACCGATGGCACTTCGTTGTTGAGATGATCGTTGTGAGACCGCCCCGTGAGCTCCACGTGCGTTCCAGGTCCAACGAGCACGTTAACGTCGCGTCCGATCGCGTAGGCCTCGAGATGAACCTCGGAAGGAATGCTCTTGGAATTCCAAAGGTCGACGGTCACGTCGCCAAGGAGAGAGAGGGCCACAAGCTCGCTCTCCACATTCCAACTCTTCGCTCGCTCACCCTTGTGGAACCACCCTCCTTCGAAGATGGGCTCAGCACCGACGAGCCAACGCCGTCTCGCAACTGACAATTCGTCGCCGCTTTCTCTCGAAGGTGGATCCCTGGCCTCGCCCCTCCGGGCATCTACCATTGATTGACTCTATCAACTATTAGTGGGAGGCGCATGCCACCAAGGAAACGCGAGGTCGAAGAGATGGTGGCCGCGCTGTTCACGCTCAACGCTGGACTCGACCGCGCCCGTCGTCAACGAAGAGGGGCTGGCACCCTCAGCTTGCTCCAGGTGATAGGTGATCACGAAGCGATCCGACCCTCAGAGATTGCTGAAATACAGGCTGTCCATCCATCCTTGGTGACGCGGCAGGTGCGTGAGCTTGAAGACGGCGGCCTAGTCGCCGTGACCGCCGATCCGGCAGACAGGCGATCCTGTCTTGTGTCCTTGACCGAAGCAGGATCTGATGAGCGTCGCCGTCTCAGCGAGTTCGGACTCAAGCGATTTGCGTTGTTCGTCAAGGACTGGGAGTCCGACGATGTTCGTACACTGACCGAGCTCCTCTGGAAGCTCCGAATGTCAATGGCTGCGGTATCGGAGCGGGAACAGCAAGCTCCCCGCGGGGGTCGCCGCTGGTCGTCGTGACGGGTTCACGTAAGAGCTCGTGCGGCCCACACGCTTCCTAGCCGGGTGATGGTGACGGTGACCGTGTCCCCGGTCCTTCCGGCCAGCGCGGGCCGCGGGTCACGTGTTCGGCGTCCGACGTTCCATGAGGTCGCCAACAGCGGGCACCCGAACAAGTGCCGGGTAGGTAGCCCGAACCTGCCTGATTCGATCCGGTCGCATGCACCGCAGGTGAGTTCCAGCGCAGCGAAGAAAGCAATGGCCTCCCGGTAGGGATCCGCCACTGAGCCATGGGCCATCTTCAGCCGCCATGCCCTCGGTCCGGAGGTTGCTCAGCAATCAGTTACCCCATGTCTCCTGCGGGGTGCCTGGAGCTGGTCTGGGGCTCACAAACTCCCAGCTCAGTGAGCCAACAGGCGGATCCTGCTCTGGAATCAATGAAACAGGCACCCACCGGTGCGTTGGGGTCGACAGACCTGATCGAGACAGGAAGAGCGCCCTGAGCTGGGTCCAAATACCGCGAGCCGCAGCCTCACGCCGACGTCGTGAGTAGGTCACGGATTGCCCGCAGTGCGGTGTCCCTGGCTGACCGCATCGGCTCGGTGGACTTCATGGCTTGGGAAAGAACGAATGCGCCTTCGATTAGGCAGATGATCGACAGTGCAAGCCGGCGAGCATCGTCAGTGGCGATATCTGCTGAGATGAGCCGTTCGCTGGCGGCCATTATCCAGGCCTCAAATACCTCGGCAGTTGCGGTTCGCAGCTGGTCATTCGTGCTTGCGACCTCCAGTGCGATCACGGCGATCGGACAGGCTTCGACAAAATTGGTCGCTTCGAGAGTCTGGCTGGCGCCATCGAACACAGCAGCGATGCTGCTGATCACGTCGTCCTGCCCGTCCCACACTTCCTCGACGAGCGCCTGGTACTTCATTCCCGAGGAGCGGATCGCAGCCTCAGCGAGTTCGTCCTTCCCCCCGGGAAAGTGGTGGTAGAGGGATGAGAAGGGTGCCTGCGCTTCGGCCAGGATCTCCTTGATCCCTGTGGCAGCGAGGCCTCGGCGTTGGAACAGACCGGCACTCACGTCGACGAGGCGTGCCTTCGTGGCATTCACTCGGTCACCTCCTGGTTTCGGTGGCCCGGCCGCGGTGGGCGGGTTGCAGCGCGACACACATCATAGTTAGTTTGTATGGATTGATCTATCCAGGAGGCGTCCGTGTACAAGTCGGCCGTTCGTACGATGATCCGGCGCAATGTGCGCTCCTTGGCCCGAGGAAACCCCGGCCCTCTGCTTGCTGGATACGCCGACGATGCTGTGCTGGTGTTCCCAGGTCGAAGCTCGTGGGGCGGGGAACATCGAGGTAAGGCTGCGATCGCGGAGTTCCTCCGACGATTCATCGACGCCGGTCTAGTGGGCGAAGTGCAGGAAATCCTCGTGAATGGACCTCCTTGGCGGACCTCGGTGTGCGTACTGTTCACGGACAAGGCGATGGACGACTCAGGCAACGTCATCTACGAGAATCGGTCCGTTCTCTACGGGCGTGCCGTCTGGGGGAAGATCGTCTACCAAGAGGACTTTGAGGATACCCACAAGGTGGAGGCGTTCGACGCCTATCTCGCAGCCCGTGAGTCGCCGTGACGTAGCCGTCATACTCCACGAAGACGAGCGCATG
>JBKQMB010000097.1:0-54739 GCA_052326605.1 Acidimicrobiales bacterium | reverse complement strand
GGGCTCTACGGTGCTGACCTGCTGGAGGGTGCTCTCCGTCCGCAGCGCTCATTTGCCCGGAGCGAACGTCCCCTGGAGATGCCAGTACCCGGTGAACCCGTTGAACGGTCCGCCGACGATCTCACTGGCCCAGGTGATGACGAAGGTGTGGGTCGCCGAGTCGTAGGTACCCGACACCGGAGAGGTGAGGCCAGGGCTGGTCCCATCGGGCTTCGGCGAGCCCTGGTTGAAGTAGAGCTTGTTCCACGAAGCGGTCCACGACTCGAGCTGCCCGGTGATCTTGCCGTTCTCGAAGCTGATGCCGGGGGCGGGGACGGACTTGCCGGACTGCGGGTCGGTCGCATCGGTGGAGATGCCAAAGGCGATGGCACTGAACGGGGTCGGCGCCACGATGGCACCGGCCAGAGCATTACCGGAGGCATCGAACGCAGGGGAAGGGTTCGGCTGGAACCGGCCGGTGACGAGCCCGCCCGCGGTGCCCGGCACCTGCAACGTGTAGGACTTGTCGGTGCCCGTCGAATCGGGGTTGTCGAAGAAGGGACCAATGGCGAGGGTCCCGTTCGGCTGGATCATCCGGAAGTACGTGCCGGTCGCCCCCGAAGCGGTGGAAGCGCCCGCAGCGAGGCGGAATGTGCCGACCAACGCCTGGGGCCCGGCCGCTGTCGCCGTAGTCGAGGTGGCCGTCGAGCTCGAGCTGCAGCCGGCCTGGACGACGACGCTGAGCCCGACGACGAATGCGACGATGGTGTCCCGCTTTCTCATGATTCTCCTTGTTGTTGGTTGTTCGACTGTTCGGCCCGGTCCCGGGCCAGCAGTGACGGTCCGATGGCCAGGAGGCCCGGCATCACGAAGAACCACGGGAAGAGGGGGAACGGCGGAAGGCTGGCGATGGCCTGGTGGTTACCGAGGTTCCTCTGGACGATCGATCGCGACCCGGTGCTCCGGGCACCGATCGTGACCGTCGTCCTCCCCGACCAGGCCCCCGACTGGGACGCGGTCCGGGAGAAGGCCGAGCAGCTCACTGTCCGCGAGCCACGCCTCCGGGCCAAGGCAGTGTCGCGTTCGACCCCGAATTGCCGCTCTGGGAATCGGTGTTGGTCACAGGACTCGTACACGACCACACCACGTTCATCCTCAAGATCCACCATTCGGTCATCGACGGAATCGCCGGCATCGGGCACCTCGTTCATCTGCTCGACCTCGAACGGGGGCAGCGAGGGATGTCCTCGCTCGATCCGGCCGCAGCCGGTGCGCGTCTCGGCGACCGATCGGCTCCCAGAGGCTCCGACCCCGACTCCTCTGCTCGGAGCGGCTCTGCTCACCTCGGCAGGGCGCCAGTACATCGGGATCAACATCGACACGTCAGCCTTGACCGATGGCGATGTCCTGGTCGACTGCATGCGCGCCGACTTCGAGGAGATCGCTTCGTGCGCGCGTACCGAACCACCGTAAGCACCGGATGAGCTCCGCCCCGCGGTTGCCGTGTGCAGAGCCGAACCGCAATGATTCGGGGTGTCACACCGACACTTCCTCCGAGGAGGCTACATGGCACGGCGAAGCTCGCTCAGGTCCCAACTCTACCGGGCCGCTCGCGACCTGGGCAACGTCCAGGCCGCGGCGAAGGGCCCGGGCTCCTACGCGAAGCGTACGGTCCGACGCAGGGTGTACCGCACCACCAACGGACTGACCAACGAACTGCTGCGTTCGACCGGGCTCATGGGCACGCACCGTCGCCACTAGGAGCGTCCGGGCTCCGCGTCGATGGGGACGAGGTGGCCGGTCGGTGGAGGTCACACTGCGGAGAGCGTTACCTCGATGTTCCCCCGGGTGGCGTTGCTGTAAGGGCACACCGCGTGGGCACCGTCGATGAGGGCCGTCGTCGTCGTCTCATCCAACTCGGGGACGTGCACCTCGATGGCGACGGCCAGGCCGAACCCTCCACCCTTGATGGTGCCGAGCGTCACCTTGACCGCCACAGTCGAGCCGTCGACGCTCACCTTGCTCCTCCGGGCCACGACGCCGAGCGCGCTCTGGAAGCACGCCGCATATCCTGCCGCGAACAGCTCCTCGGGGTTGGTGGCGCCACCCGGGCCGCCCAGTTCCACCGGCGGCTTCAGGTCGAGGTCCAGTAGCCCGTCGCTACTGCGTACACGACCTTCGCGGCCGCCGTGGGCTGTCGCTTCGGCGGTGTAGAGCGACTTGGTCAACGGCGTGGCCATGGTGGACCCCTTTCCGGGAATGATTCGAAGGGGACACTCCCCTGTCCCTTGGCCAACTCCGCCGGAGCCGCCCTTCTTCCCGGCCGTCGGCACCGCGTCCGGGCCGGCATCGAATGGCACCGCACGCACCCGCTGTGGGTCGGCGGAGCGTCCCGCGTCCCGCTCAGTGATTCGTGGGGATCGGCGACCGCAGCTGCGTCGCCGGATTGATCGAGGTGCCCAGCGTCACCGTCACCGATGACGTCACCCCGGTGGGCTCGACCTGCAGGTACTCATCGGCACCGACCGCGATCGCCACGGTCGAGCCCACCGTCGTGGTCGATCCCTTGGACAACGTCGAACCGACCTGGGTCCCGGCGCCACCGCTGCACTTGTTGCTCGACCAGGCCACGGCGCACGTGTACAGCTTGAACGTGGGTGACCCCGAGGCAGGAGTCGAGACTATGACCTTGTAGCTGATCCCCGACAGGGCGATGGTCCCGGTGTTGGCGACCGTCGCGGTCTGGTCGGTGGCGGTCGTGAACGTCATCCCCGTGGGGCTCACCGTGGCCAGCCACTTTCCGCTGGTCGCTGATTCGGAGCCGATGCCGGTACCGCTCACCCTACCGGCAGCCCCGGCATGGATGGGCGCCACGAACACCGCGCACAGCAGGACGGCCGCTATTGCGGCCGTCCTGCGTGCACTGTGATGCAAGTGATGCACTGTCACTGCTTTGCCGACTACTGGTTGGTAGCAGTACCGACTCGCTGCTGCTCGGTGAAGGTGTAGGCCAGCGTGGTGGACAGGCCCTGGATGGTCGGCGTGGGTGCCACACCGTTGGTGGACGTCTCCGTGGCGACCAGGCCCAGGCTGACCTGTACGTGGGCCACCTTTCCGGTTGACGCGACCAACGAGGGAATGTTGGACAGGCTGACAGCAGTTCCGGCGGTGTTCATGGTGCTGATCTGCGTCGTGGCCAGAATCGGCGTCGTGGTACCGCCGCACACGCCGGCCAACGTCCAGGCCACCGAGCACTGGGTGGCCGTCACGGACAGTCCCTCGCCCGGCGCCGTCCCGTTGGTCAGGGCGTTGGCGGGAGTTCCCGCCACCCACAGCGTCATGCCGGCGGCGGTGGCCAGGGATCCGGTGTTGTTGAGATTGACGTAGACGTTGTCGGTGTCGCCCGGGGCCATCACTCCGACGAAGTTGCTGAAGCCGGTGCCGACATCGGGGCTCAGCGTCAAGTTGAGGGTCCCCGAGGTGACGGCCTCGGACCCGGTGGCAACACCCGACAGGGCTGCGTAGACGCCAGCGGTGGTCAGAAGCCCGACCGACATGGCGAAGAGTCCGGCGACAGCGGCTTTCCCGTGTCGTCCCGCCTTCGTCCGGGTGTGGCGATGCTCACTCATGGTTCTTCTCCTTGGGTAGGTACACGCATCAATGGCGATACGTATTGATTGATTGGTATTGGATTGGTATTGGTTGGCAGGTCTCAGGCGTTCATGCGCTCGTGCTCCGCAGGGCGGGCCGCGGGCGCATAATCCAGCGGGTGCCGGCCACGGCTGCATACAGCCCGCCGGCAATGATCAAGAGAAGTTGGAGCGGGCCCCGGAGCCCGACCATCAGACGGCCCACCCAGGGCACGGTGGCCACCACTTCCGGCACGGTGGTCGTGGTCAACCGTGCCTGCCACGGGTCGGCTGCGGGGTTCGCATCGCCCTTGGTGGTGATGATCGGTGCCGATGGGGGGCCGGTCACCGAGGTGATCCGGTGGGCGAACTCCGCATGCTCCCCGGGGGGGACGAACGCGACGATCATCCCCTTGTGCAGGTTCTCCACCGGCACCGGCCTGGTGACCAAGAGCGCTCCAGGACCGTAGGTGGGACGCATGCTCCCGGTCAGGACCGGCCTGAGCTCGAGGTGCATCGTCACGACCACCAACGCCAGCCCGGCGCACACCACGGACAGCCCGGCTACACCGGCCATGCAGAACGCACGCAGGACCCGGCTGGATCGCCTCGACCGCCTGGTCGGCGGCTGTCCCGAATGTGTCACCCTTAGGTATTCGACACCGGGAGATATCGGCTTGAGCGATTTTGACAACCCGGGTTGCTCAACAGGTGTTGCTCACCAACGGTTGCGGGTCGGACCCTCGCCGCGGGCCGGTCGGCGCCCCGGCTCCGTGGCGACTGTTTCGTCTACCCGGCGCGGCCGGAGCACTCGGGGAGGTGGAGATCTCCAAGGCGCGCCGACGGCCGAAAACCACGGCGGGCTCCCTCGAGCGAACTCGCCCCCAGACCCGCATCTCCCTCGTCGTCGCCGGCCTGGGGGATGGCATGAGCATCAGCGACATCGGCAGGGGCTGGGAGTTCTCGCGACAGTTGGCGGCCAGGTACGCCAAAGAGGCGCTAGGCGAGGCGGGTTCCGGGACCTGAGTTCCGTCTCGCGGGGTCCTCGAACCCGTCCATCGCCCGAGGACGGGCCCGGTCATTGCGCGGAGGTGGCCGTGGGTGCAGCATCGGCAACGGCTCCGCTAGCGTTTCCCTCTCATGGCCGTCGCTGACGAGGACCGGCAGGCAAAGGCATACGACGCCGTCGGAACCGGCCCTCGGGAGGGCGCCGAAAAGACAGGCCGCCAAGAGTCGGACGCCGTCCGCCCGGACGGGAGTGCCGGCGGCGACGGACATGGAACTCCTGCTTGGGCGACCTGCCTGGTGGTGGCGTCCTACTTGGCCCTGTCCATCGCGTCGTACTGGTCCGTGTGGTCGACGAGCCCTGCCACGCACATGCAGTTGGGCGGCGATCAGTTCGCCACGGTGTGGTTCCTGCGCTGGATCCCCTTCTCCCTCACCCATGGCCACAATCCCTTCTTCACCACCTTCGGGAACTACCCCTTCGGGGTCAATCTGCTGACGAACACGAGCGTTCCCCTGCTGGGGCTGGTCGGCTCTCCGGTGACCCTCCTGTTCGGACCGATCGCCACCTACAACATCTGGTGCACGGCGGCGCTGGCCGGTTCGGCGACCGCCGGGTACTTCTTCGCCCGACGCTGGACCACCTGGCGCCCGGCGGCGTGGGTGTGCGGCCTGCTCTTTGGGTTCTCCCCGTACGAGATCGCCCAGAGCCACGGCGGCCACCTCAACCTCACCTTCGTCGTACTGCCGCCGCTGATCCTCCTCGCCACCCATGACGTGCTGGTGCGCCGAAAGCGGACACCGCTCACCGCGGGTGTCGTGCTCGGCCTGCTGGTGGTCGCCCAGTTCTTCGTCTCGAGCGAGGTGCTAGCATCGACGCTGGTGGTCGATGCCGTCTGCATCATCGCCGTACTGGTGATGGGCCGCCGGTCGGTCCACGCACACCTCCGCCCCGCTCTGGTCGGGGTTGCCTGGGCCGCCGGCGTGTCCGCAATCCTGCTGGCTTACCCGGTGTGGTCCGCCCTCCGTGGGCCCGGGCACATTAACGGGCCCATCCAACTGGTGCCACAGGCATACCGGGCCGATCTCCTCGGGCCGGTGGTCCCGAACGCCTTCGTGTGGTTGGCGCCTGCCGGCATGGTGCGGATCGCCGACGGCTTCGCCAACAGCACGGCGGAGAACGGTTCGTACCTGGGGATCACGCTGCTGATCACCCTGGCTGTCGGCACCGTCGTGTTGTGGCGCCGGTCGGGCGTCGCCCGGACGGCCGTCATCGGCGGGATCGCCGCGTTCGTGCTCTCGCTGGGTGGCGGGCTGGTCGTCCGCCACCCGCCCGGGGCGATCGTATCGGGCGTCCCCCTCCCGGAGCAGCTGTTCGCCAGGCTCCCGCTCCTGGCCAACACCATTCCGGTCCGCTACTCGCTGTACGTGGCGCTCTTCGCCGGACTGCTCCTGGCTCTCGTCCTCGACCGGCTGCATGCGACGGTGGCGACCCGATCGGCGAGCGCCGGCCGCTCCCCGAGCGCGTCCGCCGTCCTGGCCGGGGCCGTCCCCCTGGCCCTCGCGCTGGTCAGCCTGCTGCCCCTCGCCCCGGACCTGCCCCTGCCGGGGTTCGCCGATCCGAACGTACCCGCGTACTTCACCTCGACCTTGCTCGCCGCCACACCGGCGGGAAACGTGTCGATCCTCTACCCCTATCCGTCCTCCGCTGCACCCGAGGGCGAGCTCTGGCAGGCGGTCAGCGGGATGCACTTCAAGTCCCCCGGTGGCTATTTCCTGGTGCCCGACGGCCCGCGGCACACCATCGGGTTCTCCCCCGTCGTCTCGTACGGGGCGGACACCCTGACGGCCACGATCCTCATCCAGCTCCACGCGGGCACTCCCCCGCCGGAGACTCCCCAGCTGCGCACCGCGCTCCTTGCCCAGTTCCGGTCGTGGAACGTCCGGAGCCTCGTGGCCTCCTTCGAGAGCGAGCCCCGACCTGCTGACGCACTCCAATTCCTCACCTGGCTGGTGGGGCGACCACCGACGCGCGACATCGACGTCGATGTGTGGAACTTCCTCCCGGGCTGAGCCGGCCGGCGCGCCGTTGCCGATGGCCGCTCTGCAGTGGGAGGGTGGGCGGATGCGAGGCGTCCGCAGCACCGAGGAGGGCATCCGGGTGGTCGACATGGTGGCCACCCCCGCGGACGGGGTCCGGGTGTCGGTGGCCAGCTCGGGGATCTGCGGATCGGACCTCCACCTGGCGTCGTTCGGACCGTCGAGTGTGACCCTCGGTCACGAGTTCTGCGGCCGGCTCGATGACGGCACCCCGGTGGTGGTCCTCCCCATCGTGGCCTGCGGCCGGTGCGACCGTTGCCTCGCCGGTGACGACCAGCAGTGCGCGTCGGTGCTGAGGGCGATGTACGGGATCAGCCTCGACGGTGGCCTGGCCGACGAGGCCTGGGTGGACCCCCGGTGTGCCACGGCCCTACCGCCCGGGCTACCTCTCGACCAGGCCTGCCTGGTCGAGCCCATCGCCGTGACACTCCACGGCATCAATCGGGCCGGCGTGGTGTCCGGCATGCGGGTGCTGGTCATCGGAGCCGGCCCGATCGGGCTCTGCACCATCGCCGCCGCCCGGTCGATCGGCGCCTCCGTGGACCTCGTGGCCCACCGGCCCCGGCGCATCGACGCCGGTGAGCGCCTCGGGGCCGGGACGGCGGTCGGAACCGGGTACGACATCGTCCTCGAGGCTGCGGGCACGCAGGGGTCAATGGACACGGCCATCGAGCTGGTTCGTCCCGGGGGGACCATCAGCATCCTCGGGAACTTCTGGAACCCGGTGGCCCTGGGGCTGGGCTTCCAGCTGAAGGAGGTCACCCTGCTGCCGTCGTTCACCTACGGCCACCACCACGGGGTGTCGGAGTTCGAGGACGCGGTGCGGGTGCTCGGCGCCACGCCGGACCTCGCCGAGACGATCATCACCCACCGTTTCTCCCTCGACGACGCAGCCGAGGCATTCCGCGTGGCCGGCGATCGGAGCACCGACGCCATCAAGGTCGTGATCGATCCCTGAGGGCCCCGGCCGGCCGAAGCGGTAGCGGGACACGAGGCCGTGACGGCGGGCGCCCTACCGAACATCCCGCTCGGCTTGTAGAATTTGCCATATGAGGGGTAGCAATTGCTACATGAGGGGTGGCAGAGCACGGACCGCCCGACGAAGGGTCGCGCCTGGCGCTGGCGTGGGCCACGGCCCGTCCACGTCCGGGCTCCACGTGGACCGGCGGCTGATCAGGGGCGACCGGACCCGCACCGTCATCATCGAGGCGATGATCGAACTGATCGAAGAGAGAAACGCCTACCCCACCGCTCACCAGGTCGCCGAGCACGCACGTGTGTCGGTTCGATCGCTGTACCACCACTTCGGGGACCTCGACGGGCTGTTCCTGCGTGCAGCCCGGTTGCACGTCTCCCGTTACCGGTCCCTGATCGTCGCCATCCCGCCGCACGGCCCCGTCGAGCCGCGGATCCGCGCCACCTGCCGTCACCGGCGCCGGCTCTTCGAGGCCGTCGCCCCGGTCCACCGGGTCGCCTATGCCCGGACCGACGGGCTGCCCGGCCTTGCCGAGCTCCTGGCCGACCACCGGTCCCTGCTCCGCCACCAGCTGGCCGTCACCCTGGGACCGGAGCTCCGTTCACACGGGGGCGGTGCGCCGTACCTCCTCGAGGCGCTGGACGTGACCACGGGGTGGGAGGCCTGGCACGCACTCCGGCACCACGCCCGCCATTCGGCATCCTCCGCCGAACGGGTCACGGTCTACGCCGTCACCCACCTCCTGCGCTGAGCCGGGCCGCCGCCCCGGGCCCCCGTCATGCGGAGGTCGACCACGGTGTCTCGTTGAATCTGCTGAGCACGGGCCCGTCCATCCCCCAGGTCACCCGGGTCACCGACGCGGTGGCCAGGTGGAGGCGCCATGCCCCCTCGTCACCGAGGCCGACCGCCCAGCAGGCTGCCGCCTTGATGGGCGACACATGGCTCACCACCACCACCGGGCCGGAGCCGCGGGCACCCTCCCCCTCGGTGGCGAAGAGCTCATCGCAGGCCGACCGGACGCGGGTGCCGGTCTCGGCCAGCGTCTCGCCACCCGGTGGACGGAAGTCGGGGTCCGCCCTCCACCGGGCCCACACCTCCGCAGGCACCGATCCCAGCGGCCGGCCGTCGAACTCGCCGTAGTCGACCTCGATCCACCTCTCGTCGATCTCGACGGGCAGTCCGGTCCCCAACGCCTCGGCGGTGGCCCGGGCACGTGCCAGCGGGCTGGAGATGACCCGTGAGGTGCCAACCACCGACGGGCCGAGCGTCCGGGCCTGGGCCAGGCCGCGCTCGGTCAGGGGCGCGTCGAGACGCCCCAGCAACAGGCCGTCCGCGTTGCCGGTCGACTCGCCGTGGCGGATGAGGATCAACATGGACGAACCGGTCCGGAGCCCACGGGTTCAGTGCACCAGGATGCGGTCGCACTGGGTGCAGGTGGCGTACTCGTCGGGCGGCAGGTGACGGATACGCTCGAGCTCGACCGAGGACAGCGTGAGGTGGCAGCCATCACAGCGGTCGCCGACCAGCCGGGCCGCGCCAACCCCGCCCAGGTGGGAGCGCAGCCTCTCGTAGCGCTCGGCCAAATCGGCCGGAAGGCCGGCGGCGCACGCGGTGCGCTGCGCCTCCTCGGAGGCGATCGAGGCCCTGATCCCCGCCTCAGCCTCCTCGATGGCGGCCTCGAGACGCGAGGCCTCGGCGTCCAGACCCTCGAGGGTGGTCTGGTGGTCGGCCAGCGCCACGTCCAAGGGCTCCTCTTCCTCGAGGAGGGTGATCTCCTCTTCTTCGAACTGGGCCTGGCGGGCGGTGAGCTGGCCGACCTCGTGGTCCATGACCTCCAGGTCGCGAGGGGCGTAGGCCTGGCCCGACCGCATCCTCTGTTCGATCTCGTGACGGCGGGCGGCTGCAGCGGCGATCCGGTCCTCCAGGGAGCGCTGGCGCGCCGTGAGGTCGTCCACCAGGGCCCGTACCTCGACCATCGCCGCCGTGAGTGCCGTGCCGCGGCGCTCCACCTCGAGGAGTTCGGCGCGCTCGGGGAGCGCTTCCATCCGATGCCGCAGCTGATCGAGCGTCGTGTCGTGCAGCTGCACCTGCATCAGCGTGTCGAACGGCTCTGCCATCGCTATCTCCTCCGGCTCTCGACGGGCTGTTCAGCTCCGAGAGGCGTCGATCAGCCTACGGGCTGACCGGAGTGCCCCTTCCAACGCCTCGTCGGAGAGGTCGATGGCTTCGTCCCAGCTGAACCAGGCCACGTCCTGGCTCTCACCGGCAGCGGGGGCGGGATCCTCGTCCGGAGCCCACAGCAGGTACCGGAGATCGAGATGGAAATGTCCGGCGGCCGACGGGTGGACGTCGATGTGCACCAAGAGCGGGCCCCCGGTCGGATGCGCGACCGACAGGCCCGTCTCCTCTCTGCACTCGCGCAGGACCGCCTCGTCGGGGGTTTCACCCGGATCGACGTGCCCACCGGGCTGCATCCACCGATGGAGGCGCCGGTGCACGTGCAGGACCACACCACGGGCGCCGACCACGATCGCGGACGCGGTGACATGGGTGGGTTGGGCGTGCTCGTCGAATGGCCGTCCGAGCCGGTCCAACTCGGCCAGCATGGTCTCCTTCGACGCCCGTTCCCGCTCATCGGCCGGAGTATGGTCGGCGATGACGCCCCGGAGGCGTCTGACCGCCGCATCGGTTCGTCCCCGTGGTTGTACCGCCGGGCTCCCGCACCCCGGGTCGGCCGAGGTCAACGGACGGCCGCCGGAGGTGGGCCGGCGGGCGCAGCCGAGGCCGCCGGCAGGCTCAGGCCGACTTGCGGCGCTGGCGGTGGATACGCCGACGCTCGCGTTCGGTGGTGCCGCCCCAGATCCCCTCGCGCTCCCTGTTGGAGAGGGAATGCTCGAGGCACGATTCGCGCACGGCACACTGATCGCAAATGGCCTTTGCCTCACCGGCCTCCTCGTCGGAGACCGGGTAGAACACATCTGGATCGATGCCCCGGCAGGCTGCGTGCTTGCGCCAGGTGGCACTCATGGGAACGTCACTTCCTAAATAGTGTTGGGGTCACTGGTCAGACCACCAGAGCAGAACTTCGGTGACCTGGGATAATGTGGCCTACCGACGAAAACTGGCGGAACGGACAGTATGGCTCACCAAGTGAGCCGGTGTCCACAACCGCCCTGCCCACCACCCCGCCCCGAAGGAGCGCCCATGCCGCCTGCACCACTCCGGGACAAGACCATCGTCGTCACCGGGGTCACCGGCCAGGTTGCGGAGCCTGTGGCGCTCGCCCTGGCCAAGCAGAACGAGGTGGTCGGCGCTGCCCGATTCAAGGACGAGGCAGCTCGACGACGCCTCGAGGCCGCAGGGGTCCGATGCGTGCCGGTCGACCTGGCCGCCGGCGACGTTGCCGGCCTCCCGGCAGGGGCCGACTACGTCTTGAACTTCGCCGTGGGCAAGTCCAACAACTGGGAGCTCGATCTGCGCACCAACAGTGGCGGCCTGGCCTGGCTGATGGAGCATCACCAGGGGGCGGACGCGTTCGTGCACTGCTCCACCACCGGCGTTTACAAGCCCATGGGCCATCACGTGTTCGCCGAAGAGGATGAGCTCGGGGACAACCATGGGGTCTGGTCGTTCCTCCGCACGTACAGCATCTGCAAGATCGCCGCCGAGGCCACCGCCCGATGGGCCTCGGAGCGCTTCGACCTCCCCACCACCGTTGCCCGCCTGTCCGTCCCATATGGCGATCGGGGCGGGTGGCCTGCCATCCATCTCGAGATGATGATCAATGGGAGCGAGATCCCCGTGCACATCGACGCGCCGAGCGTGTACCACCCCCTGCACGAGGACGACATCATCGCCATGATCCCCGGGCTGATCAACGCCGCCACCACCCCGGCCACCACTGTGAACTGGGGAGGTGACCAGGCAGCGAGCATCGAGGAGTGGTGCGGGTGCCTCTCCGAGCTGACCGGTGTGCCGGTCCGGTTCGCTCCCACCCGGGACACGATCGACAGCGTGCAGATCGACCTGACCAGGATGCACCAGTTGGTCGGGACGACCACGGTGGGCTGGCGGGATGGCATGCGCCGGATGGTGGCCGCCCGCCACCCCGAGCTCCTGTCCGACCCCTCGTAGTGGCCTCCTACGGCGCCGTCACTGCGGCGCGCCAGGCAGGTTGGCCACGTTGCCCACCGACCATGCGATCACCGCCGGGGAGGAATCGACGGTCACCAGAGCGCCGTTCTCGAACACCGCGGCCAGCCGGCCGTCGGGCGACGCCCACAACCACCGGACCGTCCTCGGGTACAGGGTGAGCACCGCTCCAAGTGTGTCGCGCCGCCCAGGGTCCAGCGCGTGGGTGACGCCGCCGATCCGGAGCACGAAGGGGCCGCCGATGGCCACCTCCGTGCGACCGAACCCGAGCGTGGTCCGGTCGTCGATCCGGACGAACGACAACGCCCGGTCGTCGAGCACGAACTCCTTGCCGCCATCGGGCAGCTCCTTGATCCGGCACCCATCCCCCACCCCACCATATTCGCGCCCCCCCTCCGCAATCGCACGTCTGCGGCTGCCGGTGGACAGACTCCCTGGCCGCAGGGGACCGGGGCGGTCACTGGTCCTCGGGCCACAGGAAGCCGGCCAGTTGGCCGGTGAGCGCCGCCAGCTCGTCGGCGACCGAGCGGTAGCCGACCATCGGTCCGCCGTAGGGATCCATCACGTCGTCGGTGTCCGAGTAGTTGGTCAGCGTCGAACGGGCCCTGTGACCGTGGGCATCGTCGATCCAGGAGCGGAGCCCCTGGTCCGGTCGACGAGGGCCGATGGCCTCTCCTCGCCGAACCAGCTCCTTGAGCTTGAAGGCCTGCGGCCAGCAGGGCGGATCGAGGAGCACCGCCTCCTGCACATGTCGGCGGCTCATGCCGAGCACCAGGTCGGCTCCCTCCAGGAGGGGCTGGGTGAGCCGGCGGCTCCGGTGCGCGCGGAGGTCGATCCCGTAGGGAGCCATCACTTCGAGCACTTCCTCGGGGACAGCTGTCCCCCCTTCGAGCAGGCCCGCCGAGGAGACCTCCACCGAGTCGGCGTGGTCGGGGATCCGATCGGCGAAGAGAGCCGCTGCCATCGGGGAACGGCAGATGTTGGCGGTGCATACGAATAGGATGTGAACAGGGGCGAGTGTACCGTTGCCGACGGAAACGCCGATGACCTCCGGCGGGCGCAGCCGACCGGGACCCGGGATGATCGGTCGCCGACCCGACCGGCACCGGCGCCTACGCTCGGAACCTGTACCTCGGAGGGCCCGGCCGCGTGGACCCCATCGACCGACAGGAGCATCCATTGCCGTCCAACCGCGACATCGTCAGGGCCACCACCGCGGCATTGGGCCGTGGCGACCTCCTCGCCGTCATGGGGCTGGTGTCCAAGGACGTGCGGTGGGCGGTCAATGCCACCGAGCGGGATGCCGCGCCCTGGTTCGGCGGCTACCAGGGCAAGAGGAGCCTGCCGGACGTCTTCGCCGAGCTCTCACGGCTGACCTTCACCGATTTCACCTTGAAGGCCATCCTGGGCGATGGCGATCTGGTGATCACCTGGCTCCATGCGGCCTTCACCAGCCCGAAGGGCCGTGACGTCGACATGGATGAAGTCCAGATCTGGCAGCTCGCCGACGGAAGGGTCCGATCGGTCGACACACTGCTCGACACAGCCGCCGTGGGCGCCGCCTTCGCGTGACCTCCCCTGGCTCGCTGTCGCTGGTCCACGACTACCTCACCCAACAGGGAGGGGCCGAGCGGGTGGTACTGGCGCTGGCCGAGGCGTTCCCCGCGGCGCCCATCCACACCTCGCTCTACGACCCGGACGGCACCTTTCCCGAATTCTCGCGGTACGACATCCGCACCCTGCCCCTCGACCGGCTCGGGATCCTCCGCAGCCGCCATCGCCTCGCCCTGCCACTCCTCGCCCCGGCGTTCTCGCGACTCCGGGTCGATGCCGAGGTGGTCATCTGCTCCTCGAGCGGTTGGGCGCACGGGGCCCATGCAAGCGGACGCAAGATCGTCTACTGCCACACGCCGGCCCGCTGGCTGTACCAAGCTGACCGCTACCTGGCGGGCTCCCCGCGCTGGGCGGCAGCCACCCTGTCGGTGCTCACCCCGCCCCTGCGCCGGTGGGACCGGAGGGCCGCGGCCAGCGCCGACCGGTACCTGGTCAACTCCCGGGCGGTACGGGCCCGGGTGGCCGACCTCTACGGGATCGATGCCGACGTGGTGCCACCGCCTGTCGACATGACTGCCGGAGGCGACGCCGAGCCGGTCGCCGGCATCGACCCGGGTTTCGTCCTGTGCGTGTCGAGACTGCTCCCCTACAAGAACGTCGAGGCGGTCACCGAGGCCTTCCGGCTGCTTCCAGACCAACGCCTGGTCGTCGTCGGCACCGGACCGCTCGCCCAGCAGATCGCGGCCTCTGCCCCGGCCAACGTGACCGTGCTCGGCCGGGTCGACGACGCCGGCCTCCGATGGCTGTACCGATCATCGATCGGGCTGGTCGCCGCCTCCTACGAGGACTTCGGGCTGACGCCGGTCGAGGCCGCCGGATTCGGGAGGCCCACCGCCGCACTGCGATGGGGAGGCTTCCTGGACACCATCGTGGAGGGATCCACCGGCCTGTTCTTCGACGAGCCGGAGCCTCAATTGATCGCGAAGGCGGTGGATCGGCTCGCCGCCACCTCGTGGCAAGCCGACACCCTGACCGGGCACGCCGGGCAGTTCTCCACCGCCAGGTTCGTCGAGCGCATCAACGCGGCAGTGGATGAGGAGCGACGGGCGCACTGAGTGCACCGCGCCTCGAGCAGGCGACCCGACCGGGCACCCGATCGGTCAGGAGGCGCCGCGGCCATTGAAGATGGTGCTCGGCGTCTGCCCGAGGATCTGCATGTCCCACCAGAACGACCACGAAGCGACGTAGAGATAGTCGAGGCGGCATAGCTCGAGGTGGGACAGCTCGTTCCGGCCGGACACCTGCCACAGCCCGGTCATCCCGGGACGGGCCTCGAAGCGCTTGCGGGCCCAGCCTTCGATCTCCATGGCCTCCGACACCACGAACGGCCGGGGGCCCACTAGTGACATGTCGCCCTTCCACACATTGATCAGCTGGGGGAACTCGTCGAGGCTGGTCCGCCGCAGGAATCGACCGAACCGGGTGACCCGCGGGTCGTTGGCCACCTTGAACAGCGGTCCTTCCACCTCGTTGAGGTGCTCGAGCTCGTTACGACGCGCCTCGGCGTCTCGTAACATGGTGCGGAACTTGAGCATGGTGAACGGCTTCTCGTTCCGACCGGTCCGCACCTGGCGGAAGAAGACCGGGCCGGGGCTGGTGACCTTGATCACTGCGGCGAAGACGGCCAGGAAGGGGGCGCTGACCGCGAGGATCAACGTGGACGCCACGATGTCGAACGACCGCTTGAGGAACCGTGACCCGGAACTGAGCGACGCCGGGGCGATGTCCAGCATGGGCAACCCGGACAGGTCCTCGACATGGGAACGGCTGGTGATCAGCTCGTAGTAGCGCGGGACGATGGAGACGCCCACCTTGCCGGTCAGACCCTTGAGCAGCTCGGTGGTCCGCTCGGGGTGGGTCCTCGAGAAGCACACCACCACCCGGGCGATCCCGTACCGGCGGCACAGTTCGGGAAGGTCCTCCAACTCACCGAGCACATCGCCCTGCCCCACCGGGTTGTCGTCAACGAAGCCGACGAACTGCACGTTCGAGTGGGCGCGCAGATGGCTCGCCACCGTCTGGGCCAGCTTTCCGGTGCCGACCACGATGACCGGCACCGATCCGGCCGAGGCGCGGCCCGAGAACCCGAAGGCCACCACGCGGGCCAGGGGTACGGTGACGACGGCGACCCCGCACATGGCGACGATATTGGCCACGGAGAGCGCTTCCATGTAGTTGCTGCTCCTGGCGACCAGATAGGCCACTATGGCGTAGAGGAACCCGCTGATCATCAATGCATGCACGATGTTCCGCAGATCGGAGAACACGCTCATGGAGATCCGGCGGGTGATCCCCCGATAGAGGCCGTAGAGGGCGAAGACGCCGATGAACAGGGGGATCACCACCAGGTTGAAGAGGTAGATCCTCCCGTTGTGATTGACCGTGCTCGCCGGGTTGTTCGAGACCGCGGACACCAGCAGCGGGCCCGCGATGGCGGCCACGACCAGCCCGACCACGTCGGCCGACAATAACCTGCGGAGCGCGTGCCGTTGAACCCGGGCGACGGCGATGGCGTGGTCACCGAGGCCGTCCGGCGGCCGCATCCTCTCCCGAACCGGCGGATCCGGCTCCAGCCCGATCCGCCGTATCTCTGGATCAAGAATTGCCATCCCAGCCGGCCTGCCCTTTCCTGCGCCGGTTTTCCGCCGTCCGTCCGACACGCTCGACGGTTCAGCCATCGAGACCACGTCCACCGTGGAACCCCATCGTAAGCGAGCAACAACGCCTGGCACAACCGCGAATGCCGGCCGGCGGGAACCCGGGTGCTAGGGCGAGACGCTGGCCGCCGCGACGGAATTGAGGGCCCTGACCTGTCCCCGTGGGGTCATCGTGTCCGAGCCGTCCCGATGCAGGGCGTCCGACCGGTTCGCCTCCGGTGCCAGGTGGAACCATGAATCGTCGGGCCGGTAGCCAGGCACGTCGATACAGACGAACTGGGCGAATCTTCTGGTCGAGATCGACAGGGACCATACCCGTTCATCGACCTGTTCCAAAGTGGCCTGAAGCCCGATCTCCCCGTCGAGGCTGCGACCCAGGTCGGCGGCCATCCCCGAGAGGCGGATCTCGCACCAGCCGCCGCTGGTCCGGTGCGCCTCGATGCTGCGCCACTCCGGTCGGGCCTCCACGGGCCGGAGCACCTCGAGCACCGTCCCACCGGGTTCGTCGGACTGCGAAGGCCCCCCGCCCCTCACGACGAGCGTTTGCACACTCATGAGACGGATTCTCCCTGATGAGAGCGTTGGACGCCACCTGGTGGCTCGCTCCCGCCGTCCTTGGATCCGGTGGCACCGGCGTAGAGCTGCCGATACCGCTCGGCGATCGTGGGCCATCCGAACTCCCGTACCCGTTGGTGGCCGGCCAAGGCGATCGCCCGCCTGCGAGCCGGATCGTCGAGTAGGAGCTCCAGTGCGGCCGCGAACGCCGCGGTGTCGAACGGATCGACCAGGACGCCGTCCCGGCCGCCGTGCACGAACTCCGGGGGACCCCCGCGCACGGTGGCCACGACGGCGGTGCCTGCCTTCCAGGCTTCGAGCACCACGATCCCGAAAGGCTCGAGGCGACTGGGCATCACGAACAGCGTGGCTCCCGCCATCGCCCCGGTCACCTCGTCACGGGAGAGCCGGCCCGGGAAGTGCACCTGGCCCGCGACCCCCAACGCGGCGGCGCGCTCACGCAGGGACTCCAGAGCGGGCCCGGCACCGGCGATGACCAGGTCGGCGCTTCGCCGACCTGGGTCCATCGCAGCGAACGCCTCCAACAACAGGTCAAATCCCTTCTTCTCCACGACCCGGCCCAGGGCCAGAATGTACGGCCGGACAGGCAGGCCGGCGGGGGCCGTCCCCGCACCCAGGCCCCATTCGTCGTCGAGGGCGACCCCGTTGGGGATCACCGTTCCCCTCCCGGGGGCGAGTCCGAAGCGCTGCTCGGCGTCGGCCAGGGCGAACGTCGAGCACGCGGTGACCACGGACGCGCCCCGCATGCCGAATCGGAGGGCGGTCCGCAATACCCGGGACGTCTCGAAGATGTCTGCGTCGTCCATGAGCGTCTCACCATGCAACGTGATGACCAAGGGAAGTCCCGACAAACGGGACAACGCGGTGGCATAGGCCCCGTTGGGCCCGAAGCACTGCACATGCAGCACCTCCGGACGGAACGCGGCCACTGCACTCCGCAGCGAGCGCAGCGTCCGGGTGCCGGTGACTGCGGTTCGGCGGACCGCCGGCCAGTTGGTGGCCGGAAGCGGCATGGGCAGGCGGCGCACCACCAAGCCGTCCCGGATCTCGGCGGTCTCCGGGGCGGCGTCGTCGGGCTGGCTCGTCCACACCTCCACCTGGTCCCCGGCATCGACGAGGGACAAGGCAAGGTGGCGGGTCAGCTCCTCCACCCCGCCGAGGGATGGGGGGTACAAGCTGGGGAGGAGGGCAATCCGGGTCATGATCCTTGATCCATTCGCAGGTGGGACGGCGCCATGGCACCGGTCACCGCCACGGACGGTAACAGCCCCGCCGGTAGTGGCACGGAGCGTACTGGCAGGGTCAGAAGGGCGCGGTACATGGGAGTCGGATCAGGGAAGGGTCGGGTTCAACCAGGGCTCGACGGCGGCGAGCACGGCCCCGGTCGGCTCCGGCGCGATGCGGCTCCAGTTCCCGACCCCAGGCGACCAGTAGTCGGAGAAGGCGGCGGCGTACCATCCCGAGAGGAAGTCCTGCTCGGCACAGTCGCAGTTGGGTGCCCAACTGGCCGGGTGGACGTTCAAGATGGCCTCGATCTGGGCTTCGCCCCCCTGGGGATCGACCGCGGCGGCGTCGACCTCGTGGCCGATCTCGAAGGCGGTGATACCGGCCAGCTGGAGGACCGTCTCTCCCGGGTACACGTACAGCCTGGAGACCCCACCGGCCTGGCCCCAGGTGAAGGTGGTGTTGCCGTAGAAGCCGGGGGACGGCGCCTCGGAGATCGGGAGGAATTGGATCGAGTAGCCCGGGATGCTCTGCCAGGGGTAGCGGACCAGCGTCAGTGCTTCGGCCCCGAGTTGTGCCGGGGCCAGCGCCGCCGGAGTCTGCGCGGCATCGGCCGGCCCGGGCGGAGTCGTCGGAACCGGGGCAGTGGCAGGTGCCGTCGCCGGGGTGGGAGCCGGTGCCGGAACGGTCGTGGTCGGCGCGGGGTTGGTCACCGCAGGTGCGGTGACCACGGGGGTGGTCGAGGTCGGCGTGTCCCGGACTGCGGACGACGCCGGCCCGACCGGTCGGGCCTGGGCCGCGACCGACGAGAACGCAGTGTTGCGGCCCGCGGCTGGCCCGTTGTGCCCGGTCGCTCCCGCCACTAGGAGGGCAGCCGCCACCGTCACCACCACCACGGCGGCGGCGGCGACCAGGAGATCCAGCCGCAGGAGTGAACGGCGCTGGCCGAAGGTGGCCCTGAGGAGACGGGCCCGGAGGCCGGTGGCGCGCCGCTCGGGCCCGATGTAACCCTCGGAGATCACCAGTTCCGGGTCGTCGAGGTCGGCCAGGAAGGCCGACCGCCCCGCTTCGACCGGGCCGGCCAGCTCCGCCTCGGCCCCCTTCGCGTCCACGGGCAGCGGGGACCCACCGGCTTCGGCCACAGCCGACACGGATGACTTGCCCGTCAGCGCCGACCCCATGGCCTCACATCGGCGATTTGAGGTTCGAACTGAAGTTCGGTGGCCTCAGCGGGTGCTGCGTGACGGCCGGAATCGGCACGCTGCCGGCACGACCGATGTCTACCGGAGAGCGTCGACGCTGCCGGGTGGGGTTCCGGTCACACGGCGAGGTCCAGCGACCGATAGACCCCCGCGGTGGCCTCGGCCGTCTGCTGCCAGCCGAGGGAACTCACCCTCTTGGCGCCCCGTGCGGCCAGCTCGGCCCGCCGTTGCTCGTCCCCGATGAGCTCCCGCAGCGTCCGGGCCAGACCGTCGACATCGCCGGCCGTGAAGGTCTCCGCCCCGTCGCCCACCACCTCGACCACTGCGGGCACCGCCGTGGTGACGACCGGTGCCCCGCAGGCCATGGCCTCCACCGGAGGCAGTCCGAAGCCCTCGTAACGTGACGCGTAACCGACAAGGGTGGCCGCTCCGTAGAGTGCCGGAAGGTCGGAGAGCGGAACATGGCCGATCTCCACCACCCCTCCCGGGGCACGGTTGGCCCACAGGCCGTGGCCGGTGAGGACCAGGGGGATGGACACCAAGCGGCAGGCCTCGGCCAACGTGCCGAGGTCCTTGCGCGGTTCGATGTTGCCGACGTGGAGGACGAAGCGTTCCGGCAGCCCGTAGTGGAACCGCACGCGGGCGATGTCGCCGTCGGAGGGGGGCGTCATCTCCGTCCCGGGTGCAGAGTGGATGACGAGCGGGTCACGGCCCACCAGGGCCCTGACCCGCTCGGCGGTGAACGACGACACGGCGATGATGGCATCGGCCCGGCGGAGTGCGTTCCTCACCACCACCCGCTCGCCGAGTACCCGGTGTCTCGGAAAGGCCCACGGGACATCGAAGATCGCCATGTCGTGCACCGTCGAGACCATCAGGCCGGCGCGACGCAGCGGGAGGTCGACATCCAGGCCGTGGGTCAGATCGGCCGGCCCGAACCCGACGGCGCCGGTCAGCGCCCGCCTGATCCCCTGGGACTGGTCCTTGACGAGCGGGAGGAGGCCCGCCGGCAGCTCCGCCGTTCCGGCAGGGTGCACGGCGGCCACGAGGTCCGCATCCACCGTCGCCACCATGGCGGCGAGCAGCTCGCGGATGTAGGTGCTGACACCACCGCCACGAGGGTTCAGGGGCAGGGCGTTGTAGACGATGCGCGGCCGGCTGCGGGTCAACGGGGGTTCAAGGGGTCGGGAGCGTTCGCCTGGCCGTGCGTGACTGCCCGGATCCGGCCGTCCGGGCCGGTCGGCGCTGCGTGCGCAGCCTGGCCTGTTCCCGTGCCGGGAGCCGACCGGTGGGCGCCGCCTGCACCGGCGGGTCCCCCCGGTGCAGGTCGGCCAGGCCAAGCGAGATGCCGGCGATGACGAAGGGCGCTATCGACGAGGCACCGATCCAGAACGTGTCGAACAGACCACCGACGTAGTGGCTCATCAAGATGACGAGACCCAGGGTGCCGTACGCCGATGGAAGCCTGAACATGGTCCGCATGGTGACGAAGACGAGGAAGACGAATGCGATCGAACCGACGATTCCCGTCGAGGCGAGGTTGTCGACCAACACGTTGGGGGGAGCAGTGACGCTCACGAACTGCGGCAGGTTGTAGAAGCGCATTCCCTCCCCGAGAATCGGACTCAGATGCCACACGTGGATGGCCGCACCGATCTGATCGAAACGGATCGAAACGGAGTTGAACCGGGGATTGTTTCGCGCTGCCAGGGAGAAGCTGTAGTACAGAACGACCACCAACGGCACCGCTCCGAGCATGATCAGCTTGGAGCGCCGGCGCACCTCCGGATTCAGTACGACCGCCGCTCCGATGGCCAGGATCAGCAGGATGACCGACTGCCTCGATTGCGATGCGAGCAGACCCCCGATGCAGAGGTACTTCGGGATCCGAGCCTCCCGCCGGCTGATGCCCGCCCAGGGGGGATTGATCTGGGCGAACACGATGGCCACCCACATCATCGAGCCGATGGTGTTCTTCTGGTACACACCCCATTGGGCCGGCTGGAAGTGCAGGGTGACGGCGTGCTCCATGGCCACGAGGGCCAGCACCGCCGATCCCCACAGGAACAGGCGGAAGGCCTGCCGGGTGCGGCCATGCGTGGCGATCACCCAACCGACCAGGACGCTGGCCCCCAGATAGGAGAGGCGGTGGAACCACTCCACGATGTCGAACCGGTACGGATGGGCGACCACCACCAGGATCAGCACGGCCTGGTACCAGATGATGCCCATGAGGAACTGCCGGAGGAACGGCGCGTCCTTCCACCGGACGAGGAAGAGACACACCAGGCCACCGAGGAAGCCCAACAGGTCGGCCACGCTCAGGTTGGTGCTTGCCCCGCCGACCCGTTGCACGAGGAGCGCGGCGGGAAGCACGATGACTGCCAGCAGCACCGGATCAGCGACGAACACCCCCAGCACGAGCACCAGGGCGGCAAGGGCCAGTCCGAGACGGAGGTTCCCTACGACGGCGGCCCCGACGGCGGCGGCCACGACCACGACGGCCGACCACCCTGCCGCGTGCGCTCCGATCCGGGCCCAGTTCCCGGCCGCACGCCACCGGCCGCCGACCCGGTCGGGATCGTTCATGGGAATCCCGCTCATGCTCTGGTCGCGTTCTGGCTCATCGGGCCTCGGATGGGTCGTTGTAGGCAGCCCAGGAAGCGTAGCTTCCACCTCTCGCTCACTCACGCCCATAGGGATCGGACCTCAAGATCTGCCGGTACGGTGACGACGGTATCTAGGATCTCGGCCCTCACGAACGAACCGGAGCGGCAGCCAGGTGACCGACGATCAACCACGAGGGATCGAGGAACGGAAATGGCAGCACAGGGCCCAGGGGACAGCAACACGATGACGGCGGTACCGGCGTCCGCCGGCACGTCGCTGGTGGTGTGCTCCCTCGAGCGCTGGGGCACTGTCCGCAGGCGAATTCGCATCCTCGTCGACGAGTTCGTAGGCCTCGACCCGAGCCTGCGTGTGCTCTTCGTCGCCCCCGCAGTCGACATCCCCCACGAGTTGAAGCAGGGAGGCCTCGAGGAACTCCGGGGACCGCGACTCGAACAGGTGCATCCCCGCATCCACGTGCTCCGGCCTCGCAAGTGGCTGCCCCGGTTCATCGGCCCGTTCGCAGACCGATCGCTCGGCCGGCAGGTCCTCCATGCGGTCGCTCAGCTCGGTCTCGACCGGCCCGTGCTGTGGGTGAATGACGCCTCCTACGCGCAGTTCAGCCTCCGGACCGGATGGCCGACCCTTTACGACATCACCGACGACTGGTTGCTCGCTCCTCTTGCACCGCGCCAACGGAACCGGCTCATGACCGACGAGGCGCTCCTGTTGACGCACAGCCGGGCAGTGGTGGTCTGCTCCCCGGACCTGGCCCGGACACGTGGTCGGGACCGGAAGGTCGAGTTGATCCCCAACGGCGTGGACGTCGAACTCTTCCGGACCCCCCAGCCCCGGCCTTCATCGCTCCCACCGGCACCGGTTGCCGTGTATGTCGGGACCGTCCACGAATGGCGTATCGACATACCGCTCATCCTCGACCTGGCCGAGGCCAGGCCCGAGCTCCAGGTCGCCCTGGTCGGACCGAACTTCCTCCCGGCCGAGGTGACCGCACAGTTGGAGCAGGTCCCCAACATCCATCTCCTGGGCTCCCAACCCTACGACCGGATTCCGGGATTCCTCCAGCATGCCGACGTGGTGATCATCCCCCACCTGGTCAACCCGTTCACCGAGAGCCTCGATCCGATCAAGGCCTACGAGTGCCTCGCCGCCGCCCGCCCCACTGTCGCCACGCCAGTGGCCGGATTCCGCCACCTCGGTCCACCCGTCGTCGTCGCCGACCGCTCCCGCTTCGTCGAGGCGACCACGACGGCACTGGCGGATGCCGGGCCGGAGGGCCTCCCCGGCACACCCGGCGAGGCCGAGATCCCCTCGTGGCGGCAGCGGGCCGAGACGATGGCTTCGGTCGTGGCCCAGGTTCGCCTCCAAGGAGCACAGCGATGACCTCCTGCCGCCTCTCCCTCGGCTCCGCCCCCGCCGCCGGGCCGGTGCCACCAAGGCGCGTGGGCACACCCTTGCCGCTCGGTGCGTTCGCGACGTCGTATCCTCGCTTTGAGGCACGACCGATGAAAGAGAGCATCCACTGACGTTCCAACAACTCCTCTCCGCGCTCTGGCGCAGACGACTGACCGTCCTGGTCAGTGTGGTCGTCGCCGGTGCCGCCGCCTTCGCCTACTCGAGGATCGAGACCCCGAAGTACCAGTCCACTGCGCTCATCCAGATCAGCGGCGTGAGCCAGACCGGGCAGACGTCGGCCCCTGTCACCCTGCCCGACCCGGTGCAGGAGCTCGGGAGCACTGCGGTGCAACTCGGGGCGGCGAAGATCCTCGGCAACCCGGATACACAAAGCGTCGCCTCCGAGGTGACCGGCACGGTGGACCCGACCTCCGGGGCGTTGAGCATCACCGCCACGGCTTCGAGCCCCGAACAGGCCCGAGCAGTGGCCACGGCCTACTCGCAGGCCTTCGTCGATCAGATCCAGGCGTTTGTCCAGGTGCAGATCACCAAGATCAGCAGCCTCCTGGCCGGCCTGACCGCCAAGATCGCCGCGCTGCAACAGCAGCAGGGTACTGGCACCAGCGCCAACCCGCTGATCACCACCCAGATCGCAGCCTTGACCCAGACCTACGGCACACTGCAGTCCGAGCAGTACAACATGCAGGCCGGTGAGCCCTACGCGTCCATACAGGTGGCCGCAGACACCCCGGTGTCACCGACCGGTCTGAGCAAGGGCAAGTTGATCGCCATCGGATTGATCGCCGGGCTGTTGGTCGGCATCGGGATCGCGCTGCTGCGGGACCAGTTCGACACGCGGGTCCGGCGGAACCCCCAGTTCGAGGACGCCTCGGTGGCACCCGTCCTCGCCGAGCTCCCACTGGATCCCGACGTGCGCTCCGGCAAGGTCACCATCGCCATGGTGCAGGCGCCCCAGTCACAGATGGCAGAGTCGGTCCGCGAGTTGCGGACCAGTGTGCGGGTGATCCTCGACGACGCCCCGTGTCCGTTCGTCCTTATCACCAGCCCCGAGGCCGGTGACGGCAAGACATTCGTCACCGCCAACCTCGCCGCGGCGTGGGCGATGAGCGGCAGCAAGGTTATCGTCGTCTCCGCGGACTTCCGGCGGCCGAGGCTCGAGGAGATCTTCGGGCTCCAGCCCACCGGGCTGCCGGGCCTCGCCGATCTCATCAAGGCGAACTGGAAGGTCCCCGAGCCCGACACCCGACCGAGCGCGCCCCGGGAGGTGCGTGGCTATGCAGCCAGGGCGGGCAGTCGACGGACGGCCGGGGGGACAGGCCCGGCACCTTCCCGCTCCAAGCGGGACGCCATCCCGTCCCCCGACGGTCACTCGGTGTCCTCGCTGTTGGTCGAGACGGGGATCTGGGGACTCCAGCTGCTGCCGGCCGGGAGCGCCCTCGACAGTCCCAGCGAGCTGTTGGGGAGCCCCGGGATGAAGCCGGTCATCGACCAGCTCCCCTTGTTGGCCGATGTCGTGCTGTTCGACACCCCCCCCGTGCTCGCCGTGCCCGACACCGCCATCCTCGGGAGCATGGCCTCGGGAGCCATCGTGGTCGCCTCGGAGGGGCGTACCGATCGCGGTGACCTGGAGCGGACGATCCATCGGTTGGAGACGACCAACTGCCGGGTGCTGGGCCTCGCTCTCAACCGTGTCCGTCGGTCCTCGTCGGACACCTACCAGTCCTACACCTACAAGCAATGATGCCGCCGGCAACGGGTCGACGCTGTCGGCCGTTTGCCGAACCGCAATTGGTGCTCCCGGTGCACCCCGCCTCCGGATGGCATCCGCGCCCGGACCTGCAGCGGGCGCCCAGCTTCGGCGGAGTTGCCTGATGCCCCAGGCGGTTGAGGTTCTCGTGGTGGCCTACGGCGCCTCCGATCTGTTGGACCGGTGCCTGGCGGCGCTCGGCGGGGCGCTGCCCGTGACGGTGGTGGACAACTCCTCGGAGGGGGCGGTGAGCGCAGTCACCTCCCGTCACGGGGCGACCTACGTCGATGCCGGAAGCAACCTGGGCTTCGCCGGCGGGGTCAACCTCGGTCTCCGCCGGCGCAGCCAGACCCGGTCCGATGTCCTGTTGCTGAACCCCGACGCCACCATCGCTCCCGGGGATGTGACGGAGCTGCACACGTTGCTGCACACCCAGCCCGATCTGGCTGCCGTGGCACCGTCACAGGTCGACCCGTCGGATGGCAACCAGGCCCGGGTGGCCTGGCCGTTCCCCACCCCGTGGGGAGCCTGGATCGAGGCCGTCGGGCTGGGCGGCCTGCGTCGACGACACGGCTTCCTGATCGGTTCGGTGCTGCTGCTCCGCGCCGCGGCGCTCGACGAGGTGGGACCGTTCGACGAACGGTTCTTCCTCTACGCGGAGGAGACGGACTGGCAGAAGCGCGCCCGCGACCTCGGGTGGAAGGTCGCACTCTGCCCGAGCGTGACCGCCACCCATGTGGGAGCGGGGACCGGCGGGGCCACCACCGAGCGCGAAGCCCACTTCCACGCGTCCCTCGAGCGGTACATGCGCAAACACTACGGGACCACGGGTTGGTGGCTCTTCCGCACGGGTGTCCTGGCCGGGGCCCTCCTGCGTGCACTGCTCGTCCCCGGTGAGCGCGGCCGGCGCGCTGCCGGTCGGTTCCGCCTGTACCGGGTCGGACCCTGCAGGGCAGAGGAGCGGAGCCGGGCCGCCGGTCGACCCTGAGCCCTTCACCGGCCCACCCGAACGGAGTCCGGCCAGGGAGGGCGCTAGGAGAACACGATCGACTCCACCTGCCGCATCACCCGGTCCCGCCGATAGAAGTCCACCGACGAGGCCGCCGGTCGACCGCAGGTCCCCAGATCCGCCCCTGCCGCCTCGTCGATGAGCCGGGCGAGTTCCTCGACGTCGTAGGGATCCTCCAGGATGAGCCCGGTCCGACCGGGCAGGACTGCCTCGGACGCCCCCGCCACCCTGCTCGTGATGACCGGCACGCCACTGGCCAGAGCCTTGATGATCACCAGTCCGAAGGGCTCGTACTGGGTGGGCAGGACCATCAGGTCGGCGGCGGCGAACTGCCACGCGACATCACGGGACGGGCCGTGGTACTGCACACGACCCTCCAGGCCCAGGTGGCGTATGGACCTTCGGTAGGGACCGAGTTGCGCCCTGCCCACCACGTGCAGCGTCAGATGCCGGTGGCCGTTGAGAGCGAGCGCCTCCACGAGCTGGCCGAAGCCCTTGCGATGCAGTTCGTTGGCCACGAAGATGATCGCCAACTCGTCCTCCCCGATCCGGAGGGAGCGGCGTGCCGCGGTGCGGTCCCGTCTGCGTCGCTCCGGATCGAAGCGCTCCGGATCGAAGGGGTTGGGGACCACCGTGGTCAGGGAACGGTCCACCCCGTAGGGGCGATGGAGGTCCTCGACCTCCCGGCGGGACGTGCACAGTATGTGCCGAGGATGCGAGTGGCGACAATACTGCGACTCTATGGCCAACAAGGCGCGGTGCCTCGGCATGGCGAAGCGCAAGCGGGCCGGCAGCTCGAACCTTCCCATCGGGACGGATCGGGCCGCCTCCAGCCACGCCCGGTGGACACTCGGCACCCACAGCACGTCCCCTGGTGGCACCACCGATCCCATCGTCACGATGACCTCGGGCGCCAGCCGTTCCAGGACCGCTCGCGTGCGAGCCCGTCGGACGTACATTCCGATCACGCCAGGGTCGGGAGACCCCGGCACGGGCACCAACCGCACGCCCGGTGGTGCCCCTCGGGCGCCACCGCTCCCACGAAGGTGGTCTCATGCCGCGGGGTCAGGTAGTCGAGCAGATCCCAGCAGAAGCGTTCGATTCCACCGCTTCGATGAAGCTGCGGAAACACGACGGCCACTTCTGGAGCGCTCACGGTCTACCTCGCTGTGGCTTCCGCCGGCAGTTCCGCTCGCCGGGGACCACCCGACCTGTCGGGCATGATAGGCCAGGCCCGCCGCAGGTCTGTGGCACGATGCCCCGGTGTCAAGGGAGCGTGCCCATTGGGGGTGTCCGCCAAGTGCCGTTCGTCATCCAGCCGAGAGGAACCGTGTGACATCCACCGATGACGAGCCCGGCGTCGAGGCCGAAGCGACGGACCTTGCGCGCCTCTCGGTGATCCAGGTCGTGCGCAGCGACGGGTTCGCCGGCGTGGAGCGCTACATCTGCGAGACGGCCAACGGGCTCGCCGGGCGCGGTCACCGGGTCGTGGTCGCCGGTGGGGATCCGACACGCATGCGTCACGAGCTGTGCGACGAGGTCATACATCATCCGGCATCGTCGATCAGCCAGGTGACCCGAGCCCTTCTGGGACACCGCGGGGCCGACGTCGTCCATGCCCACATGACCGCGGCGGAAGGTGCTGCCTGGCTCGCCCGTCCACTGCAGCGCGCTCCCATCGTGGCGACCCGGCACTTCCCCGGAGGGCGTGGCACCGGTGCCCCCGCCCGGGTCCTCGCCCGAATGACCTCCCGGGCGATCTGCCGGGACATCGCCATAAGCCAGTTCGTCGCCGACGGCATCGACGGGCCCACCGTGCTGATCCCCAACGGTGTGCCCGATCAGGCCCAGGCAACTCTCGAGTCGCCCACCGTGGTGATGCTCCAACGGCTCACCACCGAGAAGGACCCCGCTGTCGGGATCCGGGCCTGGGCGTCGAGCAGTCTCGGCTCCCGGGGGTGGCGGCTGGTGGTTGCCGGTGTCGGCGATCTGCAACCCTCCCTGATCGACCTCGTCCACGACCTCGGCGTCGGTAGCAGCGTCGAGTTCGCCGGCCTCGTGTCCGACACCGATCTGCTGCTCGACGGCTCGTCCATGCTGCTGGCACCCGCTCCGGAAGAGCCGTTCGGACTCTCCGTCGTCGAGGCCATGTCCCATGGCGTGCCGGTCATCGCGGCAGGCGGCGGGGCGCACGTCGAAACGGTCGGAGAAGACGGCATACTCTTCCACCCCGGCGACGCCGAGGCCGCAGCGAATGCCCTGGCGGCACTCGGCGGGGACAGGGCACGCCGCCTCCGGGTCGGGGGGCGCCTGCGTGACCGCCAGCGGCGGCTGTTCGCCCTCCCCCACCACCTCGATCGGCTCGAGCTCCTCTACCGCGAGGTCATCCGCGAGTCGGGGCGGCGGACTCGGTGATCCCTGCCGGTGCCGGGGGGGCGCCGTGGCATTCACCGAACCGACCCTGCGGCCCACGATGTGGCTCGAACCGGTGCAGCCCGTCAGCCGTCTTCCCTTTTCGGCCCCCGGGTCGCGGCCTCGTAGAGACCCATCTGCGTGTCGGCAACGCTCTCCCACGAGTAGCCCGGAGCGACTGCGAGTCCCGATGCCCGGAGGCGCTCCCACAGCCCGCGTTCGTCGAGGAAACGGACCAGCGCGTCCCGCAGTGCGCGCGGATCATCGGGAGGCACCAGCAGCCCGCCCTCCCCGACCACGTCGGGGTGGGCGCCACTGGCACTGGCCACCACGGGCACACCGGATGCGTGTGCCTCGACCACGACCCTTCCAAACTGCTCGACCCATCCCGGGAGCGGCACCGACGGGACGGCGAGCACATCGACACCGGGATAGATGGCGGGGATGTCCCCTTCCTGCACATGACCGTGGAAGGTGACCCGGTCCGCTATCCCGAGCCGGCCGACCAATGCCGCCAGGCCGTCGGCCTCGGGTCCGGCGCCGTAGATCTCGGCGTGCAGTCGCCCGTCGAGTGCCACCGCTTCGAGCAGCACGTCGACCCCCTTGTGGCGGATCAGGCGTCCGACGAACCCGACGGTCAGGGACGTCGACGGCGGCGCGCGATCGATCGGGTGGAACCGCTCGACGTCCACGCCCAGCGGAAGCAGGACCAGCTCTCCGTGCAACCCCTTCCTGGCGAGGATCCGGCCGGCTTCGACATTGCAGGTGTAGGCGCCCGCGGCACGGCGGAGCGACCACCTCTCGAACCAGCGGAACGGGGGCGGATAGCGCTTCTCGAGGTTCTGAGCCGACGCGACGACGAAGGGGGCGCCGCGCGCTCGCAGCCGGCGCAGCACGAGCACCTCGGCGACCGCAAGCCCGAACGGCTCCTCGTGCATGTCGATCAGGTCCCACCGGGTCGACCCGAGGATCTGCCAGAGCGTCCTGGGATCGTAGAGGAACAGGTTCGGATGACGGCCCGACGTGCGCACCGGGACGACGAACTCGTCGCCGGCCGGCACGAAGTCGACCATCGAGCCGCCTTCCCCCCAACGGGCGGCGGTCACCAGTGTGAGGTCGACTCCCCGGTGTCGGAGCTGCCGTTCACGCTCGCGCCACGCGGTCACCACTCCGCTGTGCGAGATCCGGAGCACCTTCATCGGTCGCCGCAGTGACGGGGAAGGAACGCGCTCGGGGGAAGTCGCCACCCGGCGCATCGTACTTCCACCGGCGGGTACGCCCTGGGTCAGCCCAGCGTAGCGAACCATTACCACTGAAAGTGATGGGACGTTGGTCATTTTGAGTGACGTTTATCTCAAGATGCAGCGGGGTCCGCCGATGGGAAGGTGTGGAGTGGGCAGGCAGGGGCAGTCAACTGGTGCGCCCTCGAAAAGGCGTCGTTATCGGCATTGCGATCGGATTGATGGTCACAGTGCCGATTGCCGGGGGTCTCACCGACACGGCGCAGGCCAGCACCACTTCCCCCCAGATCGCCGGGAGTGTGGCCGCCCCGTCCGCCGCCGACGTCAGCCCGATCTGTGATGCTCCGGATGCCTCGACCACCCTCGGCCCGGCGCCGAGCCTGCCGTCCGACCCGACCAGCACAGTCGTCACCCCTACGGGCGGCGTCTACGACTTCACCGTCACATCGAGCGGGATCTACGTCTACACCGGCTCCATGCTCGACACCTACACCCTCTCGGGAAGTCCGAACGGATCGTTCGCCGTGCCGGCGCAGTTCGGCTCGGGCGACGAGGTCTCCCAGCCGGTCGTCGACTCGTCGGGCAACATCTACCTGTCCAGCTACTACGGCAAGCTGGTGGACAAGTTCTCACCGTTGGGCACCGTGCTCTGGTCGGTCGACCCCCAGTCGGGCAATCCGACCGGTCTGTTCGGAGTGGGCTCGGGGTCTGCGTTCCAGTTGGTCGTCAGCGTGGTCCAGAACAAGACGAGCAGCACCCTGCTCAATCCGTCCACCGGAGCGGCCAGCGGCTCCTCCGCGCTGGTCGACGACTTCGACTACGTCACCCAGGAGTCGAACGGGAACCTCCTCTTCTCGGGCAACGGCTACGTGGAGACCTTGGATCCCACCGGTTCCACGGTCCTCTCCTCCTTCGGCTCCGCCAACACTGAGGGGAAGAACCTCCACACCGGGTCGGGGACCCAGTTCTACTATCCGGCCCAGGCCGTGCAGGGGCCGGATGGGACGATCTACACGGCCGACCCGCTCAACACCATCGAGAGCACGAGCCCCCAGGGCTACCTCCAGGGCACTACTGACCTCGGCGGAGACCTGAACATCGGCGGCAGCAACTTCTACCTGGTCGGCACGACCGTCTACTACCAGGGGGGCCCGCCCTTCAACGGCGGCGCGGACAACATCTCTTCCATCCCGCTCGCCACCCTCCAGGCCTATCTCGGCGCAATCCACGTGCCGACCGGCAGCCTAGGGTGGGGTGCCGGCCTGTCGACGGCGGCGTCGGGCAACTACTTCGCCCCCGGGACCATCCCGGCGGTGAGCGCCAACTTCGATCCGTGGTGGGCGGCGCATGCCTCCGACCTGCAGCTGTCCTACTCGGTGGAGAACAGCTCCTCGCTGAACTCCGAGACGGTGCCTGCACCGACCACCCTCGCGCTTCCCACCACGGCCGCTGTCCTGGCCAGCATCCCCCTGACCATCCCGGCGACCGACCAACAGCCCGGTCCCTACCAGGTGCAGGCGTCCCTCTTCGACACGAGTACATCGCCACCGACCCGGCTCGGGGCCACCTGCATGCCGTACACGGTGGGTACCACTGGAGACGCTTTGAACCTGGCCGGCCTCCCGTCCGGCATCGGCGCCGGAGGACCGTCCGACCCCAGGGGCGTAGCCCTCAACTCCGAGCTCGGTCTCGACGGGTACCGGGGGGCGTCGGTCGACTGGGCAACCTTCCTCCCCCACTGCTCTACGTCGGCGCCGACGGCGGCCACCTGCGGGCCGGCGGCCATGACCTTCGCCAATGCCCCGACCGACTACTTCACGGCTGCGGCCCTCGCCGTGGCCGACCACGTCGCCTACTGGATCCAGGTCAGCGGCGGTGACCCTGTGTCGTCGGCCCTTGTCAGCAAGGGCTGGTGGGAGGGAGACATCGCCGCACTCGTCAACTACTACGCCCATCCACCGGCCGGCTGCGGTGCGTGCGCACCGGTCACGATGTGGGAGCCGTGGAACGAGTCGAACAACACCGGGTGGAGCAACGCCAGCCTGTACGTCACCCAGGTGCTGGAGCCCTTCTATACGGCCGTGAAGTCGGTCGAACCGGGCCCGACCTCGACGGTCATCGGCGGATCGACGCTCGACGTGGCGGTCAGCTGGTGGCAGCAGCTGATCAGCGCCGGGGGCCTTTCCTGGCTCGACGTGGCCGCGATCCACCCGTACACCGGCAACAACGAATCGTTCGAAGAGTACGGCAACATCCCCAAGATCCAACAACTGGAGGGGATGCTGGACGGCAAGCCGCTGTGGTTCACCGAAGTGGGGTGGTGGAGCGACGGCGACTACAACTTCCTCAACCAGGCCAACATGGTGGCCAGGGCCATGATCTGGCAGAAGGTACTCGACATCCCCGTGTGGAGCTACTTCTACGACGAGGGCAACTGGGGCAACGACGGGGTGTCGTTCTCGCTGATCCAGGCCGCCAACGTCGACGACTACGTGAAGCCGGGGGCACTGGCCGCCATGTCCACCTCCTCCGAGATCGCCAGCCGCCCCTATCTGGCGATGCCCTCGACCGGGATCCCCCAGACCTATGAGGCCACCTTCGGCCCGGCCGGCGCAGGTGCCGACCAGCTTGCCGCCGTGTGGTCCGACGGCCTGTCCGTGACCGGCGCAGTCACGCTGACCGCCCCGGACGGCGGCTCGATCCCGGTGACGGAGACCGACGAGTATGGCAATGCAACGACGGTGTCGGCCACCTCGGGCACCGCATACAGCCTTCCCATCTCCGACCAGGTCTCCTACATCACCTACCCGGTGGGCGACGCGCTGACCGTCGGCCCAACCCAGGCCTACGGGAGTGATCTGGCGGCGTCATCCCACCACGCCACGGCCGATGCCACCTCTGGCAACGCCTCGGGCGCCATCGCCGGGACCACCACCGGAAGCGGCTGGAGCTCGGCGTCCGGCGACAGCACCCCGAGTCTGACCGTCACCCTGGCCGCCCCGTCCACCATCGACCGGGTCGTCGTCGACGCCCAGTCGGTGGGGAGCACCGCCACCAGCGTGCGGGACTACACGGTCTCGGTCGACCAACCCTCGGTCGGATGGACCACCGTGGCCACCGTCGACGGCCAGTACCGGAACCACGAGATGCAGCTGGCCTTCGACCCGGTCGTGGCCAGCGCGGTCAAGATCTCCGTCACCGAGGTCGACTTCGGTGGGTACTACGGAGGGGGCATCCCACCGTGGTGGACACCGGGCCAGGTCGGCACAGCATTCATCCACGCACTCCAGGTCTACGGAGGGTCCGCCGCGGCCGACCAGGTCAACGGGTCCGACCTGACGCCCTTGGCGGCAGGCAACTCGGGATCGCCCCCGACGACCACAACGACCACGGTGCCGCCGACGACGACAACGACGACAACGACCACGAGTCCGCCGAGCACGACCACGACGGTGCCACCCAGCACGACCGGAAGCCCGACGACCACAACGACGACAACGACCACGAGTTCGCCGACCACGACAACGACCACGAGTCCGCCGACCACGACAACGACCACGAGTCCGCCGACCACGACCGGAAGCCCGCCCAAGCGGCTTCAGAGCTCCGAGGGCTACCTGTTGACCACCAGTGACGGCAGCATCTACACCTTCGGGAGTGCCGCCTCCTACGGCTCAACCGGTGCGCTCGCCCTCAACAAGCCCATCGTGGGCATGGCCGCCACTCCGGACGGTCAGGGCTACTGGCTGGTCGCTTCCGATGGTGGCATCTTCACCTTCGGGGATGCGAACTTCGAAGGATCGACCGGTGGACTGCCCCTCAACAAGCCGATCGTGAGCATGGCCACGACCCCCAGCGGCAACGGCTACTGGCTGGTGGCCTCCGACGGTGGGATCTTCGCCTTCGGTGACGCCGCCTTCTACGGCTCGACCGGGGCGCTCACCCTCAATAAGCCCATCGTGGCCATGGCCGCCACTCCTGACGGCCGGGGCTACTGGCTGGTGGCATCCGACGGTGGAATCTTCGCCTTCGGGGACGCCGCCTTCTACGGCTCGACCGGGGCGCTCTCCCTCAACAAGCCCATCGTGGCCATGGCCGCCACTCCTGACGGCCGGGGCTACTGGCTGGTGGCATCCGATGGCGGGATCTTCGCCTTCGGGGACGCCTACTTCTACGGCTCGACCGGTGCCATGACCCTCAACCAGCCCATCGTCGGGATGCGCGGGACCCCTGACGGCAACGGCTATTGGCTGGTGGCCAGGGACGGCGGGATCTTCACCTTCGGGGACGCCTCCTTCTACGGTTCCGCCGGCGGGCTCGACCTGAAGCAGCCGGTCATCGCCATCAACTGACCGCCACTCCGGTCGGTGCCCGGATCCCGCGGACTACTCGCCGACCGCCCGCGGCCGGACGTCCGAGAGCGGATCACCCTGGCCGATGCTCACCAGGTGATGTTCTTGGGCGCAGTGTCGGCAAAGGTCTCACCCGCGAAGGTCCACTGCTCTGCAGGGATGCGGGCGGAGGGCACCACGGTCATCGACCCATGGGTCCCAGGCAGTCGGAAGCGAACCACCACCGTCGCCGAGGCACCCTGGGGGATGGTGATCGGAGCCGCCACCAGCCAGGTCGGGCCTTCGCCGCTCCTGGCGCTCAGCGGGCCGGCTCCGGTCATGGTGATGTCGGTGGCGCCGGCCGGCAGGTTGGCCGCCACCAACCCCGTGTACCCGCCGTACTCGACAGGAACCCCAGGATACGGACCGGCGATGAACTGCGATTCACCGTCCGGCGTGGTGTCGACCAGATGGGTGGTCAACGTGACCGCCGTACCGGACCCGGCAGGCTCGGTGCTGACCGCCACCTGCACCGGCAGGTACTGGTCCAGTTTGTTCCCACCCCTGTTGATCACCGCAACGTCCACCGAGTGCGGGGTGAGGCTACCGCTCACGCCGCTGGCCACCCATGCCGCCTGGTCGACCGGATTGCTCGACCAGAGCATCAGATGACGGCCGGCGACGGCACTCGCCACGGCGTTCCCGAGCGACCGCAGGTCGGCGGACTGGCCCTGCAGTTGGCGCAGCACGGCGCTGGCCAGGGCCCCGAGCGCGTCCTGCCTCCCGGCCGCCTCCGAATTGTCGGTCAGGCCCGCGTACTGATCGTGGAGCAGATACTGCTCGACGTTGTCCGCGCCGACCGTCTGGCCCCCGGCCTCGACCGGACCGGTCGCCTCGAGCAGTTGCTGCACCCCCGCCACGTCCAGTGCCAGTACCCCGTTGACCTGCTGGCCGGTCGAGGCGGTCCACATGCGCGCTGCCAGCGGTGCGTTCACGTCGAACTGCGGCGTGAGCCCGAGATTTCGCCAGTCGACGCCCGGCTCCAGCCAGCCCCAGTTGCGCTCGAGGTCTCCCGTTACGGTGACCGCTCCCACCGGGAGCGTCAGATCCCCCGAAGGAGCCAGGTCCCCCAGGTGCACCGACCCGTCCCCGGTGGTGGCCACGCCGACCTCGAGAAAGGCACCGGATCCGGCCCGCATCTCCGCATTGTTCGCGGCCAGCACCAGGTAGGTCTGAGGGCCCTGAAGGATGGTCGCTGTCACGGCGGAGACACCGGCCGCTGTGGCCAGCCGCCTACGGGCGGTGTCCAGCTGGGAGACGAACTCGGTGTGCTTGGCGGCCAGGGGGCCGACCAGCGCCTGCGGGGGGCCGGTGTCGATCCGGGCCAGTCGGGCCTGCGCGGACAACGACAGGGCCGACAACCGGCGGAGCGATGCCACCCGGCCGGGACCGGCACCGTGCGGTTCGTCGAGGACGCCGTGGACCTCGGTGAGGAATGACGCGCCCACCGCTGACACCGTGCCCGCCGCGGTGCTCAACGCCCGCACCGACCGGAACTGCCGACCAACCACGGGCACCACCGTCACCGGCGCGAACAGCGGTGAGGAGAGATCGGACTGGGCGGCCGCGAACTCCGCGCGGGCCACCTCGAGCGTGTGCACCGAGCCCGAGGACGTCAACTCGCCCGGGCTGAGGTCGGACTTGACCAGCTCGAGCGCGGCGAGACCCTGCTTGTCGTGGCGATAGGCCGAGAATGTCATCGCCGCCAGCACGCCACCCCACACGGCCACCACGCCGATCACTCCCGTGGCGATCAACCTTCTGCGTCGCCGTCGACCCCTGCTATCGCTCACGGCTGCCATTCGATGCTTGTGGCACCGGCGAACGGACCTGCATCGCTGCACGCGCCGCCGACGCATCGGATACGAGCCCCCGATGGTACCGGAGCAGACTCCGGGAACGGCATCAGCGAGCATCGGCCCGAGCGCGGTCCCACGCCGCGACCGGGTCCCGAGCTGCAGCACCGCTAGCATCGCCACGTGTCGTTCACGACCATCCGAATGGCGGTCGGGCGGGTGGTCCTGGTCTGCGGTGTTCTGATTCTGCTGTTCATCCCCTACCTGCTGTGGGGCACCGGCCTGCAGACGGCGCGGGCCCAGAGCCAACTGCGCGGGGAGTTCCGAGCCGCCCAACAGCAGGCGGGGGCGCGGCCCACGACGACCCCCACCACCGGCAACAGTACGGGCCGGGCCGCCCAGGTGGCACCGTTCATCCCCGACCCGCCGACCGGCAGCGCGGTGGGCGTCATCACCATCCCGAAGATCAGTGTGTCGATGGTGGTCGTCGAAGGCACCGGTGAAGCCCAACTGCAGGCCGGCCCCGGGCACTACCCGGGCACACCGCTACCGGGTGAAGCGGGGAATGCCTCCATCGCCGGGCACCGCACGACCTACCAGCACCCCTTCTACAACCTCAACGACCTCGTTCCGGGCGATTCCATCACGATCACCACCCTGCAGGGGATCTTCCTGTATCACGTGACCTGGAGCATGGCCGTGAGCCCGAGCGACGTGGTCGTCGTCGGCCCGACGACGACCCCCCAGCTCACCTTGACGACGTGCAACCCGCGTTACAGCGCCAGCCAACGATTGGTGGTCCGCGCCGCACTGGTGGCCAGCATCCTGGTACGCCCCAAGGTGGTACCGGTCTCCGCCCCTCCCCGTCGTCGGTCCTCATCACCGACGCCGGCCCGGAACTGGACGGCCGCCATCCTCTGGGGCGTGGTGGTGGTCGCGCTGACCGCAGGGCTGTGGATCGCCATCGGCCGGTCGCGGCGGTCGCGGCGGTCGCGGCGGGCCGTGGTCATCGGGGTCGGGCTGGTCGTCTGGCTGGGCGTCGTCTTCTTCTTCTTCGGGGCGGTGGCCCCGCTGTTGCCTGCCAGCTTCTGACGCCACCGGGGTTCACCCTGGGAGGGCCGGGCGGTTGCCGGGCAGGAGCTCAGAGGACGAGGCGGCGCGACGTCTCAGCGCGCCTCTTGCCTGCACTTCACAGCGTCGATGCCACGACCCATGAAACGTGGATCAAGCGAGGTGCAACACCACTGGGGACGGGGGTCTGCTCAGGCGACCGAACGGCGGCGGCGGAGCAGGAGCCCACCGGCCAGTACGGCGCCGACACCCAAGACCGCCAACTCCTCCACGTCAGCCCCGGTGAAGGGGAGGCTCGACGTGCCTTCCGGAATCGTCGTGGTGGCCGCACTCGTCGTCGAGCTGTAGGGCAGCGCACCGGCCGGAGCCACTTCAACGGACGTCGCGGCGATCGTGGGCGGGGTGCAGCCTGTGTAACAACTCGCGGTGGCTGCACCGGCCACGCCGGGAACCATCAGGAACGACGCCACCGCTATTCCAGCACCGATCACCAGTCGCTTCACCCACATAACAGTGCCCTTCTTTCCGTGGAAGTCTGCCTCCACGTACCCCTACCGGATTTCCGGAACCCTTGGGTCGCCATCTCCCGATACATCCATCTTGCCTGGTAGAACTGCATCAGGCAACCGTCGCGCGCCCTGTGTTGTTGCTCCACCACTGTTCGTGTTCAATCGGCGGTCGCGGCCTACCGACGATCGAGTTCAGCCCGGCACCAGCTGGCCGAACGTGCTGCACAGGCCGAACGCCTCGATGATCACGAAGGCAGCCACGATCACCAGGACGACGGGAACCTGCCAGCCCCTGCTGTGGCGTGTCATCGGCGAGGGCATGTACCAGGAGGGTAGGAGGCCCGGTTCCTGGGCCAGGTAGACCGCAACGGGCACGGCATCGTCGTCGATGGGCGCACCCGGGTCTGCCGCCAGGGCCAGCTCGGTCAGCTCCGCATCGGTGAAGCCCTGTGCCGATGGCTCACGACAGTTGGGCCCCACGTCCCCGATAACGCCCTGGTCGTTCACCGGCGCACTCCCTCCGTGCCGAGGACGCTGCAGCCCTCGGTCCACCCTATCGCCCTGGCGTCCCGCCGCTACAGCAGATGGACCGCCAGCTCGAGCAGCACGATGGTGATCCCCACCGACACCAGGCCGACGACGTAGAGCACCCTCCGGAACAGCGATCGGTTCGCACCGCCCACCGTCCCGATTCCCACCACAGCCAGGGCGAGCACGCCCACTCCCTCGGCCAGGACGAAGGCGGTCCGCATCGACCACAGGTGGGCGCCGGCCAGGACGAAGATCACTGTGGCCGGAATGGCGGCGGACACGATGGACCACGAACCTGCCAGCTCGTCACCCACCTCGGCCCACGTCAACCGGAGGTGCTGCCACGACCGCCTGATGACCAGACGGGACAGCGTATGGGCGAACCAGATGGCCACTGCTCCGACGATGACCACCCCAGCGGTGGTGAGCTCTCCGGGGTTGGACTCGAAGGTGAGGCCGGCGATCGCCACCAGGGTGGCGATGGTCCCGTACACGTAGTCGGCCAGCCAGTGCACCGCCCCCTCGTGCTCGGGCGCTTCCGGACCGGGTGCCGACGGCTCAGCCATCGCGCTCTGGGGTCGTCGTCGGCGTCATCGGGGCTCTCTCCGTGGGTGCGCCCAATCGCCCGCCCACCACCGCCGGCCGATTCGTCGCGATCACTGCCGGATCGACCGGCTCCCAATTCTGGCATCGATCGAGCGGTGCGCACGGCATGGGCTGCCCCTGCCGGCCGGCCACCGACCGTCAGCGTCGTGCGTCTGGCCGTTCCCCTCCGGCCGGCGCCAGCCGGACAAGGGCGTTGTAGGTCACGACGGCAATGGCCAGGTGCATGGCCACCAGGACCAGGACCGCGTTGGCCGGCTCCCCCTGCAGCAGGATCCAGAGATCGGGCAGGAGCAGCGCGGCGGTCACCGCGATGGCCATCCAGAAGAACAGCCGCCGCGGCCGCGACGAGATCCGGGTGACGACGGGCCAGGCAGCGCAGGCGATGATCACCCCGATGATGGTGAGCTTGGCGTAGTCGCCGAACCGGAAGTGCACGAACCCCTTGGTCGAAGGGAAGACCTTTGTGCCGATCGCCACCAGTAGGGCGTCGGCCACCAGCGAGCCGACGATCGAGACGATGGTGGCAGTGGCCAGCCGCCCCCACGAGGGCTGCCTGCCTCTCGGACGGAAATCGATATGGAACCAAGCGAGGAGTGACCCGAGCCCGGTGTCCAACAGCCCCGCGGGACGCTGCTGCCGTGGCTGTTGTCGTGCGGGTGACGTGCTCATCCCATCGAGGATACCCAGGTGATCCTGACGAATCGGTGAAAGAGCAGGCCCGCCGCCGGAGTGCTGGTATTCCCCACACAGAACAGCCAGCATGGTCGGGACGCCCGACAACACTCAGGGGGAACGAGACGATGACGAGCAGCGCTCCCGCCACCCGGGTGGCGTCGTCTTCCCCGGCACGCCAAGGGTGGGTACTGGTCGGGCTCATCTCGGTGGCTTCGGTGGCGAACCTCAACCTGGCGGTGGCCAATGTGGCCCTGCCCGACATCGGGGAGCACTTCCACGCCACGCAGACACAGCTCAACCTGGTGAGCGTCGGCTTCTCGCTCGGCCTGGCCGGCACCGTGCTCTACCTGGGCGCGTTGGGCGACCGCTACGGGCGCAAGATGATGCTGCTCCTGGGCATGGTGTTCACCATCCCCACGGCGCTCCTGGCCGCATGGGCCCCGTCGATCAGCTTCCTCATCGCTGCCCGACTCCTGGGCGGAGTGGCGGCCGGCATGGCTTATCCGACGACGCTCGCGCTGATCACCGCGTTGTGGGACGGCCCGGCCCGGACCCGGTCGATCGCCCTGTGGTCGGCGGTCGGGGGCGCCATGATCGCCTTCGCCTCGCTTCTGGCCGGATGGCTCCTGACCTTTGCCTGGTGGGGATCGGTCTTCCTGCTCACCGTCCCGCTCGCCGTGGGGGCCCTTGTGCTCGCCGTCGTCTTCGTGCCGAGCCACGTCAACGAGACCGACGACAAGGTCGACCACCTCGGCGGGGCCTTCTCCATCGTCGGGGTGGTGGCGCTGGTGCTCGCCATCAACTTCGCCCCCAGCGCGGGCGAGGCAGGGGTCGCCCTGGTCGGCGCGTTCATCGCCGTCGTGGCGCTAGCCGCATTCTTCTTCCGCCAGAAGAGGGCACCGGACCCGCTCTTCGACCTCCAGGTGGCCTCCCGACGGATCTTCTGGGTGGCGGCCGTGGCCGGCCTGATCGTGTTCGGCACCCTGATGGGGGCGATGTTCATCGGTGAGCAGTTCCTCCAGAACGTGCTCGGCTACTCCACGCTCCGGGCCGGTGCCTCCGTGGTCCCAGCCGCACTGTTCATGCTCCTGGCCGCCCCGCTCTCGGCCAAGCTCATCGAGAGAGTGGGCTCACGGGCGACGCTGCTCATCGGCTACGCCTTCTTGTTCCTCTCCTTCCTGGTGATGCTGCTGCTCTGGACGGCCACCTCCGGCTACGCCCCGGTGGCACTCGCCTTCATCCTGATGGGCATCGGCGTCGGGCTCTCCGGCACTCCCGCATCGCACTCGCTCACCGGCTCGGTCCCCGTGCACCGGGCCGGCATGGCCTCGGGTACCGCGGACCTCCAGCGCGACCTGGGCGGGTCGATCATGCAGTCGATCCTCGGCGCCATCCTGACCGCCGGCTACGCAACCGCGGTGGCCTCACGGATCTCGGCCTCGGGGGCGAATCTGGACACCCAGGTGACCAATACCCTCGAGCGCTCCTACTCGAGCGCGGCAGCACTGGCCCAGGCCAACCCGCAGTACGCGAAACAGATCGTCGCCGGGGCACGGGCGTCGTTCCTGTCCGGCGCCAACTGGGCCTACGCCGCCGGCGCCGTCTCGATCGTCCTCGGCGCAGTGGTCGTCGCCACGCTCTTCCCCACGCACCGACACGAGATCGAGCTCCTCGCTCGGTACCGCAACGAGGACCAGCACGCGTCCGCCTGAGGCATCATGCCGTGCCCCGCTGCGGCTCCTCACGGTACCCAGGGGTCAGAGCACTAGCCGCCGTTGGCAGCAGCCACGTATGCCCTGCACGGCTGTCCCCGAAGCGACGGGCAGGCCGGCTGGGGATCCGGCGGGGAGATGCCGGGCACGACCGAGAGGACGAGTGCCGACCGGGTGGCGCCGCCCAGCCCGATGGCGTCCTTGACCGTACCGTGCGTCTGGTAAGTGACGAACTGCCAGACCGGCCGGTCCCCTCCCGGTGCGGTGACCGTGACGCGGATGCGCGACCCAGCCCGGAAGGCGTAGGCGAACGGGAGGATGGGGATACGCACCTCGGTGAAGTGGCCCTTGGGAAGTGGCCGTGCCGTGGCCGCCGAGTAGGTGGGAACGGCCTGGGTGGCCGTCGAGGACCCGTTGTCCAATGCCCGGTCGCTGGCCCGCAGCTCCCCCGTCTGCACGAAGAGCTCCTTGTCATCCGGCCGGACTTCCGACACGGTGGCTTGGAGATCGGTGTCCGCGGCCGAGCTCTTGACCCAGAGATCGAGGCTGCCTGGGCCCACCACCACGACATCGTGGGCCAGCGGCGGCGAGATGAAGCCCAGGCCGCCGGCACCGGTGACTGGTGCCCACTGATACGGCGGAAGCGCCGACCACGGGTTCCCCTGCGGAAGGTCGGTGGCGGGACGGGAGGATGGATTCGGCATGAAAGACACCGTGGACGCCGGCGGCGACGACGTCAGCAACGTGCCGTCGGGACCGAGCGTCCACGTCGAGGCCTTCGCCTGCGGGGGCGGCCACGAGGGGAAGTCGGCTCTCCAGACCGGTTGCATCGCTCCCGGGCCGGCGCTACCCCCTCCATTGTCGAAGAGCACCCGGATCCGCGGCTGCCGTTCGAACGCAGAGCGGGCAGCGGCCACGGTTGGCTCGTCGGTGAACTGTATGGGCGCGACCTGGCCGGTGGGTGCATCGGCCAACTGCCGATAGAGCTGGGTGACCAGCGTCTGCAGGATCGGCGACGAGGTGGGGACCTGGTCGGCGACGAACAGGTCGAGGAACTCGATCCACCGGGAGATGGTGCCGGGCCCGAGTGAGTCGACGTGCGTGCCGTTGACCATGGTCACCCAGACGTCGGGGTCATGGCTCAGGTCGCTCACGATGGCAGGCCACTGCCCCCCCGTCTGCTCGTCCTGGAAGGCACCCGAGAGGAACACCGGCACGTCGACGCGCTTGGCCCAGGTCGAGGGTGACCGCTGGTCGTAGAGGGACGGTACCTGGTGGCTGGCCTGTTGGAGCATGGCCTCGATGTTCTGGACCTGGAGGTGGAGGGCCTGGTTGGCCAGGCAGCGCTGGTCGCCCTGCTCGATCAGGATCCGGGCGTAGAGCTCGCCACCCTGCGGAGCAGGTTGGGCGTCGGCGACCCGCTGGGCTAGCCAAGTCCCGGCGAACCCGCTGTTGAACATGCCGCCGGGGAACCCGGTGGAGTAGAGGTCGTCGGTGAGGCTCATCGGCGCAATGGCGGCCAGCCCGGGCGGGCGAGTGCCGGCCACGAACATCTGTGAGATCCCCGAGAAGGAGATCCCGACCATGCCGACCCTGTGGTGCGCCACCCACAGCTGAGAGGCCACCGTCTCGACGACGTCGTAGCCGTCGTAGGTGGTGGGCAGGCCGAAGAGATCGAACGCTCCTCCTGAACAGCCGGTGCCCCGCATCTGCACACTGACGGTGGCGAAGCCCAACAGGGGGGCGACGAGCGATCCCACTGCGGTCGCCGAGTCAGGGACCAACGGGTCCGAGGTGGACTCCCCATTGAGGTGGAGCACCGCGTCGATGAGGCTGTGGGGGGCGGCAATGGCGTAGCCGGACTCTTCGATCACCGTGGGGAACGGGCCGTCCGCCAGCGTCTTGCCCGGCGGGAGCCGGACCGTGGCCGCCAGCTGCACCCCGTCACGCATGGTGATGTAGTTGAGGCCGACCGCCATGTGCTGGCTCGCGTAGAAGCCCGGCGACGGCGTGTCGGACGTGGACAACACTCGGAACGGCGACGTGGCCACCACACGCGAACCACTGACCGACCGGAACGTGTACCCGGGACCAGGGGGAACGCCGCGCACGATGAGACTTCCCAAACGATCGGCCGTTCCCCCACCCACCTGGTCGCCGGTGGCGTCGGCCAGCACCAGGCCCTGTCCCGGCGACGCACCGAGGACATAGGCCTGGCCGATGGATCCGTGACCCGTGAACTTCGCCCGCGCGTTGGCGACGGGCACCTGGGGGCCGCTGTCCGAGCCGACCGCACCCGAGCAACCGGCCATGAGCCCGGCCATCACGGACATTGTGACCAGCAGCGTCACCGACCGACGACCGTGCACAGGAATCCCCCCCCGGGATGGTGTTGGCGGGCGCCACCGCCCGGAGCGGATCGAGGCCGCCTGGGAGAGGATGATACCCAGTACACGGGCGCGCAGGGAACGGGGGAAGGGGGCAGCTGTCCTCGAGGGCACCGTCAGCCGAGACTGGTGGCGCGAGCCTGCCGAACGGCCTCCGAGCGCGACGACACGCCGAGCTTGCGGTAGAGCGTCTTGAGATTCGACTTCACCGTGTTCACCGAGAGGTACAACTCGGCGGCGATCTCCGCATACGACAGGTGGCTCGGAAGCAGCTGCAGGAGGGTCCGCTCGCGCTCTGTGATGCGGACGTCCGCTTCGCCGAATTGGACAGGTCGGAAGGCGGGGCTGAATTCGACCGCGCGCTCCAGCACACGGGTGACTGCGGGGGTGGCCGCGTCCCCGAGTGATTCGAGGTGGAGAAGCAGGGGTTGGCCCTGCTTGACGACGGACCACACGAACCCGCCGGTGCGCTCGAGGACCTCCGACACTCCCCGGTAGCCGTCTGCGCCACTGCGGATCAGTTCGGCCTCCATGCACTCGGCCGCAGACCACTCCGCCGAATCGGCGAGTAGGCCGGTGACCACCTTCCACTGGTGCTCCAGGGCAGCCAATCGTGCACGCAGGATGGAACGGGGTGGTCCCGGCGGCATGGTGTCGGAGAGCTTGGAAGCTTCGATCGTCCGACCTTCGGCCAGAAGCCAGTAGGCGTGCCGTGCCGCGAGCGCATCGACAAGAGAAGCACCCAGGCGTTGGTCGTTGAACCGGGCCCGCGCGCGAGCGGCCGCATCCGCTCCGGAGGCGGGTCCCTGGGTAGCCGCGGTGACCTCCACGCGTCGGAGCGCGACGTGGACCTGGCCGGCCACGGGCGCCAGCTGGCCGGCAACTTCCTCTGCGTGCTCGAGGACGGACACGGCCTCTGTCAGCCGCGCGGTCTCGATGAGAACGTCGGTCAGGACCAGGAGCGCCTCGAAGGCATGCAGTCCGAGTGGGATGTGGAGCTGGTCGGCTGCGGCCAGGGCCTGTCGGGCGAGCCGCTCGGCCTGGGCCAGATCCCCGGCCCACAGTCGGAGAAAGGCGGTCAAGGTCGGAACGGAGATCTGGTGGACGTGGACGACCTCGGGACCCAGCTTCCGGGCCTCCTCCAGCCAGAAGGACGCAGCCTCCGGATCTGGCTCGATCAGGACGTGGACTCGGGCGGCCGTCACCGCCGAGAAGCGATCCACCATGGCGTCGGGCCTGGGGTCTTCCCCCCTTGCGGCGCGACTGGATTCGAGTGCGTCAAGTGCGCCCTGGGCCTCGCCGTAGCCGACGAAACCCAGGGCGCGGTGTAGCTCCAGGCGCGCCCGGAGAGGCCCGCGGTCCTCGACGAGTGCGGCCTGGGCCCGGTCACACCACTGCTCTGCCATCTCCCATTCACCGGCCAGACTCTGGACGAGCATGTAGTCGAGCATGCGGCGGGGGTCCTCGAGCATGAAGTCGTCAGGGAAGCTGGCGATGAGCTCGCGAGCGGTGGCCAGGCTGCCCACCCGGAGGGCGTGGCAGACCATGAGATCGAATGCAGTGACGACCTCGCCGGCTTCGAGCAGGTGGTGGATCTGGACGGTCACGGCGCCGGCGGCGCCCGCCGCGGCGGCGGCGCGCTGATGGAGCTCGATCCGCCGACCGGGATCGCGGCGGTCGAGCTCTTCGAGCAGGAGTTCACGGAACAGGTGGTGGAAGCGGAATCGCCCGGCATTCTCATCGACCGGGACGAGGAACAGGTTGGCGACCTGGAGGGAGCGCAGCCGCAACCCGGCGTCACCCTCACCGGTGACCCGTCGGCACAGTTCGTTGTCGAACTCGTCGAGAACCGAGATCGACAGCAGAAACCCGCGGTCGTCGGCCCCGAGGGTGTCGAGTACCTCGGTGGCCAGGTAGTTGATGACGGTCCGCGGCGGCTTCGGACTGTTCTCCGACCGAACGGCGCCGGTCGCAGCCGGTGCGTGCCCGGCGAGGGCTTCGAAGACGAGGCCGACAGCCCAGCCCTCGCTGCGGGCCACCAGCTCGGCCACTTCACCCGACGACACGTCTCGATCGCTGACGCCGGCGATGAGGCCGGCGGCCTCGGCGGCGTCGAACCGGAGGATCTGCTCGTCCACGACGGAGGCCCGGCCCTGGCTCCGCCAGCGTTCGACAGGGAGAGGCGTCACCGTTCGGGTCGTGGCGATGACCCGAATGCCGGGCGGCAGGCGCTCGAGGAAGAACCCCAGCTGCTCCCACAGGGCGCGGCTCTTCAGATGATGGAGATCGTCCAGGACGATGACCAGGGCCTCGTCGCCGTCGAGGGCGGCGAGGAGAGACGCCGCCAACCGGCCCCCTCCGAGGACGGGGCTCTGCTCGTTCGAATCGACCATGGCCCGAAGGACCCCGGGGCGCGCCTGGTCGATCGTGGCGGCGAGGTGCGCCCAGAAGCTGAGCTCGGTCGAGTCGTAGGCGTCGATCGACAACCAGGCGACGTTCTCCGCCTCCTCGCCGGCCACTTCCTCCACCGTGGCGGTCGTCTTGCCATAGCCGGCGGGTGCCAGCACGACACATATGGTGCCGGCTGCGCCCGCGAGGGCGCCGGCAACACGTGGGCGCGGAGTGAAGCCGATCGGGAGCGGAGGCGCCACCAGCTTCGATGTGATGATCGGCAGGCCGAAGAGAAGGCCGCGCTCCGGGAAACGGTCGGTACCGAGGCGCTTCGGCCTTGTTCTGCCTGCGCTCACCGGGCAAGTCTCGTCCCGCTGCCCTCCGGAGGGCAAAACGTGGGGTGGGATACACCCGATCCGGGTGTATCCGTGCGGCCACGGATCGTGGATAGTGGTAGCGGTGGCGGGTGGTGAGCATTTCGCGCACCGAATCGGAGGGTAACACGATGGTCGGCGGCGGCGGTCTGCTTGTGTACGTCGGTACCTACTACAGCGAACAAGCCGCTCGTGATGACTTCGGTGTGATCAGGGGCCTCCAGGTCGCCGGGGCCGGCGTGACGTACTCGGCGGCAGTGATCACCCGGGGCGAGGATGGTCATTTCCATATGAAGATGGACGAGGCGATCACGCAGCGAGGGGACCGGCCCGGCATCGCCATAGGTGTCGTCATCAGCCTGATCTTCCCTCCGACGTCCGTCCGCTCGGAGATCGTGGACGGCAGCACCGGCGTGACCGTGCGTCTGGAGCATGCCGAGCCGCGTTCGGACGTCAAGGAGTTCGGCGAGCTGATCGACAACGGCCAGACGGCCCTGCTGATCGTCAGCGAGCTTTTCCTCGAGCATGCCCTGGAGAATGCGGGGCTACGTGCATTCCGGCATCTCGCCAAGCGGATCGACCTCCAACCCGAGGTCCTCGACGAGGATGCCGAGGGAGTGGCAGCCAGGCCCGACTGAACCGGGATCGGGACGATCGGCAGCGCAGTGTAGGCCGCCGTGGGTGCGACGGTCGAAGGCTCTCCGGCGGATGCGAAACGGTTCCCAGTCACAGCACGGTGCGCCGCTCCGGCGGTGCGCAGGGTCAGCACCTCTTGGCGCGGAGGGGGTGCTGGCCCTGCGGACCGGGAGCTCCACCTACACCGGGACGGAAAGCTCCATCCTGCGCTCCCTGACTCCGGTACGGTGACGCGCGTGGCGGTCCGGGCCCATCCTCGATGCCCGTTCGGCAGTCGGCTGCACCGCCGTCCCGATCCGGACATGATCGAAGGGAGACGTCGTTGAGAGCTGTGATCGGGGACCTGCTCCCCCTCGCCATCGCAGTCACGATCTCGCCTGTGCCGATCATCGCAGAAATCCTGCTGTTGTTCACCAAGAAGCCGGTGACCAATGCGGCCAGTTACCTCGTCGGGTTCACGGTAGGGGTCGCCGGCCTGCTGGGGCTACTCGTCGCCGTTGCAGGAACGGTCAACCTGTCGCCTGGTTCGGGACCGTCCAGGGGAGCCTCGATCCTCAGGCTGGTGCTGGGCGCGTTCCTGCTGGTGGCTGCGAGGCGTCGGTTCCGTGATCGGCCGAAGCCCGGCGAGGACGCGGCCATGCCCAAGTGGATGGACGGCATCGCCGCCTTTACTCCGGGGAAGTCCCTCGCCGTCGGCGTGGCCATCGGCGCACTGAATCCGAAGAACGTGGTCGTGGGCCTGGCGGCGGCGCTCTCGATCGCCTCGGCCGGCCTCTCCACGGGACAGCAGATCGGTGCCGTCGCCGTGTACGCCGTCGTGGCCATCCTCGGGGTCGCCGCCCCGCTGGTGGTGACTCTCGCCATGAGGGACAAGGCCCAAGAGGTCCTCAACGGGTGGAGATCCTGGCTCGTCCAGAACAACGGGGTCGTACTGGCCGTGCTGTTCCTGATCTTCGGCGTGGTCCTGATCGGCAAGGGGATCGCCGGCCTCTAGGGGCAGCCCGGGCGGGGATCGCAGCGGGCCGTTCGCAGGGGGCACCCACGGCATGCGCCGCACTCAGATCGGTGGTCCGAGCTGCCGATACGCCCTGGATGCACGCGTTCTTGAGCGGTGCCGTTGAGTCGATGGGAACGGCCGGACCGATGACCGGACCAGCGCAAGGAGGTCACTGGACGCGGCGGACGAGCGGGATCGGCGCCGGAAGGGAGGTGGGATCGGCGGCCCGGTGCTGGAGACGAAGCCCACTCCCCGGTGATGGCGCCGACAACCGGTGGGATGCGTCGTTCGCGGTGACCGGGTCGGTGTTCAGTGCCACGAACCCGCTCTGGACGGTCCAGGTCGATTCCGGAATCACGACCTCGTCCGCGGGAGCGGGCTGAGGCCGGGAGAGTTCGCCATCGATCCCACGGTTGCGCACCCGATCAGCCGCCTCGGGCGACCATGTGGTTCCGGATGGTCCCGATCCCCTCGATCCAGCTCTCGAGGACGTCGCCGGCGGCGAGGAACCGTGACGGTTGGCGGGCGATGCCGACGCCGGCCGGCGTCCCGGTGAAGATGACGTCGCCGGGGAGCAGTGGCAGCACCGCGGAGAGCTCGGCGATCAACCGCGGGACCGGGAAGATTAGATCGCTCGTGCGGCCGTCCTGCACCACCTCGCCATTGATCGAGCAGCCGAGTACGAGGTCGTCAGGGTCGGCGAGCTCGTCGGGGGTCACCAGCCAGGGCCCCATCGGTCCGTATCCGCGGTGCGACTTGCCGAGCGAGAACTGACCCGCCGCTGCGAATTGCATGGTGCGATCGGAGATGTCCTGGCCGACGGTCAGTCCGGCCACATGGGCCCAGGCATCGTCCTCGGTCACCCGATCGGCCCTGGCCCCGATGACGGCGACCAGTTCGACCTCCCAGTCCACCGTGGCGCCGGAGAGCTCGACCGGATCGAAGGGGCCGGCCAGGCTGGACGGAAACTTGGTGAACGTTGCCGGCACCGAGGGTGCCTCGGTGCCGGTCTCCTGGGCGTGGGAGGCGTAGTTGAGGCCGATGGCGAAGACCTGGCGCGGGGACGGTACCGGCGAGGCCAGCTGCACCTCTTCGAACGGCGTGGCCGTCGCACCGGCCAACCCCGCGGCGAAGGTGCGCAACGCGCCCCAGTCGTCGTAGAGGGGCTGGACATCCGGCCCGATGCGCCCGTCGGACGCCACCGCCAGGTCCACGCCGCCCGAGTCGGTCACCACCGTGGCCCGACCATTCAGGTTCGCCAACTTCACCTGACTCCTCCTCACCATGCTCGCGGCTTCCCAGTAGAGAGTATCGAGTGTGATGCCACCCTTCGCCTGCTCCCCTCCCCGGAGACCCGGCTGGGGAGCAGGTGCGGAACCACCGACCGTGACCTCGCCGGGTACGTCAGTCGGTGCGCGCTGCTCTCCGGCGTAGATCCAACCAGCATCTCTCAGGTTGGCGTACCAAAGGAGATCGGCCACATGGCCGGACCGAGGCGGCCGCGCCGATACACGCGGAGTACTTCGACGTACTCGTCGTGGGCGCCGGTATCTCCGGGGTCGACGCGGCATACCACCTCGAACACCGGTGCCCAGCACGGACCTTCGTGGTGGGCACCGCCCGATCGTCCCCGGGGCCGAAGCGCCTACGGGCCTGCTCAACTACCCTTGGGAACCAGCCTCTTGACGCTCAGCTTGGAGTTGCACGAGCCTCATGTACATCCCCTCGGTCGATGGCAGCATCGGCGAAGAAGAGTGGCGACCGTTCGTCGAGAGCCACGCGTTCGGCCATTTGATCGCCGCAGGCGTCGGCCGGGCTGTGCCGGTGGTGGCGCCAACGCAGTTTGTTCTCGACGGCGACCGGATACTGCTCCATCTGGCTGGGCCAAACCCCGTCTTCGATGCCCTCGCCGAGCTGGCTCACCCCACCAGGCTCCGGGCGATCCGGGCCATCACCGTTTCGATGGACGCGGTGCGGGCGAAGTTCAAATACGGCGGGAACGTCGACCGTGACCACAGGCAAGCAGTGATCGAGAAGCTTCGTTCCCGAAATGGCCCCAGAGATCATGCCGCCGCGGATCACACTGCCAGAAGGTCCGTCCGATCCGATCCGACTGACTCCTAGTACGGCGCAGTGCGCCGCCTACAACAAGGGCTCCAACCGTGCAGCAATCTCTCGGTAGCGGGCGAGCGGGATCAGATGGATACCGTCGAAGGTGCCCGATGCGCGGATCTCCTCGCTGAGGTAGCAGGCGATCTCCACTCCTGCGTCACGAGCTAGGCGAAACCTGGGGGCTCTCCCGGCAGTTGGTATCCAAGTATGCACTGGAGGCGAGAGGCGAAGGATCGGTCGAGTGGGGCTTTGACCACTGGAGGTCGCCGACGTGAGCCGAGGACCGCACCGGCTCGCGCAGCAAAATCCGAGATCATTCCCCGGGTGTCTGCGTGGAGCCGTCCTTCCGGTGGCTCGTCTTCAGCATGCCGACTGCGGCCCCGATCCCCAGTGCCGAGGAGAACAGGGCCGACAGTAGTCCGCCTCTCTTCTTTCCCCGAACGCCATCGACGGAGAATCGCCCGGGCCCAAGGGCGGAGATCGCGGCTGCAGTGGCACCGACCACGCCGACGTACTCCCATCCACCCTTGAAGATGAAGAAGCCTTTTCCCTTATGATCAGTAGCGGCGGCGGCGGTCATCAGCCCGATGACTCCGGCAGAAGCCAACGGTGTCATGGCTCCGAGTGTGAGCAGGGTGCCGGTACCGATCTCCGTGGCTGCAGCCACTCGTGCATGAACGCCCGCTGGCTCCAGGCCCAACGATTCGAACCACTTGGTGGTCCCGTCCAGGCCACCCGGGCCTCGCACCTTGTTCATCCCGTGCATGATCATCATCGGGCCGATGGTCAGCCGAAGGATGAGCACCCCCACATCCGATCCCGAACTGTCCGCGTTCGACTTGGACATGGGACTCTCCTTTGTGATGACTCCGATGGATGCTGCACAAGCGTCAGCGATCGTACTAGAGCTACCCGTGTTCGCGGGACTAGCCCAGAACCGGGCGGAGTTCGAGCGTTGGTCCCCTGACGGCACCACCGGAGGGGTCTTCTCCACCGAGCCCCGTCGGTGGATCTGGTGTCGCATGTCCAGGTGCCCACGACAGGCAACGGTCCCATCACAGAAGAAACCCTGTGACAGCCGGTCACTTCATCGGCGATGCGCCAGAACAGCGACGGGAGGCCATCTGGCCTCCCGTCGCCCCACTTCTGGCCATTGAAACTGCCTGTCACCCGATGAAATCAGTGCGTCATTCTCGCTGAGATCTCGGAGCCACTCGAAACTACGAGCAGCCGCTGGTCGTGCCGCAGCTGGCGCACACGTAGCAGGAGCCGGCCCGCTGCATGGCATTGCCGCACTGGTAGCAGTAGGGGGCATCCCGGGGTTCGGCCCGGGCCAACGGCTGGTCTGTCGGAGCGGCAACAGGCCGTGTGGCACGAGCGTGCTGCTGTGCGAGAGCAGGTGCGCTGCCGTCGACCACGGTCGCGATCACCGGATCGACAGACTCCACCTCGACCACACCGGTCGATTCGGTCGCCCTCTCCGCCACCCCCGGCAGGGTCGGCTGCATGCGCTCCGAGGTGGAGAGCACGCCGAGCTCGGCGCGCTCCTCCATCGGGAGGTAGTCGACCGCCAGCCGCCGGAAGATGTAGTCGACCAGGCTGGTGGCGATGCGCAGGTCGGCGTCGTCGGTGATGCCGGCCGGCTCGAAACGCATGTTGGTGTACTTGCGTACATAGGTGGCGAGGGGCACGCCGTGCTGCAGACCGAGGCTCACCGAGATGGAGAACGCGTCCATGATGCCCGCGAGGGTCGAGCCCTGCTTGGACACCTTCATGAACACCTCGCCGGGACGCCCGTCCTCGTACTCCCCCACCGTCACATACCCTTCACAATCCGCCACGCGGAAGGCGAAGGTCGACGACTTGCGTCGACGGGGCAGGCGTTCGCGCACCGCACCGACCACGACCGTCTCCGCAGTGCGGACCTGCTCGTGGGCCAGGGCCGCCTCGAGGCCGGCGATCTTCTCCGCCAGCTCACGGGCGTGGGCCTCGGCATCGGACCCGGCAGGGGCCGCGTCCCCGCTGGGATCGGGCGCCGCACCCTCCTTCTTGGTGGTGGAGAGGGGCTGGGCCACCTTGCAGTTGTCGCGGTAGATGGCGACCGCCTTGATGCCCATCCTCCATGCGTCGATATGCAATTGCTCGACGTCCTCCACGGTCACGTCCTCGGGCAGGTTGACCGTCTTGGAGATGGCACCGGAGATGAACGGCTGGACCGCGCCCATCATGCGGACATGCCCGAGGTAGTGGATGGTGTTGTCCCCCATCGAGCAGGCGAACACCGCCAGGTGCTCAGCGGAGAGGTAGGGCGCGCCCACAATCGTCTTGTGCACGTCGATGTAGGCGATGATCTCGCCGACCTGGTCGTGCGAGTACCCCAGCCGGGTCAGCGCACGTGGGACCGTCTGGTTGACGATCGACATGGTGCCCCCGCCGACCAGCTTCTTGGTCTTGACCAGTGCGAGGTCGGGCTCTACGCCGGTGGTGTCGCAGTCCATCAACAATCCGATGGTCCCGGTGGGTGCCAGCACGCTGGCCTGCGAGTTGCGCACGCCATACTGCTCCCCCATCTCCACGGCCAGGTCCCACGCCTCCTGCGCAGCCGACAACAGGTCGGTCGGCACCTGCTCCTCGTCGATGCCTGCCACCGCGTCGCGGTGCATGCGCAGGACGTTCAGCATCGGTTCGACGTTCTCGTGGAAGCCGGCGAACGGCCCCATGCGTGCCGCGGTGCGGGCGGAGGTGGCATAGGCATGACCGGTCATCAGGGCGGTGATGGCCCCGGCCCATGCCCGCCCCTGGTCGGAGTCGTACGGCAGCCCCTGGGCCATCAGAAGTGCGCCGAGGTTGGCGTACCCGATGCCCAGCTCACGGAAGCGCCGCGAGTTCTCGGCGATCTTCTCGGTCGGATAGTCCGCATTGCCCACGATGATCTCCTGCGCGGTGAAGATCACCTCGACGGACGCCCGGAAGCCGGCGATGTCGAACGAGGAGTCCTCGTGGAGGAACTTCATCAGGTTGAGGCTGGCCAGGTTGCATGCCGAGTCGTCGAGGTGCATGTACTCCGAGCACGGGTTGGACCCGTTGATGCGGCCGGTATTCGACGCCGTGTGCCACCGGTTGATCGTGGTGTCGAACTGCATGCCCGGATCGGCGCACTCCCATGCGGCATGGGCGATCTGGCGGAACACGTCCCGTGCCGGCACCCATCGGATGACCTCGTGGGACCCGCGGGCGGTCAGGCCCCAGTCACGGCCGTCGACCACCGCCTCCATGAACTCGTCGGTGACCCGAACCGAGTTGTTGGCATTCTGGTACTGCAGGCTGATGGAGTCCTTGCCGTCGAGGTCCATGTCGAAACCGGCATCTCGCAGGACGCGTGCCTTGCGCTCCTCGATGGCCTTGCACCAGATGAAGTCCTCGATGTCGGGGTGGTCGGAGTCGAGGATGACCATCTTGGCCGCTCGCCGGGTCTTGCCCCCGGACTTGATCGTCCCGGCCGAGGAGTCTGCTCCCCGCATGAAGCTGACGGGTCCGGAAGCCGTCCCGCCGCCCTTCAGGCGTTCGTGGGAGGAGCGGATGCGCGACAGGTTGACGCCTGCACCCGACCCGCCCTTGAAGATGACGCCTTCCTCCGTGTACCAGTTCAGGATGGAGTCCATCGTGTCGTCGACGGAGAGGATGAAGCATGCCGAGCCCTGCTGGGGCACGCCCGCCACTCCGATGTTGAACCACACCGGGGAATTGAAGGCGGCCATCTGGTGGATGACCAGGTACTTCAGCTCCGCCCGGAACACCTCGGCTTCCTCGTCGTCCGCAAAGTATCCGTCCTTCAGCCCCCAGGTGGTGACCGTGTCGACCACCCGGTCGGCCACCTGGCGCAGCGACCACTCGCGCTCATCGGTGTTCGGGGTGCCCCGGAAGTACTTCTGGGCCAGGATGTTGGTGGCGTTGAGGCTCCAACCCTGGGGCACCTCCACGTCGAGCTGTTCGAAGGCCACAGACCCGTCCCGGTAGTTGGTGATCCGGGCGTCACGTCGCTCCCACACGACCTGGTCGTAGGGGTGGACATCTGCGCTGGTGAAGTGGCGGCGGATGCCGATGCCGACGCGCTGTGGGGCGATGGCCATGTGGTAAACCTCTTTCTGTCTGCTGTCTTGTCGGTGGTGCGGTTGGAAACTGCTGGTGACGGTCAGGGGTGGGTGACCACCTCTCCCCGGTATGTCCGCGGTCAGCGTCTGTCGTCAGGCCTGTCGTCTGTCGTGGATCTCCGCCGTACTCTCCGGTGCACCTCGGTCCGATGCCGGCTCGGTGGACCGCTCCTCGCGACCCCGACCGCCCGAGATGGCCGTCCGATGCCGGCCCCGGTGGTCGACTCTTGAACCTAGCACCGGGAAACGACGGAACTACGATACAAACACAATATGTTGTGGTTCAACCTCCCCCGAGGTACGAGATAGTGGGTCTATTACAGCAGTGTAGTTACACCGTGTCAACGAACTTCTGACGATTCTGCCCCGGGAGTGACGGCGAATCCCCTGTTCGGAGGCCGTTCGCGAAGGTTCGCAATTCAATGCTGGGCGCGAGCGGCCGCCGGCCTCCCTCCGCTCCTCCCACCGGACATACCCCCCTCTCCCCTCCCCTGCCCTTGGCTCTCACTACAGTCCCCGTGTGGCCACCCGGAACCCCGTCAGCATCGCCGTCGACGCCGGGACGACCGGCGTGCGGGCCCTCGTCGTCGACGAACAGGCCAGCGTCGTCGACATCGCCTACCGGGAACTCACCCAGTACTTCCCCCGTCCGGGCTGGGTCGAGCACGACGCCGACGAGATCTGGCGGTCCGTACGCGACACCCTGGCCGAGGTGGCCGGGCGACTGGCCGGCACCGGCCGAGTGGCCCGGTCGATCGGGGTCACCAACCAGCGCGAAACCGTCGTGGCCTGGGACAGGTCGACCGGCGCCCCACTGCACCGGGCGCTCGTCTGGC
>JBKQMB010000096.1:0-104658 GCA_052326605.1 Acidimicrobiales bacterium | reverse complement strand
GCTCGTTCAACAACACCATCGTGTCGATCGCCGACCCCGAAGGGAACGTGCTGGCGTGGGCGTCGGCCGGCAACGTGGGCTTCAAGGGCTCGCGCAAGTCGACGCCGTTCGCGGCGCAGATGGCGGCCGAGGCGTGCGCCAAGCGGGCCATGGAGCACGGGGTGCGCCGGGTCGACGTGCTGGTCCGGGGCCCGGGCTCGGGCCGCGAGACGGCCATCCGCTCCCTGGCCGCGGCGGGCATCGAGGTGGCCGGTATCAAGGACGTGACCCCCATCCCCCACAACGGCTGTCGCCCCAAGAAGCGACGCCGGGTCTAGGGACGGGAGAGGACACCCATGGCTCGATACACCGGACCCGTCTGCCGGCTCTGCCGCCGGGAGCGCACCAAGCTCTTCTTGAAGGGCGAACGTTGTTATTCGATGAAGTGCCCGGTCTCCGAGGCGGTGACAGATCGCCACAGCCGCGCCTACCCTCCGGGGGAGCATGGCCGCGACCGGATGCGCCAGGGGTCCGAGTACCTGGGGCAGCTGCGTGAGAAGCAGAAGGCCCGGCGCATCTACGGCCTCCTCGAGCGCCAGTTCCACAACCTCTACGTGGAGGCCAGCAAGGCGCCGGGCATCACCGGCGAGAACCTGCTGCGCATGCTCGAGCTACGCCTCGACAATGTCGCCTTCCGGGCCGGGTGGGGAGCCAGCCGGTCCCAGGCCCGCCAGTTCGTGCGCCACGGCCACGTACTGGTGAACGGCAAGCGGGTGACCATTCCCAGCTACCGCGTACGCCAGGGCGAAGTGGTCACCCTCAAGCCGTCGTCGCGCGAACTGTTCCACGTCCGCCGTAACATGGATACCCTCGATCGGCAGCTGCCGCCGTGGCTGGAGGCGGTCGGCGACCGCTTCGAGGTCCGGGTGTTCTCGCTGCCGTTGCGCGAGCACATCGACGAGCCGGTCCAAGAGCAGCTCATCGTCGAGCTCTACTCCAAGTAACCGACCACTCCGGGCCGGCCGCCGAGCGATCGGAGCCGGGCCACCTACCGTACCCCACGAACCACCGATCCCAACCGAACCTGCGCATCACACCTCCGAGGAGTCACGATCAGCATGCTCATCATCCAGCGACCCACCGTCGAAGTCATCGGTGAAGAAGAGGACAACCGCCAGCAATTCGCCGTCGGACCGCTCGACCCGGGCTTCGGCCACACCCTGGGCAACTCCCTCCGGCGCACGCTGCTGTCGTCGATCCCCGGTGCCTCGATCACCCAGGTCCGCTTCGACGACGCACTGCACGAGTTCACCACCCTTCCTGGCGTCAAGGAAGACGTCACCGACCTGATCCTCAACCTGAAGGACCTGTTGTTCCGGGTGCACAGCGACGAGCCGGTGACCATTCGCCTCGACAAGCGTGGACCCGGCGACGCCACCGCCGGCGACCTGCAGGTCACGGCTGACGTGGAGGTCCTCAACCCCGAGCAGCACATCGCCTCCCTCAACGCCAAGGGGCGCCTGGCCGTGGACCTCACGGTGGAGCGCGGCCGGGGATACCTGTCCGCCGACAAGAACAAGCGCTCGAGCATCATCGGGGTGATCCCGGTGGATGCCATCTTCTCGCCGGTGCGGCGGGTGGCCTTCACCGTCGAGCCGGTCCGGGTCGAGCAGTCCACCGACTTCGACCGCCTGGTCCTCGACATCGAGACCGACGGGTCTCTGACCCCCCGCGAGGCACTGGCCTCGGCCGGTGACACCCTGCGTACCCTGGTCGGCCTGGTCGCCGACCTGGAGGACGAGCCCATGGGCCTCGAGCTCGGCGAGGTGGGGACCGTCGGCACCGGCTCCCCCGACCTCGACCTCCGCATAGAGGACCTCGATCTCACCGAGCGCCCCCGCAACTGCCTCAAGCGGGCACAGATCAACACCATCGGCGAGTTGGTCGACCGGACGCTCGACGACCTGCTCAACATCACCAACTTCGGGCAGAAGTCGCTCGACGAGGTGCTCCAGAAGCTCGACGAGCGGGGCCTGTCCCTGCGGGTCAAGGACTGAGGTTCCGGGATGCTCGGCACTCCGAAGAAGGGACGTCGCTTCGGCGGCAGCTCCGCCCATCAGAAGGCGATGATGGGGAACCTGGTGGCCTCGCTGGTCGCCGCCGAATACCTGGTGACCACCGAGGCGAAGGCCAAGGCCCTCCGCCCGGTGGCCGAGAAAGTGATCACGGCAGCCGCCAAGGGCGGGGTGGCCCGCCAGCGCAACGTGGTCGCCTTCATCCGTGACAAGGACATGGCGCACAAGCTGTTCGAGGAGATCGGGCCCCGATACGCCGATCGGCCGGGTGGCTACACCCGCATCCTCAAGCTGGGCAATCGCCTGGGCGACAACGCCCCGATGGCCCGCATCGAACTGGTGTGAACCAGGCCCCCGCCTCCGGGGGGCTGGATGACCGGACCGTCCGGTGGCGCCTGCGCGTGGCGTACAACGGCACGGGGTTCCACGGCTTCGCCAACCAGGAGGGCCAGGCCACCGTGGCCGGTGCCCTGGTCGAGGCGTTGGGCCGGGCCACCCGGACCGATGTGTCCCTCACCTGTGCCGGCCGCACCGACTCCGGTGTGCACGCCCTCGACCAGGTGGTCCACCTGGATCTCCCCGCCGAGGTGTCGGACAGGCTCGATGCCTCCGCCCTGATCAGGTCGTGCAACAGCCAGCTGGGGCCGGCAATCGTGGTCCGGGAGGCAGGGGTGGCGCCCGACGGCTTCGATGCCCGGCACTCGGCCATCTCCCGGCGCTACCGCTACCTGGTGGTCGATGCGCCGGTGGCCGACCCCCTGCTGTCCGGCCTGGCCTGGCACGTGGTCGGCCCGCTCGACCTGCGGTCGATGGCGGCGGCGGCCGATGCGCTGCTCGGTGAGCACGACTTCCGTGCCTTCTGCCGCCGGGTCCCGGGCACCACGCCGGACCACCCGATCCCCCGCCGGGTGCTCGACGCCCGGTGGACCCGGCTGGGTGAGCCCGGCCGGTACGACGGGTCCGGACCGGGCCTGGTCCCGGCGGTGGGCGACCTCCTGGCCTTCGAGATCGAGGCCAACGCCTTCTGCCACCAGATGGTGCGCTCCCTCGTGGGCACCCTGGTGGACGTCGGCCGCGGGCGCAAGCGCGCCTCCGACATGCTGTGGATCCTCCGGTCGGCTGACCGGCACCATGCCGGGCAGCCCGCTCCCCCCCACGGCCTCACCCTGACCGCGGTCAGCTACGGGGCCTGACCGGCTTGCCGGACAGGGCTGGTTCGTCCTAGTGTGGGAGGTCGACGGGTTGGGCCCTGCCGACTGCGCGGCGAGCGAGAGCGGTCCTCGTGGCTCATCAGTCGGCATCCCACACCAAGCCCTGCACCGGCAGGTGCTGCAACGCCCAGCATCATCGAACAAGGATCCTTCGTGCGCACGTACACTCCCAAGCCCACTGACATCACCCGCGCCTGGCACATCGTCGACGCCGACGGCCTGGTGCTCGGGCGCCTGGCCACCGAGGTCGCCGCCATCCTGCGCGGCAAGCACAAGCCGACCTTCGCCCCGCACGTGGACACCGGCGACCACGTCATCGTGATCAACACGGACAAGGTGGTGCTCACCTCGGGCAAGGCGGAGACCAAGATGGCCTATCGGCACAGCGGCTACCCGGGTGGCCTCACCGCCACCCGCTACAGCGATCTGCTGGTCGACCGTTCGGACGACGTGGTCCGCAACGCCATCCGGGGCATGCTCCCGAAGAACCGGTTGGGGCGCCAGATGGCGACCAAGCTCAAGGTCTACGCCGGTGCAGACCATCCCCACGCCGCCCAGTCCCCCGAGCCCCTGGACATCCCCGGCGCCCGCCGCACGGCGTCCACCCGGAGTGGCGCGTAAGCGCCCTTCGACCCGGCACCTACTTCGATTCGATCGCGAGGAGCACAACGTGGCCAATGCCGCCCCCATCTGCCAGACCACCGGACGCCGCAAGCGGGCGGTCGCCCGGGTCCGGATCCGTCCCGGCCAGGGAGCCATCACCGTCAATTCGCAGAAGTTCGAGGAGTACTTCACCTCGGCCACCCACCGGATGATCGTGACGGAGCCCCTGCGCCTGACCGACACCTTCGAGTCGTGGGACATCGACGTGACCATCGACGGGGGCGGTGTCTCCGGCCAGGCCGGCGCCTTCCGCCTCGGCATCGCCCGGGCCCTGTGCGAGCTCGACCCCGAGCTGCGTGCCTCGTTGAAGAAAGCCGGATTCCTCACCCGTGACGCGCGGGAGAAGGAGTCGAAGAAGTACGGGCTGAAGAAGGCCCGCAAGGCTCCGCAGTACTCCAAGCGGTAGGCCGGTGATCAGAGCCCAGTTCGGAACCGATGGCGTACGCGGCGTCGCCAACGTCGAACTGTCACCGGAGCTGGTCCTCGCCCTCGGGCGGGCCGTCGCCCGCACCATCACTGCAACCACGTTCCTGATCGGGCGGGACACCCGGAAGTCGGGACCGATGCTGCAGGCCGCCCTCTCCGCCGGGTTGGCCAGCGAAGGGGCCGACGTGGTGGATGTCGGCGTCCTACCCACTCCGGCCCTGGCCTGGTTGTCGGCCAGACGCGACCTGCCCGCCGTGGTGATCTCCGCGTCCCACAACCCCTTCGCCGACAACGGGATCAAGCTGTTCGCGGCGGGCGGGGCCAAGCTGGGCGTCGAGACCGAGGCGGCCATCGAGGACGAACTGGAGCGGGCGCTCGACCCGTCGATGAAGGGCCCCCGCAGCCTCGAGGGCCATGGTGTCGGCAGCCTCACCGGCGAGCTCGACCTGGAGGGGAGCTACATCGAACACCTGGGCACCCTGGTCGACGGGCGCCGGCTGGAGGGCCTGCGACTGGTGGTCGACAGCGCCAACGGCGCTGCCTCCGGTCTGGCCACCCGCGTCTACGAGCAGCTCGGTGCCGAGGTGGTGGCCATCGGGTGCGATCCGGACGGGACCAACATCAACGCCGGGTGCGGTTCGACGTCGACCGAGACGCTCGCCCTCGCCGTGGTGGAACACCAGGCCGACCTGGGACTGGCCCTCGACGGCGACGCCGACCGCCTGCTGGCGGTGGACGGCGCCGGCGCCCTGGTCAACGGTGACGAGCTCATCGCCCTGTTCGCCCTCGACCTGGCCGAGCGGGGCCAGCTGGCCGGCAACACGGTGGTGGTCACGGTGATGACCAACCTCGGGTTCCGCCTGGCCATGGAGGAGCGGGGCATCGTCGTCAAGGAGACCGCGGTGGGCGATCGGCACGTCCTGGCCGCGCTGGACAAGGACGGGCTCTCCCTCGGGGGGGAGCAGTCCGGGCACATCATCTTCCGGAGGCTGGCGACCACCGGCGACGGCCTGCTCACCGGGCTGGTCCTGGCCGATCTGCTGGCGCGGGCCGGTCGGCCGCTGGCCGAGTTGCTGGACGGCTTGGTGACCAGGGTGCCCCAGGTCCTCGTCAACGTGCCGGTGCCCAGCACAGAGCTCCTGGCCGAAGCCGAGGCGGTGTGGTCGGCCGTCGCCGAGGAGCAGGGGCGGCTCGGGGACGGCGGGCGCGTGCTGCTCCGGCCGAGCGGGACCGAACCGCTGGTGCGGGTGATGGTGGAGGCGCCGGGCGACGGAGTGGCCGAGGAGATCGCCCATCGGCTCGGCAATCTGGTCGGATTCGAGTTGCAGTCGGCGGCGGCCACCAAGGGATAGTCCCGCCCCGGGCGGTCGGCGAAGGCCGTGGGGCGTGCCGGGCCACTAGCCTCGGTCACCATGTGCGGAATCATCGGCATCACCACGGGCACCGACCATGCCGGTCGGGGCTCCGACGTCCGGCCGGGTGACGGGGGCTCCTCTCACCGGGTGCTCGAGGTCCTCCTCGAGGGCCTGGCTCTCCTCGAGTACCGCGGCTACGACTCCGCCGGCCTGGCCCTGGTCGGCCCGGCTCCCGGCGACGGGATGTGGCGGGCGCGGGCCGCCAACGGGACCCGGTCGCTCGACGACCTCGCCAAGCGGGCGGACAGCTCCCCCCGGGGCGCCACCGCCGGCGTCGGTCACACCCGGTGGGCGACCCATGGAAGGCCGACGGAGGAGAACGCCCATCCCCACGTCGACTGCTCCGGCCGGATGGCGCTGGTCCACAACGGGATCATTGAGAACCACATCGAGCTGGCCGACGAGCTGATCGCAGAGGGCCACCACCTCGAGTCCGAGACGGACACCGAAGTCCTGGCCCACCTGGTCGAGTCACGGCTGGCGGCCGATCCGGGGGCCGGCCTGACCGGCGCGGTGCGGGCCGCACTCGGACGCGTCCGGGGGGCCTTCGCCCTTGCGGTGGTCCACGCCGACCAGCCCGATCTCATCGTGGCCTCCCGGCGGGTCTCGCCGCTGCTGGTGGGGGTTGCCGACGACGCCGCCTTCCTGGCCTCGGACATCCCGGCGATCCTCGGGCTCACCCGCGACTTCTTCGTGCTCGAGGACGATGAGATCGCCGAGCTGCGACCCGGGTCGGTCCGGGTGACCGCCCTGGACGGCACCGAGGTCGATCCGGCACCGCTCCATGTGGACTGGGACCTCGACGCCGCCCGCAAGGACGGTTACCCCGACTACATGAGCAAGGAGATGCACGAGCAGCCGAGGGCGGTGGCCGACACCCTGCTCGACCGGGTCCTCCCCGACGGGACGCTGGTGCTCGACGAGGTGCGCATCACCAACGAGGAGTTCCGGGCCATCAACAAGGTGTTCATCGTGGCCTGCGGCAGCAGCTACCACGCCGGCCTGATGGCCAAGTACGCCATCGAGCACTGGGCCCGCCTCCCGGTGGAGATCGACATCGCCAGCGAGTTCCGCTACCGCGACCCGGTCCTCGATCAGCACACCCTGGTGATCGGGGTCAGCCAGTCGGGCGAGACGGTCGACACCCTGCAGGCCGTCCGCGCCGCCAGCAAACTGGGCGCCAAGGTACTGGTCATCTCCAACGTGGTGGACTCGTCCATGGCCCGCGAGAGCGACGCGGTGCTCTACACGAGGGCCGGCCCGGAGATCGGCGTGGCCGCCACCAAGACCCACCTGGCCCAGATCACCGCGCTCGAGATCCTCGCCCTCTACCTGGCCCAGGCCAGGGAGACCCTCTCGCCGGCGAATGCCCGATCGATGCTGGATGCGATGGGCGTCCTGCCCGAAAAGGTCTCGGCCGCGCTCGAACGGGCCCCGGACGTGGAGGCGGTGGCCGAGGCCTACCGCGACTCTCCGTCGTTCATCTTCCTCGGGCGCCAGGTCGGGTACCCGGTGGCGCTGGAGGGTGCCCTCAAGTTGAAAGAGCTCTCCTATCTCCGGGCCGAGGGATTCCCCGCCGGCGAGTTGAAGCACGGGCCCATCGCCCTGGTGGAGCCGGGCACGGTGGTCATCGGCGTCGCCACCCGCACACCGATCTGGGAGAAGATGATGGCGAACGTGGCCGAGGTCAAGAGCCGCGGGGCCACGGTGGTACTGGTGGCCAACGACGGGGACCAGGAGACCGCCCGCCAGGCGGACGCCGTCCTGTGGGTCCCCGAGACCGAGTACCTGTTCGCACCGATCGTCGACGTCGTGCCCCTGCAGCTGTTCGCCTACTCGCTCGCCCGCCTCCACGGCCACGACGTCGACCGCCCGCGCAACCTGGCCAAGGTGGTCACCGTCGAGTGACGGTCCACGGCGGTACCGCGCCTGTGGCCGGGTTCGCCCAGGCGGCGGCAGAGCGGCTTGCGTCCGCGGCGGTGGCATCGGGGGTGCTCGTGGGCGTGGGAGTCGACGCCGTGGACGTCGACCGGTTCCGCCAGGTGCTGTCCCGTCGGGCGCGCCTCGTGGACAGGCTGTTCACGGAAGGCGAGCGCCGCTACGCCCGGGCCGCCCACGACCCCGTCCCGCGGCTGTCGACCCGCTTTGCCGCCAAGGAGGCCACCATGAAGGCCCTCGGCGTCGGCCTCGGCGCATTCCGCTTCGACGAGGTGGAAGTGATCCGGGACGGCCTCGAGGCGCCTTCGCTGGTGCTGCACGCGTCGGCGGCCGACCTGGCCGGTCGGGCCGGGGTGTGCCGGTGGCATCTGTCCTTGACCCACACCGATCACGTGGCCGTGGCCATGGTCGTCGCCGTCGGGTCTCGGGAAGCGGTCGGTTCCGCAGACGGCCCGTCGAGGCCGTAGCGTCGGGTCCGATGCAACCGGTCCTCACCGTCTCCGAGATGAACGCGGTGGATGCCGCCGCCGTGGCGTCCACGCCGCTCGACGTGCTGGTGGGCCGGGCCGGGATGGCGACGGCCCTGGCCGCCGTCGACCTGCTCGGCGGCACCTACGGGCGTCGGGTGGCCGTGATCGCGGGCCGGGGGAACAACGGTGCCGACGGCAGGCATGCCGCCCGACTGCTGTCCGCGCGCGGCGCCAGGGTCCGCATCGTCGAGGTGGGAACCGCGGATGCCATCGGCACGGCAGATCTGGTGATCGACGCGGCCTACGGCACCGGGTTCCGGGGCGAGTACCGGACCCCGTGGGTGGATCCGGCCACCCCGGTGCTGGCCGTCGACATCCCCTCGGGCGTGCGGGGCGACACCGGCGAGGTGTCGGGGTCGCCGCTCGCCGCCGCCCGCACCGTCACCTTCGTGGCGCTGAAGCCCGGCCTGGTCCAGGGGGACGGGCTCCGATTGGCCGGGCGGGTGTCGGTGGCCGACATCGGCCTGCCTCCGGGGCCGTCCGCCATCGACGTGATGGACGACGGCGACGTGGCCACCCTGCTGCCCCCGCGCCGCCACGATGGCAACAAGTGGTCGGCCGCCGTGCTGGTGGTGGCCGGTTCGCCCGGCATGGTCGGGGCTGCCTCCCTTTGTGCCCGCGCCGCCTATCGCGGTGGAGCGGGGATGGTCCGGCTCGGCGTGCCCGGTGGCAGCCTCTCGGACCTCCCGGCCGGCGAGGCGGTGGGGGTGTCGCTTCCCACCGAGGGCTGGTCGGCCGACGCCCTCGAGGTGGCCTCGCGGTGCGCTGCAGTGGTGGTCGGCCCGGGTCTCGGGCGTGGTGCGTCGTCGGCCGGCGAGGTGCGGCGCCTGGTCGCCGAGTCGCCGGTGCCGGTCGTTGTCGACGCCGACGGGCTCTTCGGCCTCGGGCGGGTGGACGGTGCCTCCGCAGTCGCCGCACGGTCGACCGTGGTGCTGACCCCGCACGACGGCGAGTACGGGCGGCTGATGGGCGACCGCCCGGGCGAGGACCGGATCGCCGCCGCACGACGACTGGCCGGAGCGGCCGGCGTCGTGGCGCTGGTCAAGGGCCCCACCACCGCGGTGGCCGACCCGGCCGGCCGGGTGCTCCTGGGCATGGCCGGGACCACCGCTCTGGCCACGGCGGGCACCGGTGACGTCCTGACCGGCCTCATCGGGGCGACGATCGCCCGAGGGGTTGCTCCGCTCGAGGCGGCGGCCCTCGCCGCCCACGTCCACGGCCGGGCCGGGGCTCGGGGACCCGCCGAGGGCCTGGTGGCCGGTGACCTCCCCGACCTGGTGGCCCTGGTGCTGTCGGGGCTCCGACCTTCGCCGGGCGGATGGGAGGGTCGACGTGGCTGACCGGTGGCGGCCGGTGTGGGCCGACATCGACCTCGATGCCGTGGAGCACAACGCTTCGGTCCTCTGCCGGCTGGCCGGCCCGGCCGCCCTGTGCGCGGTGGTGAAGGCCGACGGCTACGGGCACGGAGCCCTGCCGGTGGCCCGGGCCGCCCTGGCCGGCGGCGCGTCCTGGCTGGCCGTCGCCCTGGTGGAAGAGGGGGTGGCCCTCCGGGAGGCCGGCATCGAGGCGCCGATCCTCCTGCTGTCCGAGCCCCCGGTCGAGGCGATTGCCGAGGCGGTGGCCCGCCGGCTGGTCCCGACGGTGTACACGAGGAGCGGTGTCCGGGCGCTCGGCACGGTGGTCGGGGCCGTCGGCTCCCCCCCGGTCGGGGTCCATCTCAAGGTGGACACCGGCATGCACCGTGTCGGGGCCGACCCGGCGGACGTGGTCTCCCTGGCCCGGATGATCGCCGACGACCCGGCACTCCTGCTGGGTGCGGTGTGGACCCATCTGGCGGTGGCCGACGGGGCGGGGCCGGCCGACCGCGAGTTCACCGCGCTGCAGCTCGAGCGGTTCGAGTCCGCGCTCGACCGCCTGGCTGCTGTCGGGCTCCGACCACCGATGAACCACGTGGCCAACTCGGCGGGCACCATCGCCGTGGCCGCAGCACGCCGGGACCTGGTCCGTTGCGGCATCGCCCTCTACGGGGTGGCCCCCACCCCGGCACTCGCCGAGGAGCTCGCCGCCGCTACCGGCGGTCAGCGGCTCGAGCCGGTGCTCTCCCTCCGCACCCGGATCACCTTCGTCCGCGACCTCGACGCGGGCGAGCGGCTCTCCTACGGCCGGCGGCGGCCGCTGGCGGAGCGCTCCACGGTGGCCACCGCGCCGATCGGCTATGCCGACGGCGTGCCCCGCCGCCTATTCGACGAGGGCGGGGAGGTCCTGATCGGCGGAGTCCGCCGTCCCCTGGCCGGCGTGGTGACCATGGACCAGATCGTGGTGGACTGCGGTCCGGTCGGGGTTTCGCCGGTAGAGGTCGGCGACGAGGTGGTCCTGCTCGGCCGCCAGGGTTCCGAGGAGATCACGGCGGACGAGTGGGCGGAGCTGCTCGGCACCATCAGCTACGAGGTGTTGTGCGACATCGGGCCCCGGGTGCCGCGCCTGGTGGGGGGCGCAGGGGCAGGAAGGGCCGATCGCCCGAGCTGAGGCCGCTCCCCGTGCCCGGGGGCGCCGGCGCACGGCCGCGGCCTCTCCCGCGTGCCGGGCAGTACCATGCGGCCGTGGCACCGGGCACCGAATTGGCCGACCTCGCCCGGGAGGCGGCCGGATGCACGCGCTGCCCGTTGGCCGCCCACCGGAACCAGGTGGTGTTCGGCGTCGGCGACCCCGAGGCCGACCTGATGTTCGTCGGCGAGGCGCCCGGCCGCGACGAGGACCTCCGGGGCGAGCCGTTCGTGGGCCGCTCGGGCAAGCTGCTCGACCGCCTGTTGCACGAGGAGCTCGGCGTCGGACGGGACCGTTGCTACATCGCCAACGTGGTCAAGTGCCGGCCTCCCGACAACCGCGACCCGAAGGCCGACGAGATCGCCGCCTGCCGGCCCTACCTCGAGGCCCAGCTCCGGCTCATCCGCCCCAAGGTGGTGGTGACCCTGGGGAACTTCTCCACCCGGCTGTTGCTCGGGACCGACCTCGGGATCACCAAGGTCCGGGGCAGGTCCTACCCGGTGGGCGACTGGCACCTGGTGCCCACCTACCATCCGGCCGCCGCCCTCCGCTCGGGAGGCGTGGTCGTGGCCGAGATGCGGGCCGACCTGATCCGGGCCAAGCAGTTGGTGGGGTGGGGATGACGCCTCTGCCCGTGACCCTCCGACTGGTGGCTGTGACAAACAGCGCCGAGCAGACCCGTGCGCTGGCCCGGGCCCTGGCCCCGCTGTGCGCCTCCGGGGACGTCCTGCTGCTGGCAGGGGACCTCGGTGCGGGGAAGACCACCTTCGCACAGGGGTTCGGCGCCGGCCTGGGCATCACCGAGCCGATGACCAGTCCCACCTTCACCCTGGTGCGCCAGTACCCGGTCGGGCCCCGGTCGGCCGGGCCGCCGCAGGGCGGGGTGCGCACGCTCCTGCACGCCGACGTCTACCGCCTCGGCAACCTGCAGGAGATCGCCGACCTGGGGCTGGGCGAACAGGTCGAGGACGAGGGGGTGGCCCTGGTGGAGTGGGGGGACGTCGCCGAGTCCGTCCTCGGTCGGGGGTCGCTCTCGGTGCGCCTGGCCGTGGCCGACGACGACGACCACCGGGTGATCACGTTCACGTCACCGGAGGGCTCGTGGTCCGAGCGCTGGACGGCACTGCGGACGGCACTGGGGCAGTGGCTGGTGGACGGGTGACGGAGCGGGTGCCCCGGTGACGCTGCTGGCCATCGAATCGGCCACCGACATGGTGGGCGTCGCCCTCATCCGCGACGACGCCGGGGAGGCGGAGCGGGTCCACCTCGGGGGCCGGGCGCACGCCGAGCTGCTGGCGCCGGCCATCGCCGAGGTCTGCGCCGTGTCGGGGTGCACCATCGGGGACATCGACGCCCTTGCCGTCGACAGAGGCCCCGGCCTGTTCACCGGCCTCCGGGTCGGGGTGGCGACGGCCAAAGCGCTGGGTCAGGCCCTCGGTCTCGGCGTCCTCGGGGTCAGCAGCCTCGACGTGCTGGCGGCAGCGGCCAACGGGCGACGCGGCTCCGAGCCTGCCCGGCGGGTGGTGTCGGTGGTGGACGCCCGGCGCGGCGAGGTGTTCGCCGCCGCATTCCGCTTCGATCGGTGGCCGGCGGATTCCGGACCGATCGACCCGGCGTCGGTCCGGGACGACCGGTTGGAGCCGATCGACGCCGCAACGCTGGTCGACTGGCTCGTCGGTATCGCCGCCGAGGCCGGCCCGGTGGTGGTGGTGGGGGACGGCGCCGTCCGCTACCGCCAGCTGCTGTCCGTGCATCCCTCGCTCGACCTCGACCTGGCCGCCGAGCTCTCCGCCCCACCACCGCTGGCCCTGGGCCGCCTGGCGCTCGAGCGCCTGGCGCTCGGAGCGGAGGCGCCGCCCCCCGGGGACCTGGTGCCCGACTACCGCCGCCACGCCGATGCCCGCATCAACTGGGAGCAGCGGGCGCCGCGTGTGCCGGGCGCGGGCGAGCCGGGCCACCGGCGGACGTGATGGTCGGACCCGGTGCGCCGGACCGGCCGCACCAGGTGATCGTGGCCCCGATGCGGGCCAAGGACCTCTCGATGGTGCTCCCCATCGAGGAAGCGGTGTTCCCCGAGCCGTGGTCCCGCCGGTTGTTCGCGGACGAGCTCGCCCAGCGGATGTCCCGGGCCTATCGTGCCGCCTGGATCGGCCGCCGCATCGTGGGGTTCGCCGGCCAGATGTTCATCGACGACGAGACCCACGTGAACAACATCGCCGTCGACCCGGCGTGGCACGGCCGACGCCTGGGTACGGTGCTCCTGTTGGACCTGGCCCGCACCGCCCTGGCCCACGGGGCCCGCCACCTGACCCTAGAGGTGCGGGTAGGGAACGAGCCGGCCCTGGCACTGTACGCACGCTTCGGGCTGGCCCCGGTGGGTGTCCGGCCGAACTACTACCCCGAGGGCGGTGACGCGTTGATCATGTGGGCGCGCGACATCGATTCGGACCAGTACGCGCAACGGCTCGCCGCCGTCGAGCGCTCGCTCCCTCCCGACCTGGAGGTCATCAGCCGGCGGTGACCGCCGGCCGGCGTCGGGCCCCGGATTCGGTAGTGTCGACAGCTGTGCCCATCCCCCCGGCGTCCACCTCCGCGGCGCCCGTCCACCGGGTCCTCGGGATCGAGACCTCGTGCGACGAGACGGCGGCCTCGGTGGTCGACGACGGGACGGTCATCGTCTCCTCGGTGGTGAGCAGCCAGATCGACCTCCACGCCCGCTACGGCGGTGTGGTCCCCGAGCTGGCCGGCCGGGCCCACCTCGAGCTGCTGACCCCGGTGCTGGCCGACGCGCTGGCGCAGGCCGGGACCTCTGTGTCGGGGGAGGGTATCGACGCGGTGGCCGTCACCTACGGGCCGGGCCTCATCGGCTCCCTGCTGGTCGGCGTGGCGGAGGCCAAGGCGCTCTCGCTGGCCTGGGGGGTCCCGCTGGTCGGGGTCAATCACCTCGAGGCCCACCTCTTCGCCTCGCTGCTGGAGCAGCCCGACCTGGGGTGGCCCCTGGTGGTGCTGCTGGTCTCGGGGGGCCACACCCTGCTGGTCGAGGTCACCGAACCGGGCCGCTACCGGCTGATGGGCGCGACCATCGACGACGCCGCCGGCGAAGCGTTCGACAAGGTGGCCCGGTTCCTCGGTCTCGGGTACCCGGGGGGTCCGGCCATCGACCGGATCGCAGAGGAGGGGGACCCCCGCGCCTTCGCCTTCCCGAGGTCACTGCCCGGTCACGGCTACGACTTCTCCTTCAGCGGGTTGAAGACCTCGGTGGTCAACAAGGTGAGGATGCACCCCGATGCCGCCACCGCCGACGTGGCGGCGTCGTTCCGTCTGGCGGTGGTGGACGTCCTGGTGGCCAGGGCGCGTCGGGCGGCGGCCGACGTAGGGGCCACGGCCCTCTGCCTGGCCGGTGGGGTGGCGGCCAACTCGTTGCTCCGCCGCCGGATCGTGGAGGCCTGCGAGGAGGAGGGGATCGGTGCGTTCCTCCCCAGCCGCGCCATGTGCACCGACAACGCGGCCATGGTGGCGGCGGCCGGGTGGTGGCGGCTGCAGCACGGGGGGGCGAGCCCCCTGACGCTCGGCGCCGACCCCAATCTCCGCCTGGTGGCCGCCGGCTGACGCAGGGCCCGCGGCCCGGGGGTCGCTGCTGGCACTCTCGCTTGCCGGTTGCCAAACGCCGCTCGGGCGGGTATGTTGGCACTCTCAACTCTCGACTGCTAACGCGTGCCACAGGAGGCCCGATCACATGAGTCTGCACCCCCTTGACGACCGCATCGTCGTCCGCCCCGGCGAATCCGAGGAGACCACCGCTTCCGGCCTGGTCATCCCCGACACCGCCAAGGAGAAGCCCCAGCAGGGAGAAGTCCTGGCCGTCGGGCCCGGCCGCCGCGCCGAGTCCACCGGAGAACTGGTACCGCTCGACATCGCCGTCGGCGACATCGTCGTCTACTCCAAGTACGGAGGGACCGAGATCAGCGCCGACGGCGAGGATCTGCTGATCCTCTCCAGTCGTGACGTCCTGGCCAAGGTGACCAAGTAATGCCCAAGATCCTCAAGTTCGACGAGGCCGCCCGCCGCGGCCTCGAGGCGGGCGTCAACAAGCTGGCCGAAGTGGTCAAGGTGACCCTCGGGCCCAAGGGCCGCAACGTGGTGATCGAGAAGAAGTTCGGTGCCCCCACCATCACCAACGACGGCGTCTCCATCGCCCGTGAGGTGGAGCTGGAGGACGTCTTCGAGAACATGGGCGCCCAGCTGGTCAAGGAGGTCGCCACCAAGACCAACGACGTCGCCGGTGACGGCACCACCACGGCCACCGTCCTGGCCCAGGCCCTCATCCGCCAGGGGCTCCGCAATGTCGCCGCCGGCGCGAACCCCCTCGGGCTGCGCAAGGGCATCGACAAGGCGGTGACCGCCGCGGTCGCCTCCATCAAGGAGCAGGCCAAGGAGATCGACTCCAAGACCGAGATCGCACAGGTCGCCTCGATCTCGGCGGCCGACAACGCCATCGGCGAGGTGCTCGCCGACGCCATCGACCGGGTCGGCAAGGACGGGACCGTCACCGTCGAGGAGTCCAACACGTTCGGCATCGACCTCGAGTTCACCGAGGGCATGCAGTTCGACAAGGGCTACCTCTCCCCGTACTTCGTGACCGACGCCGAGCGCCAGGAGGCCGTCCTCGACGATCCGGTGATCCTCTTCGTCAATCAGAAGGTCAGCGCGGTCCACGATCTCGTTCCCGTCCTCGAGAAGGTCATGCAGACCGGCAAGCCACTGCTCATCGTGGCCGAGGACGTGGAGGGCGAGGCCCTGGCCACCCTGGTGGTCAACAAGATCCGCGGCACGTTCACCTCGGTTGCCGTCAAGGCTCCCGGCTTCGGTGAGCGCCGCAAATCGATGCTGCAGGACATGGCCGTCCTCACCGGCGCCCAGGTGATCTCCGAGGAGATCGGACTGAAGCTCGACACGACCACCGTCGACCTGCTGGGCAAGGCCCGTCGGGTCATCGTGACCAAGGACAACACCACCATCGTCGAGGGTGGTGGGGCCGAGGGGGACGTCAAGGGCCGGATCGCGCAGATCAAGCGCGAGATCGACGACACCGACTCCGACTGGGACCGCGAGAAGCTGCAGGAGCGCCTGGCCAAGCTGGCCGGCGGTGTGGCCGTGGTCAAGGTCGGGGCTGCCACCGAGGTGGAGCTCAAGGAGAAGAAGCACCGCATCGAGGATGCGCTCTCCGCCACCCGGGCCGCTGTCGAAGAGGGCATCGTGGCTGGTGGTGGGACCGCACTGGTGCGGTCGCGCGCCGCCGTGCAGTCCGTGGTCGACTCCCTCACCGGGGACGAGGCCACCGGAGCGTCGATCGTGCTGAAGGCCCTGGCCTCCCCGCTCGAGGCCATCGCCAACAACGCCGGCCTCGAGGGCACCGTCTTCGTTCGTGAAGTCGAGGCCAAGAAGGGCACCGTTGGCCTCAACGCCGACACCGGAGAGCTCGAGGACCTGGTCAAGGCGGGCGTCATCGACCCGGCCAAGGTCACCCGCTCCGCACTCCAGAATGCGGCGTCGATCGCCGGGCTGCTGTTGACCACCGAGGCGCTGGTGGCCGACAAGCCCGAAAAGGCCGATCCCGCTGCTGCTGCTGCGGCCGCTGCCGCCATGGGCGGCGGCATGGGCGGCATGGGCGGCATGGGCGGGATGATGTAGATCCGCTCCGGCTCGTTCTCGAGCCGGAGGCGCCGCCCTGGCGCAATTGGAAAGTGGACGTCTGCATCGGCCGGGCCCTCGGGCCCGGCCGGTCTGTCGTCCCGGGGACGGTCGGTCAGCGACCTGCTTCGGGGACGTAGTGGCGGTCGCCCGCTGCATCGACCCACACCCGCATGGTGCGGCCGGTGCCCGGGTCCTTGAACACCTCGTCGGTCGGCGTCCAGCCCGCCTGCGGGTCGGATGACTCGCCGTGGCGCTTGACGAAGAGGCTGATCACGACGATCACCACCACGGCGATGCCGAGGAGCGCGATGAGGATCACCGCGAGCATCGCCGATCAAACCGGATACCTCCGGCCATCAGCGGCGCGGCCCGACGACCACCGTGGAGCCGTAGGCGACGATCTCGGTCAGCGACTGGCCGACGTCCGAGGAGTCGAACCGCATGGAGACGATGGCATTGGCCCCTTGGATCCGGGCGTTCTCGATCATCCGGTCGAGGGCGTGGCGGCGGCTGTCCTCGACCAGCTTGGTGTACTGCTTCACCTCGCCGCCGGCCGTGCCTGTTCCGGCCCGACGCCGACTGTGTACCGGGGAAGGCTAGCGAACGGTCCGCACCGGCGGGTGGGGCCGCTGCCCGCCCTAGTCTGATCTCCTCCATGAACACCTCGGATACACCGGTTCCCGCCGCCAGGAAGGCCATCCCGCGGCCGCCACTCAGTCGCACCGGCCAGCCCGCCCCGTGGGCAGACCTGCCGGTGGAGGGACGGCGCGGCATCACCCTCGAGCGGGTGACGGGCGCCCTCGCCGCCGACCGGGCCGACCGGGGCCAGAGCGGGTCACGCGAGCCATGGCGCTCCCTGTCCGGCGAGACCGTCGACGGCCGGCCCGCCGCGGTGCTGGTCCCCTTGTTCGAGCAGGATGGCGAGACCCGGGTGATCCTCACCGTCCGGTCGGACCGGCTCCGGTCCCACCAGGGAGAGGTGGCGTTTCCCGGTGGTCGCCTCGACCCCGGTGAGAAGGTGGCCGAGGGTGCGCTCCGTGAGGCCCACGAGGAGGTCGGGCTCGATCCCGGGCTGGTCACCGTGGTCGCCGCCCTCACCGCCATGCCCACGGTGTCGTCGAACACGGTGATGACGCCGGTGGTGGCCACCCTGGAGGGGCGCCCCTCGCTGGTGGCCAACCCCGACGAGGTGGACCGGGTCTTCGACGTCGCCCTCTCCGAGTTGGTGGCGGAGCACGCCTTCCACGAGGAGTGGTGGTCGGTACCAGGTCGCCGACTTCTCTCGGACCTGCCCGAAGGGGAGTTCCCCGTATGGTTCTTCGAGGTGGCCGGCGAGACGGTGTGGGGGGCCACGGCCCGCACGCTGGTGGAGCTGCTCTGCCTGGTGCTCGAAGTGCGCGTCCCCACCTCGTTGCGGTCTCCCTGAGGGCCGGTGGGCGCTCCCGGCGGCGGACGCCCCGGACGCTGTTCCGATCGCCGGCGGGCGGTAGTCGGCAAGGGGTGCCCAGGCGGTATCGTGGGGGCAGTCGGTGGACGCGGTGTTCGGGGCTGCCATCGATGGGAGGTTCGGAGAACTGAGATCATCGTCCGGAGGACATTCACGTGGCTGAGCTAGAGATTGGCATCTTCAAGTCGGGCCGGAGGGCCTATGGGTTCGACGACATCGCCATCGTCCCGAGCCGCCGCACCCGCGATCCCGAGGATGTCGACATCAGTTGGGAGATCGACGCCTACCGCTTCGAGCTCCCCTTGATGGCGTCAGCCATGGACGGGGTGGTGAGCCCGTCCACCGCCATCGAGATCGGCCGTCTCGGCGGCCTGGCGGTCCTCAACCTCGAAGGACTGTGGACCCGCTACGAGGATCCGACCCCGCTGTTCGACGAGATCCGGGAGCTCCCGGCGGAGAAGGCCACGGCCCGGATGCAGCAGATGTACGCCGAGCCGGTCAGGTTGGAGCTGGTGACCGAGCGCATCAAGGAGATGAAGGCGGCGGGCATCACCACCGCTGCCTCGGTGACGCCACAGAAGACGGAGACCTTCGCCCCGGCCGTCCTGGCCGCCGAGTTGGACCTGCTGGTCATCCAGGGGACGGTGGTCTCCGCCGAGCACGTGTCGAAGACGGCCGAGCCGCTCAACCTCAAGCGCTTCATCCGCGAGTTCGAGATCCCGGTGATCGTCGGCGGCTGCGCCTCCTACCAGGCGGGCCTCCACCTGATGCGCACCGGCGCGGTGGGCGTGCTCGTAGGGGTCGGGCCGGGTAACGCCTGCACGACCCGGGGAGTGCTGGGGATCGGGGTTCCCCAGGCCACGGCCATCGCCGATGTGGCCGGCGCCCGCATGCAGCACCTCGACGAGACCGGCGTCTACTGCCATGTGATCGCCGATGGCGGCATGTCCAAGGGTGGGGACGTGGCCAAGGCGGTGGCCTGCGGTGCGGACGCGGTCATGCTGGGCTCGCCGCTCTCCTCCGCGGTGGAGGCGCCGGCCCGTGGTTACCACTGGGGCATGGCCACGTTCCATCCCACTCTGCCCCGCGGCGCCCGGGTCCAGACCACCACCAGGGGCACGCTCCAGGAGATCCTCCTCGGGCCCGCCCACGAGAACGACGGCCGGATGAACCTGTTCGGGGCGCTGCGCACGGCCATGGCCACGTGCGGATACCAGACGGTCAAGGAGTTCCAGAAGGCCGAGGTCATGGTGGCACCGGCCCTGCAGACCGAGGGCAAGGACCTGCAGCGCTCGCAGGGCGTCGGCATGGGCCATTGAACCCGGACACCACGGATGCCGGCGAGCCCGGTGAGGGACCGGTACTGGTCGTCGACTTCGGTGCCCAGTACGCGCAGCTGATCGCCCGCCGCGTGCGCGAGGCCCACGTCTACTCGGAGATCGTCCCCCACTCTGCCGACGCGTCGGAGCTGATGGCCCGCCATCCTTCTGGCATCATCCTCTCGGGGGGCCCCAAGTCGGTCAACGAGACGCCGGCCCCGACCATCGATCCGGCCATCTACGACACCGGCGTCCCCATTCTGGGGATCTGCTACGGCGCCCAATTGCTGACCCAGCAGCTCGGGGGCGAGGTGTCCCGCACCGGGAGGGGAGAGTACGGCCGTACGCCGCTGACGCTGACCGGCCGCTCACCCCTGTTCGTCGACTGGCCGGAGGACGCCGAGGTCTGGATGAGCCACGGCGACGCCATCACCAGGGTGCCCGACGGCTTCGTGGCCACCGCGTCGAGCCCCGACGCGCCGGTGGCCGCACTCCATGACGGCGAGCGTGCCATCTACGGGGTGCAGTTCCACCCCGAGGTGGTGCACACCGAGCGGGGTCGCGATCTGCTCGAACGGTTCCTCTACGACGTGTGCCACTGCCCACCGTCGTGGACCCACACCTCGATCATCGAATCGCAGGTGCAGGCGGTCCGCGCCCAGGTCGGGTCGTCGCCCGTGCTGTGCGCACTGTCCGGCGGCGTGGACTCGGCGGTTGCGGCAGCCCTGGTCCACAAGGCCATCGGCGACCAGCTCACCTGTGTCTACGTCGACACCGGCCTGATGCGGGCCAACGAGAGCGAACAGGTCGAGGAGACGTTCCGCCGGCAGTTCCACATCGACCTGGTCCACGTGAAGGCGGCCGACCGGTTCTTCGAGGCACTGTCCGGGGTCACCGATCCGGAGACGAAGCGCAAGGTAATCGGTGAGCTGTTCATCCGCATCTTCGAGGAGGTCGCCCGCGACCTGGTCATCGAGAAGTTCAGCCCGGCCGGCGAGGACGGAGTCGGCGGCACCGTCGAGGAGGCGGCAGGCTACCTGGTGCAGGGCACCCTCTACCCGGACGTCATCGAGTCGGGCTCGGGCTCTGCGGCCACCATCAAGTCCCACCACAACGTCGGCGGGCTGCCCGAGGACCTGGCTTTCGACCTGGTCGAGCCGCTGCGCCTGCTGTTCAAGGACGAGGTCCGGGCGGTCGGGGAGGAGCTGGGGCTTCCCCACGAGATCGTGTGGCGACAGCCCTTCCCCGGTCCCGGCCTGGCCGTGCGCATCGTCGGAGAGGTGACGTCGGAGCGGGCCGAGATCCTCCGGGCCGCCGATGCCATCGTCGTCGAGGAGGTGCGCCGTGCCGGCCTCTATCGTGACCTGTGGCAGAGTTTCGCCGTCCTCCCGGCCGTTCGCACGGTGGGGGTGATGGGCGACGGGCGGACCTACGCGTACCCCATCGTCATCCGCGCCGTCTCCAGCGACGACGCCATGACGGCCGATTGGGCCCGCCTGCCCTACGACCTGCTGGAACGCCTCTCCTCCCGCATCATCAACGAGGTGGAGGGTGTCAACCGGGTGGCTCTGGACATCACCTCCAAGCCGCCCGGAACCATCGAGTGGGAATGACCTCGTGGGGAGGGAGCGCCGACCGGCTCCCTGACGACAGCGGCGGGCTCCGCCTGGGCTCGGGTGGGACCCCCGGGCAGACGCATCCGGCCGGCAGGGAGGACCTGGTGGAGGGACTCACCGGCCCCCAGCGGGCGTCCGTGGTACACCGGGGCGGCCCCCTGCTGATCGTGGCCGGGGCCGGTTCGGGCAAGACCCGGGTACTGACCCGGCGCATCGCCCACCTGATTGCCTCCGGTGACGCCGCACCCTGGCAGATCCTGGCCATCACCTTCACCAACAAGGCGGCAGACGAGATGCGCCGGCGCGTGGCCGATCTGGTCGGACCCCGCGCCGGGCGCATGTGGGTGTCCACCTTCCACTCCGCCTGCGTGCGCATCCTTCGGGCCCACGGCGATCGCCTGGGCTACAAGGGCTCGTTCACCATCTACGACGACGCCGACTCGCGCCGGCTCATCGAGATCGTCTGCCGCGAGCTCGACATCGACACGAAGAAGCTCTCCCCCCGTTCGATCCTGGGCCAGATCAGCCAGGCCAAGTCACGACAACAGGGCCCGGCCGAGTACCGGGCCGCAGCCGTCACCATCTTCGACCGGCGGGTGGCCGACGTGTTCGACCTGTACCAGCAGAGGATGCTGTCGGCCAACGCCATGGACTTCGATGACCTGCTCCTCAACACGGTGCGCCTGTTCCGCGAGCACCCCGACGTCCTCGAGCACTACCGGAACCGGTTCACCCACCTCCTGATCGACGAGTACCAGGACACCAACCCCGTCCAGAACGCGCTGGCCGTCCTGCTGGCCGGCGAGCACCGGAACATCGTCGTGGTGGGGGACAGTGACCAGTCGGTCTACCGGTTCCGCGGTGCGGACATCTCCAACATCCTCGACTTCGAGAAGGCGTTCCCCGACGCCACCGCTATCACCCTGGACCAGAACTTCCGCTCCACCCAGACCATCCTCGACGCAGCCAACGCCGTGATCACCAACAACGTCTCCCGCAAGCCGAAGACGCTGTGGACCGATCGTGGGGAGGGCGAGCGGATCACCCGCTACCGGGCGGAGGACGAGCATGACGAGGCGGAGTGGGTCGCCCACGAGATCGTCCGGCTGCGCGGCGACCAGGGCCTCCACTGGGGCGATGTGGCCGTCTTCTATCGGACCAACGCCCAGAGCCGCGCCCTCGAGGAGGCCATGGTCCGGGCCGAGGTGCCCTACAAGGTGGTGGGCGGCACCAAGTTCTACGATCGCCGCGAGGTGAAGGACGTCCTGGCCTACCTCCGCGTCCTGGTCAACCCGGACGACGAGGTCAGCTGGCGCCGCATCGTCAACGTTCCCAAGCGTGGGGTGGGGGACACCTCGGTGGCCAAGCTGGCCGGCTGGGCGGGCGGCCGGGGCCTGTCGTTAGGGGAGGCCGTGGCCCACGCCGATGACGCCGGGGTGGGTGGCAAGGCCGGCAAGGCCCTCATCGATCTCTCGGCGCTGCTCGACGACCTGCGGGCGCAGATGGCCGTTCCACCGCTGGTCGACGAGAACGGCGACGCCATCGCCCCCGACGGTCTGGACCGGGCGGGGCCGTGGGGCGGTCCCGCCGTACCCACCGACGGACCCACCGGCGGCGACGGGGGGGCACTGGGACCCGGAGAGCTGGTGACCGCCATCGTCGAGCGGACCGGCTACCGGAGCGAGCTGCTGTCGGAGGGGACCATCGAGGCGCTCGGTCGGGTCGAGAACGTGGACGAACTGGTCGGCGTGGCTGCGGAGTACCGCACGCTGGCCGAGTTCCTGGAGGCCGCGGCCCTGGTTGCCGACTCGGATCAGCTCGACGGCGACGGGACCAAGGTCTCCCTGATGACCATGCACATCGCCAAGGGCCTCGAGTTCCCCGCGGTGTTCCTGGTCGGCATGGAGGACGGGATCTTCCCCCACCTGCGCTCCCTGGGCGATCCGGTGGAGCTCGAGGAGGAGCGGCGGCTCTGCTATGTGGGCATCACCCGGGCCGAGCGGCATCTCTATGTCTCCCATGCCTGGAGCCGCATGCTCTGGGGGAGCACCAGTAGCAACATTCCGAGCCGGTTCCTCAACGAGATCCCGGGCGAGCTCGTGCGGGATGTGGGCGCCGATACCGGTACGACGGGGTTCGGACCTTCGGCCCGTGGGCGCTCCCTGTCGTCGGGGGGCCGTAACCCGTCACCGGACGACGGGGGGACACCCGGGCGGAGCGTCTTCGGTCGTGGGGTGTCGCTGCCGGACGGCGGATTCGATGGCACCGGTCGACGCCGACGGCCCCCGGCCTCCAGTGGTGCCGAACTCCTCGGGCTGGCGGTCGGGGACCGGGTGGTCCACGGCCAGTGGGGTGAGGGGACCGTGCTCGAGACCGGAGGCGCCGGCGAGGATGCCGAAGCGGTTGTCCGGTTCGGGACGGTCGGGCGCAAGAAGCTGCTGCTCCGCATGGCTCCGCTCAAGCGGGCCTGACCTGCCGCAACGGTCCGGGGGCGTACCGGGCCGTGCCGGAGCACGGCCTGGCCCGCCGCAACGGCGCGGCGGTGCCCACACTCGTGTGCTGGCCCGTGGGAAGCTGGTGGCCGGCCGGGGGCTCTTCACCCGACGCTCCCGCTGTTCATGAAGCTGTCAGCCCCACCTGGGTTACTGGTGGTGGGGGCCGGGAACGTGTGCACGGCTCCCCCCGCCCGCCGTGATGGCCATCCCAGCGGACCAAGTCGGCCCTGTGGTGCGTGCGGGCGAAGTACAGCGAGTAGAAAGAGGTTCGGAGAGCGCCTTGGGAGGCAACATCGTTTTCGATCAGGACGGCCTGACACCTGCGCCGGGTTCCGGGGTGGTCAGGGAGCACGTCGCTCCGGCCACCGCCACCGAGGACGGCATCCCGGTGGGGGGGTCGGCTCGACCCGTCACCGGCATCCCCCTGATCACCACCACACCCACCGACCGGGCGGCAGGGGCAGCCCGCCGCGCCCGCCCCCTGCCCCGCCCGACCCGGAGGGAGCGCAGGGAGCGCTTCCGCGAGAAAGTCCGCCGTCGGAGGACGGTATTCGGGCGTCACCCGAAATCGACGGTGGCCCTGGTCGTCCTGCTGCTGCTGACGCCGGTGTGGCTCTCGGCCGGGTCGGCAGCCACCGATCAGGCGATGGGCAACACCGTGGGGGCACGGCTCACCGAGTGGGTCCGCGACCATGGCGGTGGCGGCCTGGTCACCTGGGCGGAGAACACCTGGTACACCTGGCACGCTCCGCCCAAGGGCGGGAAGCCGGCAGCCGGTGCCATTCCGGCCCCGACACAGGGCACGAGCACGACGGTCGCCGCGGGGCCCGCCCACCTTCCGGTCCCGGCGGCCGTCACCCCCTTCGTCTCGGACCCCACCCCCGGTGAGGGGCAGTGGCATCCGATCGGCCGCACCGTGGCCGGGATCCCCGCCATGTACGCGGCCTACCTGCGTCCCAACGCGGTCAACACCAGCCTGGTCACCGGCGTCGCCTGGATGGACACCAAGCTGCTCTCCACCACGCTGTATGCCGGATCCATGATCCCGTCCCCCGGGCCGGCGTGGTCCAACAGCCCCCCCATCGCCGGTACCGCGCTCGACACCCTGGACGCCGCCTTCAACTCGGGGTTCCGCATGCAGGACTCCAACGGTGGCTTCTACCTCGACGGCGTGACCTCGGCCGGGTACCCGCTGCAGGCGGGGTCCGCCTCCCTGGTGATCGACAAGAACGGGACACCGCACATCGGGGCCTGGGGCAGCGAAGTCACCATGTCCCCTTCGGTGATGGCCGTCCGCCAGAATCTGGACCTCATCGTCGACAACGGCCAACCCGTATCCGGGCTCGACGCCAACGACCACAGCAGGTGGGGCGCCACGCTCGGTGGCCAGGTGCAGGTGTGGCGCTCGGGGCTCGGCATCACCGCCGCCGGCGCGCTGGTGTTCGCCGGCGGGTCGGGGCTGTCCATCGTGGACCTGGCCGACGTGCTGGCCCGGGCCGGCGCGGTGCGGGCCATGGAGATGGACATCAACACGTCCTGGGTCAACTTCTTCAGCTTCGACCCGCCGGCGGGCCAGCCCGCCTCGGGGGCCGACGGAACCAAGCTCACCTACGACGAGGTGAACTCCCCGTCTCGCTACTTCTCGCCGTCGGCGCGTGACTTCATCACCGAGTCGGTCCGCACCACCTCGACGGCGACGTCCCGATCTAAGGTGGGCTGAGTCGGGTCGAGGGGAGGAATCGATGGGTCACCGGATGCCGAGGCAGCGCTACGAAGAGGAGCTGCTGGCACTCCAGGCCGAGTTGACCACCATGACCGAGTGGATCCGCGAGACCGGAGCCCGAGTGGTGGTCGTCTTCGAGGGCCGTGACGCAGCCGGCAAGGGCGGGGTCATCAAGAGGATCGCCGAGTACCTGAGCCCGAGGGCCTGCCGCATCGTGGCGTTGCCGTCACCCACCGAGCGCGAACAGACCCAGTGGTACTTCCAGCGGTACGTGAGCCATCTCCCGTCCGCGGGCGAGCTGACCCTGTTCGATCGCAGTTGGTACAACCGGGCCGGGGTCGAGCACGTGATGGGTTACTGCACCTCCGATCAGTACCACCGGTTCCTCCAGCAGTGCCCGGTCTTCGAGCACCAGTTGATCGACGACGGGATCATCCTCGTCAAGTACTGGTTCTCGGTGAGCGACGACGAGCAGGAGCGCCGGTTCCAGAGCCGCCTGCACGATCCCCTGCGGCGCTGGAAGATGAGCCCGATCGACCTCGAGGCCAGGCAGCGCTGGTCGGACTACTCGAGGGCGAAGGACGCCATGTTCCTCCACACCGACACCCCCGAGTCGCCGTGGTTCGTGGTGGACGCCGAGGACAAGCGGGACGCCCGCATCAACTGCATCGCCCACCTGCTGGGCCAGGTGCCCTACCAGGCGGTCGACCTGACGCGGCTCAAACTGCCCAAGCGGGTCAAGGACGACACCTACCAGCGCCCTTCGCGCGACCTCTACACCTACGTGCCCGACTACGCCGCCACCCTCACGGTGTAGCCCGTGCCGCCCCGCTGATCAGCCGGGCATGCGCCGCCAGACGACCCGGGGGAGCAGGCGCATCAGGGCGAAGACCCAACGGAGGACGGAAGGCACGTAGACCACGCCGGCGTTCGATTCGATGCTCTTGACCACGGCGTCGGCCACGGCGTCCGGGGTGGTCGAGAACGGCGCCGGCGCCATGCCCTCGGTCATCCGCCCGACCACGAACCCGGGGCGCACGACCGTCACACCGACCCCGGTGCCCTCCAGCGAGTCGCCGAGGCCCTGAGCGAATGCGTCCAGCCCCGCCTTGGAGGATCCGTAGACGAAGTTGGCCTTGCGGGCACGGATGCCGGCCACCGAGGACAGCACGACCAGCCGACCGTGTCCCTGCTGGCGCAGGCGCCCGGCCACCGCCACCAGCGCGGCGGCCAACCCGGTGAAGTTGGCGGTGAGCAACGAGGCCGTCGCCACCGGGTCGCGTTCGAGGATGCCCTGGGTGCCGAGGATGCCCGCTGCGGCGATGACCACGTCGAAGTCCCCGAACCGATCGAAGACCTGGTCGACGAAGGCGAGGTGGTGGTCGACGTCCGTGGTGTCGAACGCCACCGTCTCGACCACGTCGGCTCCGGCAGCCCTGGCCGCCTCGGCCGCCTCGGCCAGCCGTGCGCTCTCCCGCCCGGCCAGCACCACGGTCCGGCATCGGGCCGGGACCAGCTTGGCCACAATGGCCTGGGCGATCTCGGAAGCGCCTCCGAGCACGAGCACTGACTGGGGTCGTCCGATGGCGTCGATCATGTTCCTGTCCGTTCTGGTGAGGGATCGGTGCGGGCGCTGCGGGCGCTGCGGGTTGCGGCGGTCCCTCTGGCGCCGGGGGATGCCGCGCCGCCGCGCACTGGTGCGGCCTTCTCCGGAGCGGCCGTTGTCCTCCTCGTCCGCCTGGTGCGCCGACCGGTCGCGGGCGGCAGGCGGTCGGAGCACAGTCCGAGCCGCCGCCCGAGGTCGGATCGGAGCACCCCGAGGGGATCGACCCGGTTCCGCACGGCGAGCCACTCGTCGACCCGCGGGTACATGGTGCGGAACGCGGCCGGAGCCAGGCGCGAGTCCTTGGCCAGGTACACCCGGCCGCCGGCCTCCATCACCTTCTGGTCGAGCGCATCGAGCAGCTGGTCCAGGTCGTGGTGGCCCACCGGGAGATCGAGGGCCAGCGTCCAGCCGGGCATGGGGAAGGAGAGCGGGCCGGGGTCGTCGGGGCCGAAGCGCTTGAGCACGGCCAGGAACGAGGCCAGTTTCACCTCGGTCAGCCGCTCGATCACCCGGCGCACGGTTTCCCCGTGCTCGTCGGGGACCACGAACTGGTACTGGAGGAACCCGTTGCTGCCGTAGAGCCGGTTCCACTCACCGACACCGTCGAGGGGATGGAAGAAGCCGGTCATGTGATGCGGCTTGGCCACCTGGTGAAGGGGGGCCTTACGGAACCAGAACTCGTTGAATGCCGCCACGGTGAGCGGATTGAGCAGTCCGTTGGGTGGGGTCAACGGCACCCGGGCGAGCGTGCGGGGCACGAATGTCCGGGCCCGGTCCGGTGACCGCCGGAGGCGCTCGGGCAGGTCCTCGAGTCGGGCGTGGTCCCCGCGGGTCAGGACCGACCGGCCCAGCCGGCGGCCGGTCGACTGGCAGTCGATCCACGCCACCGAGTACCGATAGGCGTCGTCGCCACCGAGCATCTTCTCCATGACGCTGTCGAGGTCCGGCGCCCGTTCGGTGTCCACCAGCATGTAGCTGGTCTCGACCGCGATCATCTGGATGGTGGCGTCGGTGATGACCCCGGTGAGGCCCATGCCGCCGGCGGTGGCCCAGAAGAGATCGTGGTCCGAGGCGGGCGAGAGGGTGACCTTCCCGGTCGGGGTGACCAGGGTCATCTCGAGAACGTGGGAGCAGAAGGCGCCGTCGACATGGTGGTTCTTCCCGTGGATGTCGGCGGCGATCGCGCCTCCGACGGTCACCAGCCGGGTGCCCGGGGTGACCGGTACGAACCAGCCCAGCGGTACCAGCCGTTCCATCAGGGTCTGCAGGCTGACCCCCGCCCCAACGGTCACCACACCGGAGTCGAGGTCCACCTTGTGGAAGGCGTCCAGCCAGGTGGCGTCCAGCACGGTGCCGCCGGCGTTCTGGGCGGCATCGCCGTAACTGCGGCCCAGGCCGCGGGCGACGATGCCCCGTCCCCGCTCCGACCGTGAGGCCTCGGCCGCTTCCATGGAGGCGTCGACGATGTCCGGGTCGACAGCGTGGACCACCTCGGCGGAGGTCGGTGCGGTGCGCCCCCATCCGGCGAGCAGGCCCCGTTGGCCGAGCGGGGCGCTCATCGCGCGTAGGCACCGATGGCGAAGAGGGCCACCCAGCACAAACCGTAGATCTGCAGCCGGTGGTCGTGGACGGCCAGGTCCTCGGGAGCCGCCCCGGCACCCGAATCCAGGAGCCGCAGAATGTGGAGCAGGGCGATCACGAAGGGCACAATGCTCAGCTGGAACCAGATGGGGTCGTGCCCCGGGTGCACCTGACTGGCCCGCTCGAACGCCCACAGGCAGTAGGCGGTCACCGTGACGGCGGCTGACAGGGTCCGGACCGACCGGAGGAACGATGGCGTGTACATGGCCAGCGTGGGGCGGACGGCACCGTGGTCGGCCTGGTGGTGGTCGAGGAGCAGCTTCTCGCTCGACCGCTTGCCGGTCACGACCAGCAGCGAGCCGAACGACGCCACGATGATGAACCAGTTGGACAGGGCCACCCCGGTGGCCACCCCGCCGGCCACGGCGCGCAGGACGAAGCCGGCGCTCACCGCGGCCAGGTCGAGGATCGGCTCGTTCTTGAGCCCGAGGGAGTAGGCGATGTTGATCAGGGCGTAGACGGCCATGACCACGGCCAGGCGCCAACCGGCCAACAGGGTGGCAAATCCGATCGAGACAGCGAGGAGGCCGATGCCGATAGTGATGGCCAGGGGGACGGGTACCAGCCCCGAGGCGACCGGCCGGTGGCGTTTGGTGGGGTGGTGCCGGTCTGCGGCCGCGTCGATGGCGTCGTTGAGGAAGTAGGTGCCCGAGGCGGCGACGCAGAAGATGCCGAAGGCGGCGGCACTGTGCCACAGGATGGTCCAGTGCAGCAGCACGCCGGCTGCGCCCGGGGCCACGAAGACGAGCAGGTTCTTGATCCACTGGCGCGGTCGGGCCAGGCGGACCAGCCCCTTGGCCAGGGAGGGCGCGGGTCGTCCCGGTGGCCGGGAAGCGTGTTCGTCTGGTCTGTCCACGGCTTCAGCCGATGTCGTCACGTCGTCCTCTTGTGTCGTCGGCCCGGGCCCGCCGGTGCCGGTGTGGAATGGGGTCCACGGACCCCCTCAGGCTAGGGCCTCGTCGGCCCGTGCGTGGACCTCCCGGGCCGCCGGACCTCGTGTGCATGGTCCCGGGTGGGCCGGACGGCCTGTCAGCGCTTAGTATCTGCCTCCGTGAAGCGCCCCTATCGAGTGGTTGTGGCCAAGCCCGGACTTGACGGGCACGATCGCGGCGCCAAGGTCATCGCCCGGGCCCTGCGCGACGCCGGGTTCGAGGTCATCTACACCGGCCTCCACCAGACTCCCGAGCAGGTTGTCCAGGCCGTCATCCAAGAGGATGCCGACGCAGTGGGGCTCTCCCTGCTCTCCGGCGCCCACCTCACCCTTGTCCCCCGGGTGATCGAAGGACTGCGCGAGCAAGGCCGCGACGACGTCCTGGTCCTGGTGGGGGGGATCATCCCCGAGGCCGACATCCCGGTACTGAAGGAGCTGGGCGTGGCCGAGGTGTTCACGCCCGGGGCACCGTTGCCGGCCATCGGGGCCTGGCTCGGCGCCGCCCTCGACGAGCGCGAGAGTGGAGTGGACGCCTGAACCACCCAGCGCTTCCGCCCCGGCGTCGGCGGACCAGACGCCATCGGGAGTCGAACACGACCGGCACGACGGCAACCGGTGACACCGGGGGCCTTCCCTGGCGGCCCGGCCCGGCCGGGCAGGACCCGCAGATGCAGGCAGCAACCGAACGATGCACCCAGACCACGCGACACAGAGCACTAGAGAGGAACTGATCCAGTGGATCTCTTCGAGTACCAGGGTAAGCAGTACTTTGCCCGGTTCGGCATCCCCATCTCCAAGGGAGGGGTGGCCGACACCGTGGACCAGGCCGTCGCACAGGCGGAGGAGTCCGGGTACCCGGTGGTGGTCAAGGCCCAGGTGAAGGTGGGCGGCCGTGGCAAGGCGGGCGGCGTCAAGCTGGCCGACAACGCCGAGGAAGTGCGCACCCACGCCGGCAACATCCTCGGCCTCGACATCAAGGGCCACGTCGTCAAGCGGTTGTGGGTCGAGCACGCCTCGGACATCGAGCGAGAGTACTACGCCAGCTTCACCCTGGACCGTGGCGCGAAGAAGCACCTGGGCATGCTTTCGGCCGAAGGCGGTGTCGAGATCGAGGAGGTGGCGGTGACCAACCCCGATGCCATCGCCCTCCTCCAGGTCGACCCGGTGGACGGGCTGAGCCTCGATGCGGCCCGGGCCTGGGTGGACCGGGCCAACCTCGACGAGCCGGCCCGGGCCCAGGCGGCCGAGCTCCTGGTGAAGCTCTACACCTGTTACACCGAGGGCGATTGCGACCTAGCGGAGATCAATCCGCTGATCCTCACGCCCGAGGGGAGGGTCCACGCCCTCGACGCCAAGGTGACCCTCGACGACAACGCCGGCTACCGGCACCCCGAGTGGGAGGAGTTCGCCGGCACCGAGGTCGAGGACGAGCGCGAGACCCGGGCCAAGGAGCGCGGGCTCAACTACATCGGCCTGCAGGGCTCGGTGGGGATCATCGCCAACGGCGCCGGCCTCGCCATGAGCACGCTGGACGTGGTCAACCAGTGCGGCGGGGCGGCGGCCAACTTCCTCGACATCGGCGGCGGCGCCAATGCCGACGTGATGGCAGCAGCGCTCGAGGTGATCAACTCCGACCCTGCCGTGCGCTCCATCCTGGTCAACATCTTCGGTGGCATCACCCGTGTCGACGAGGTGGCCAGGGGCGTGCTCGAAGCGCTCGACCGGGTCGAGATCAGCTCGCCCATCGTGTTGCGCCTCGACGGCACCAACGCTGCTGCGGGCCGGGAGATCCTGGCCGACCATCTGTCCGATCGCCTGGTCGCCGAGCCGACCATGCTCGACGCCGCACGCCGTGCGGTTGCCCTTGCTGGAGGCCAGTCGTGAGCATCTTCGTGGACGAGAACACCAAGGTCGTCATCCAGGGCATCAGCCCGACCAGCCAGGGCCTGTACCACGGGCTCCGCAACCGGGCCTACGGGACCCATGTGGTGGCCGGCACCAACCCCCGGCGCGGGGGTGAGGTGATCGAGGGCATCCCTGTCTTCGCCACCGTGGCCGACGCGGTGGAGGCCACCGGGGCCAACGCCTCGTTCATCTCGGTGCCGCCCAAGTTCGCGGCCGACGCCATCATCGAGGCCGCCGCCGCCGGTGTCCCCTTCGTGGTGTGCATCACCGAGGGCATTCCCGCCCAGGACGAGGCCCTGGCCTACAACCGGCTGGTGCGGGAGTTCCCCGGCACCCGTCTCCTCGGCCCCAACTGCCCGGGCATCATCTCGCCGGGGAAGTGCAACATCGGCATCACCTCCGGGGACATCGCCATGCCCGGCGGCCCGGTCGGGATCGTCAGCCGCTCGGGCACGCTGACCTACCAAGCCCTCCACGAGCTCTCCCAGCAGGGGGTCGGCCAGACCACTTGTGTGGGCATCGGCGGCGACCCGGTGCCCGGCACCAGCTTCATCGACTGCCTCCGGGCCTTCGAGGCCGACCCGGACACCCGGGCCATCATGATGATCGGGGAGATCGGCGGATCGGCCGAGGAGGAGGCCGCCGAGTTCATCGGCTCATCGGTGACAAAGCCGGTCGTCTCCTACGTGGCCGGTGTGACGGCACCCCCGGGGCGCAAGATGGGCCATGCCGGCGCCATCATCTCGGGTTCGAAGGGCACGGCCCAGGCCAAGATGGATGCGCTTTCCGGCGCCGGGGTGACCGTCGCGCCCAACCCGACCGCGGCCGGCGAGGCCATGGTCGACGTCGTCCGGAACCTCGGCTGAGCGCGGAGCTGCCTTCGACGGCCGCACCGGCCACCTGGCCCATCGCCGCAGTGGTCTTCGATCTCGACGGTCTGCTCATCGATTCGGAACCGCTCTGGCGCCAGGCCGAGATCGAGGTGTTCGGTTCGGTCGGGCTCCATCTGTCGGAGACCGATGTCCACCAGACCATGGGTCTGCGCATCGACGACGCCGTCCGATACTGGTGGGACCGCTTCCCGTGGAACGGGATGGGCCTCGTGGAGATCGAAGCGGTGATCACCTCCCGGGTGGCGGATCTGGTACGTGTATCCGCCACCCCGATGCCCGGAGCCCTGGAGGCCGTGGCCCTGTGCCGGCGGTTGTCGCTGCCGGTAGCGGTGTGCTCAGGTTCGCGTGCGGTGGTGATCGAGGCCGCCCTCCGGTCCCTCGGGATCGAGTCCGAGGTCTCGGTGTGGCACTCCGCCGAGTGGGAGCCTCTGGGCAAGCCCCACCCCGGGTCCTATCTGTCGACGGCGGCGAAACTGGGTGTCGACCCGGTCGCATGCCTGGCCCTCGAGGACTCGTTCAACGGCGCGCTCTCGGCCAAGGCGGCCCGCATGCGGGTGATCGCGGTTCCCGAGGCCGAGACTCTCGACTCCCCTCGTTGGGGATTCTGCGACCGGAAGCTGACCTCGCTGTTCGGGTTCGACGAAGCGCTGATCCGTTCGCTGGAACGCCGGAACATCTGAGATTTCTGCTTCGGAATTGCTCCATCTGTGCCGATAGAAGGGGTACGAGGGGCGTTCCCTGGGCAGGGGGACCGAGCGACGTAGTGCCCGCACCGGTGGCAGGCCGGTCGGGCTACGTCGCTCGGATCGCCTCTCCCGGGGAAGCTGCCATTGACCGGCGCGCGCCAGCGGGACCACACCGGGCATGGGCGGTGAATGTCGCTGGTAGCGTGCGCCCGTGGGCCCCGGCACTCCTCCTCGCGACTCCCCATCCGTGCGGATCGCCGTCCTCGCCTCCGGCAGCGGCACCATCCTCGAGGCGATCATCGGCGCCGACCTCCCGGTCCGGCTGGTGGTGGCCGACCGGCGATGCCGTGCGATCGAAGTTGCCTCTGACGCCGCCATCCCGGCCGTCCTGGTCGACCGTGCCGAGTTCGGTGGATTCGGCCCGGCGTTCGAGCGCGAGCGGTACACCCGGTCGATCACCGGGGTCCTGTCCGACGCGGACATCGAGGTGGTGGTGATGGCCGGGTTCGGCACCGTGCTCGGCCAGTCGATCCATACCGCCTTCGGCGGCAGGATCCTCAACACCCATCCCGCGCTGCTGCCTGCATTCCCCGGATGGCACGCAGTGGCCGACGCCCTCGACGCAGGAGTGACCGAGACGGGAACGACGGTCCACATCGCCACCCTGGAGATGGATGCGGGTCCGGTGCTGGCCCAGCAGTCGGTCCCCGTCCTGCCCGGCGACACGGTGGACACGCTGCACGAGCGCATCAAGTCGGTGGAGCGGACGCTCTACCCCGACACCATCCGGTCCTTCATCGACGGGTTGGCGGCCCAGGTCGGCGATGGGCGAGGATCAGCACAGGAGGTCAAGGAATGAAGGCGCTGCTGTCCGTTTACGACAAGACCGGCATCGAGGAGTTCGCCCGGGGGCTGTCCGAGCTCGGCTGGGAACTCATCTCGAGTGGCGGCACGTCGGCCACCCTGGCCGCTGCCGGCATCGACCACGTGGAAGTGGCCGACCTCACCGGGGCACCCGAGATGCTCGGCGGGAGGGTCAAGACCCTCCACCCGGCCATCCACGGGGGGATCCTGGCCGACCGCTCGAAGAGCGACCACCTCGACGCCCTCGACCGCCTGGGCATCGGGCTGATCGACCTGGTGGTGTGCAACCTCTACCCGTTCAGCACGGACCCCTCGGTCGAGCTGATCGATGTCGGAGGGCCGACGATGGTGCGCGCCGCGGCCAAGAACCACGACCACGTCGGTGTGGTCGTCGACCCCGCCGAGTACGGGAGCATCCTCGCCGAGCTGCGCAGCTCCGGCTCCCTCTCGCTCGCCACCAGGCGCCGGCTGGCCCGCGAGGCATTCGCCCACACCGCCGGGTACGACGCAGCCATCGTGGCGTGGCTCGACGAGCGCGAGGGACCCGGCCGTAGCGAAGCCGAGATCAAGGAGGGCGCCGCGGTGTTCGACACAGCCGCACTGCTCCCGCCGACCATCCACCTCACGCTGGAGCGGGCCGGTTCCATGCGGTACGGCGAGAACCCCCACCAGCACGGGGCCCGCTACCGGATCGCCGGCCGGCGCACGTGGTGGGACGACGTGGTGCAGCACGGCGGCAAGGAGCTCTCGTACCTCAACGTCTTCGACGCCGATGCGGCGTGGCGCCTTGTCCACGAGCTTCCCGCCCCCGGCAGCACCGACCTGGCCGTAGCCATAATCAAGCACGCCAATCCGTGCGGGGCCGCCCTCGACACCGACCTGGTCCGTGCCTACGAACGGGCACTCGAGTGCGATCCGCAGTCCGCCTTCGGGGGCATCGTGGCCATCGGTGGGCACGTCACCATGGCGGTGGCGGAGGCCATCGCTTCGGGCCCGCAGGCCGATGTGATCACCGCTCCCTCCTACGCCGAGGGGGCGCTGGCCCAGTTGGCCTCGAAGCGCAAGGCGACCCGCCTGTTGTCGGCCCCTGCCCCAGAGCCCCTGGTGCGCCAGTACCGGGGGCTCGGCGCCAGCATGCTGGTGCAGGATGCCGACCGCTTCGTGATCGATCCCTCCGAGTGGGAGGTGGTGACGACGACGCAGCCGACCGGCGGGCAGTGGCGCGATCTGGCTCTGGCCTGGAAGGTCTGTGCCCGCACGACCTCCAACGCCATTGCCATCGTGACCGACGCCCAGGCCGTCGGCGTGGGTGCCGGCCAGCAGTCCCGGGTGGTGGCCGCGGAGATCGCCGTGGGCAAGGCGGGGGACCGGGCACGCGGGGGGGCCGCGGCCAGTGACGCGTTCTTCCCGTTCCCGGACGGGCTGATGGTGCTGGCCGACGCCGGTGTGGCGGCCGTGGTGCAACCGGGGGGATCGATCCGTGACGCCGAGGTGATCGCCGCAGCCGACGCAGCGGGGATCGCCATGGTCCTCGCCGGTGGCGAGCGTCACTTCCGACATTGAGACAGCGGAGCGAGGTTGCCCCGACGGGACGCCGACCGCAGAGGACACGGAGGGCACGACGATGACGGCGACTCTGCTCGACGGCGAGATGCTGGCGGCCAAGGTCCGTGCCGAGGTGACCGACCGGGTCGCCCGGCTGCGGTTTGCCGGCGTTACGGTGGGGCTCGGGACCATCCTGGTGGGTGACGACGGCCCGAGCTCCCGCTACGTGGCCATGAAGCATGCCGACTGCGACGATGTCGGTATCCGGTCGGCTCACGAGCACCTGCCGGCCGACGTGTCGCAGGCCGAGCTCGAGGCGGTCGTCGCCCGCTTCAATGCCGACCCCGGGATCCATGCCTTTCTGGTCCAGCTGCCGCTGCCGGCCGGCCTGGACGAGGAGCGCGTGCTCATGGCGGTCGACCCCGACAAGGACGTCGACGGCCTCCACCCGGTCAACCTGGGCCGGCTGGTCATGGGGGCCAACGGACCGCTGCCGTGCACGCCGGCAGGCATCGTCGAGCTGCTGCACGCCAACGACGTGCCCGTCGAGGGAAAGCACGTGGTCGTGATCGGGCGGGGGCTGACCATTGGTCGACCGCTGGCCCTGCTGCTGGCCATGAAGCGGCCCGGTTGCAACGCCGCGGTGACCGTGGTCCACACCGGGGTGGAGGACCTGGCCGGCCTGGTCCGCCAGGGAGATGTCGTGGTGGCCGCTGCCGGTCGGGCCGGTCTGGTCACCCCGGACATGGTCAAGCCGGGCGCCGCCGTGGTCGGGGCCGGCACCTCATGGGAAGGGAAGAAGCTGATGTCCGATGTCGATGAGTCCGTTGCCGAGGTGGCCGGGTGGATCACCCCGCGCATCGGCGGGGTGGGTCCGATGACCCGGGCCATGCTGTTGCGCAATGCCGTGCGTGCTGCGGAGCGCTCGTCATGAGCGGTCAGGTGCCGCTCGAGACCGACCAGCGCCCGTGGGGCAGCTACACCGTCCTCGACGATGCCGCCGCGCACAAAGTGAAGCGCATCGAGGTGCTGCCCGGCAAGCGGCTCAGTTACCAGCGCCATGCCCGGCGATCCGAGCACTGGTTCATCGTCAGCGGCACCGCCCTCGTGACGCTGGACGGCGTGCAGCGCGAGCTCGTGCCCGGTGAGTCCGTCGACATCCCGGTGGGCACCGCCCACCGGATCGAGAACGCCACCGACGCCGACGCCGACGTCGTGTTCGTCGAGGTGCAGCACGGCGCGTACTTCGGTGAGGACGACATCGTCCGGCTCGAGGACGACTATGGCCGGAGCGGCAGCTGATGCGGCCCCCCCTCCGGCGCCTCGGCGCCCTGGCCGCCTTGGTGTGCGTCTCGGCCGTGGTGTGCGTGTCGGCCGTGGGCCTCGCCACACCGGCGAGCGCCACGGCGCCCGGCGCCCCGGCGGCCCTGGTGGACGTGACCACGACCACGGAGGCAGCGACGAGCACCTCGGTTCCGACCACCACCACGACGGTGCCGCCGACCACGTCGACCACCACCACCACCACCACCATGACCCCGGCCACGACGACGACGGCGCCGGCCACGACGTCGACGACGACGCCCGCCGCGGCGGCCAAGGCGTCGAAGACCCCGTGGAGCCTGATCGCCCTCATCGCCGTGCTGGTGATCGCCATCGTGGCGGTGGCGTTGCTGTACCGGTCGCGGAAGAAGCGGGCTGTCGAGACAGGGTGGCGCCACGCCGCCATGCCTGCCCTCAGCGACGCCCAGCTGGCCCGCGAGTCGCTGGTATCGGGCAGTGCCGCGTCGGACGACCCGGAGGTCCGCGGGGCGGCGGCAGCGCAAGTGGAGAAGGCGGCAGTCGCCCTCGAGAAGGCGGCACGGTCGGCACCCGAAGCACAGGCCGCAAGTACGGCCACTGCCGCAGCGGGCTCTCTGCGAGGGCTGGCGTTCGCCGTCGAGGCCGACCGACTGCTGCGCAACGGCTCGACCCCGCCGACGGGGCTGCAGCTGGCGCAGGCCGACGAGGCCCGTCGGGCCCGCACCACCGAGTTGAACACGGCGCTGGCCAGGCTCTCGACCCGCATCAGTTCGGGCCAAGGCACTCCGTCAGCAGGCTGAGGAGCGACCCGCACCGGTCGTACCGTCCGGACCGTCCGGGACGACGCACGGCAGTAGGATGATGCGGCTATGACCCGGATCACCGACCTCCTGGCCAAGGGCCGGACCTACTCGTTCGAATTCTTCCCGCCGAAGAACGACGCAGAGCAGGCCACACTGGTCACTACGCTCCGCGACCTCGAACCGCTCGGGCCGTCCTTCGTGTCCGTCACCTATCGGGGAGGGGCCGAGTCGCGCAAGCGCACCTTCGACCTGGTCACCGGCATGCTCCGCACCACCAGCCTGGTGCCCATGGCCCACCTGATCTGCGTGGCCCACACCCGGCTCGAGTTGGCGGAGATCCTGGTGGCCTACCGGTCGGCCGGCGTGGAGAACCTGATGGCGCTGGGAGGGGACCCGCCCACCGAGCCCGAGGATGGACCGGGCGAGCTGCTCCACGCCTACGAGTTGGTCGAGCTGGCCAGTGCCATCGGGGGCTTCTCGGTGGGAGTGGCGGCCCAGCCGGGCTGCCATCCGCTCTCCGCCGACCGTGCGTCGGACCGGGACCACCTGGCCGAGAAGCTGTCCATCGCCGACTTCGCCATCACCCAGTTCTTCTTCGAGGCGGAGGAGTACCGCGGGCTGGTGGCCGATCTCGCCGACCGCGGGGTGGTCAAGCCGGTACTGCCCGGCATCATGCCCGTCACCAGCCTGAGCTCGATCCCCCGCATGGCGGCCATGGGCGCCGCCGTGCCGGACTGGATGGCCGCCCGGTTGGGCGCAGCGGACGGCAGGGGAGGCTCGGCGGCGGTTCGGCGAGAGGGCGTCGTCATCGCCACGGAGCTCTGCGAGGAGCTGCTCGAGACGGCCGCGCCGGGCCTGCACTTCTACACGCTGAACCGGTCGAGTGCCACCCGCGAGATCTACTCGGCCCTGGGCCTCGCCACACCCTGAGCCGGGCCTCCGCGGAGCCGGCGCCCTCGTCCCCCGACGCCGGTGGGGCGCCGGCCCGGTTGGGAAGGTGGCAGGGGGCGCCGATAGGCTGCCGCCCATGGCCGATCTGATCACACCGGGTCCCGACGGTGCCCTCCACGTAACCGACGAACCGATCATCCCCTTCATCGAAGGGGATGGCACCGGCGTGGACATCTGGCCGGCGGCGAAGCTGGTGCTCGACGCCGCGGCCGCCAAGCACGGTAAGTCGGTGGCGTGGAAGGAAGTGCTCGCGGGCCAGAAGGCATTCGACGAGACCGGGAGTTGGCTGCCCGACGAGACCGTCGAGACGTTCCGAACCCACCTGATCGGCATCAAGGGCCCGCTGACCACGCCGATCGGCGGCGGCATCCGCTCCCTCAACGTGGCCATCCGCCAGATCCTCGACCTCTACGTGTGCCTCCGCCCGGTGCGGTGGTTCACCGGCGTACCCTCCCCGGTGCTCCACCCCGAGAAGGTCGACATGGTCATCTTCCGCGAGAACACCGAGGACATCTACGCCGGCCTCGAGGTCGAGGCCTACACCCCCGAGGCGGCCAAGCTCTCGGCGTTCCTGCGCGACGAGATGGGATGGGAGATCCGCGAGGGCTCCGGCATCGGCATCAAGCCGATCTCGGAGTTCGCCTCGAAGCGGTTGATCCGGGCGGCCATCAGTTACGCCCTGTCCCACGATCGGGCCAGCGTGAACATCGTCCACAAGGGGAACATCCAGAAGTTCACCGAGGGGGCGTTCCGCAACTGGGGCTACGAACTGGTCCGCGAGGAGTTCGCCGACGTCGCCGTCGGCTGGGACGACTGCGGAGGCCGGCCCGGCGACAAGCTGCTGGTCAAGGACAGCATCGCCGACATCACCCTCCAGCAGGTGCTGACCCGCCCCGAGGAGTTCGACGTCCTGGCCACCACCAACCTCAACGGCGACTATCTCTCCGATGCCCTGGCCGCCCAGGTGGGCGGCATCGGAATCGCACCCGGGGGCAACATCAACTACGTGACCGGCCACGGCATCTTCGAGGCCACCCACGGTACCGCTCCCAAGTACGCCGGCCAGGACAAGGTCAACCCCGGATCCCTCCTGCTCTCGGGCGTGATGATGTACGAGCACATGGGGTGGACCGAGGCCGCCGCCGACATCGTGGCCGCGCTGGAGGCGACCATCGCCGACAAGGTGGTCACCTACGACTTCGCCCGGCTGATGGTGGGTGCCACCGAGGTCAAGTGCTCGGAGTTCGCCTCGGCCGTCGTCGACCACCTGTAGCGGGGGTCCCACCCTGGCCCCCGGGGCCCAGGTTCGACCGATCGCAACCGACCGGGTTAGCCTCGGCCCATGGCAGCCAAACCACCGATCCACGTCACCGTCACCGGGGCCGCCGGCCAGATCGGCTACGCACTCCTCTTCCGCATCGCGTCCGGTCAGCTGCTCGGTCCGGACCAACCGGTCGTGTTGCGCCTCCTCGAGATCGAGCCCGGCATGAAGGCCCTCGAAGGCGTGGTCATGGAGGTCGACGACGGAGCGTTCCCCCTGGTCAACGACATCATCACCACCACCGACCTCGACGTCGCCTTCGAAGGGACCTCGTGGGCGCTGCTGGTCGGCTCCGTCCCCCGCAAGGCCGGGATGGAGCGCGGGGACCTGCTCACCATCAACGGGGGGATCTTCGGACCCCAGGGTCGGGCCATCGCGGCAAATGCCGCCTCGGACGTGCGGGTGGTGGTGGTCGGCAACCCGTGCAACACCAACTGCCTGATCGCCCGCTCGAACGCGCCCGAGGTGCCGACCGACCGGTGGTTCGCCATGACCCGGCTCGATGAGAACCGCGCCAAGAGCCAGCTGGCCAAGCGGGCCGGCGTGCCGGTCTCCTCGGTCACCAACCTGGCCATCTGGGGCAACCACTCCGCCACCCAATTCCCCGACTTCGCCAACGCACGCATCGACGGCACGCCGGTCCCCGAGGTCATCGACGACACCGGGTGGCTGCAGGGAGAGTTCATCACCACGGTGCAGAGGCGCGGGGCGGCCATCATCGACGCCCGCGGGCTGTCCTCGGCCGCGTCTGCGGCCAACGCCGCCATCGACTCCGTGGTGAGCATCCGCACCGCCACCCCGGGGGACGACTTCACCTCACTCGCCGTCGTCTCCGACGGGGAGTACGGCGTGCCCCAGGGCCTCCAGTTCGGTTTTCCGGTGCGGGCCAAGGGCTCCGGCGCCTGGGAAGTGGTCGAGGGCCTGGCCCATGACGAGTTCGCCAAAGAGCGGATCCGGATCACCACCGAGGAGCTCGTCGCCGAGCGCTCGGAGGTCATCGACCTCCTGCAGTAGGCGGCACGGGTGGACCCGGAGGTATGGTCAGGCCATGGACAACGACCGCCCCCAGGGCGGTTGGGCCGAGGGACTCGAGTTCGTCCCGGACCCCGCCGCCAAGAGCAAAGCCCTCGAAGAGTTCGCCACCTATCTGAACCCCCAGAAGGTCCGGGTCATGCGGGCGGCCGGACTCGACATCATCGAAGCGCAGCGATCCGGTCCCTGGGTCTGGGACCTCGACGGGCGCCGGTTCCTCGACTGCTTTACGTCGGCCGGCTCGTTCAACGTCGGCCGGCGCAATCCGCGGGTCGTGGCCGCCGCCCATGCGGCGGTCGACCGGCTGGACCATGGCAACTTCCTGCTCTGCTCGAGGGAGAAGGCCGGGTTGGCGGCCAAGCTGGCGGAGATCACACCGGGGGACCTGTCCTGCACCATGTTCGGCACCGGCGGGGGCGAGGCGGTCGACTTCGCCATCAAGCTGGCCCGGGGCTCGACCGGGCGCCCCGGGATCGTCTCGTCGGTCAACGGCTACCACGGACACACCGGGTTCGCCCTGTCGGCCGCAGGCCGGGGCGCGTTCCGCCAGCCGTTCGAGCCGCTGATGCCCGGCTTCGTCCAGGTGCCCTTCGGGGACCCCGATGCCCTTGCCGATGTGGTCGACGACCACACCGCCGCGGTGCTGCTCGAGCCGATCCAGGGCGAAGGGGGCATCGTGATGCCGCCGCCGGACTACCTGAGGGCGGTGCGTGCCGCCTGTGACCGGGCCGGGGCACTCCTGATCCTGGACGAGATCCAGACCGGCCTCGGCCGGACCGGGCGCTGGTGGGCGGGTGAGCACTTCGGGGTGGTGCCCGACATCATGACCATCGCCAAGTCGCTCGGGGGGTCGCTGGTGCCGATATCGGCCACCGTGTTCACCGAGGAGCTCCGGGAGTTCCTGATCCCCAATCCCTTCATCCACCTGTCCACGTTCGGAGGTTCGGACCTGGCGTGTGCGGTGGCGCTCGAGGTGATCGCCGTCATCGAGGAGACCGGTCTGGTGGCCCACGCCGCCGCCATGGGAGACCGGCTCTTCGCCGGGCTCGACTCCATCGCCGAGGCCCATCCGGAGGTGATCTCCGATGTGCGTGGGCTCGGGTTGATGGCGGGCATCGAGTACGCCGAGGACTCCATGGGTCCGCGCATGTCGTACCACCTGGCCCGCCACGGCGTCCTCGCCATCTACAGCGGCAACCAGCCCGCCGTGATGCGGCTGATGCCCTCACTGGTCATCGAGGATGCCGAGGTGGACTTCCTCCTCGAGGCGCTCGACCGGGCCATCGACGACCTGGAGTCCGGAGCCGGTCCCGAGGAGTCCGCACCGAAGCGACCCCGTCGCCGGCCGACGCGCCCGGCAACGGCCACGGCCGGTTAGGGGGGACCGTGGCGAGCTGGGACGAGCTGGCAGAGGCCCTGGCCGACTACACGGTCAGCTGCAACGAGAACGCGCGGCTGCGCAAGATGCAGCGCGACTGGTCGAGGACCCTGCACTTCATCTGTGCGGACACAGGGTCCACGTTCTCGATGATGGTCGAACGGGGTGAGATCCTCTCGGTCCCCGAGGGCCATGTGGGCACGCCGGACATCGTGGTGACGGCGGAGTCCGAGATCTTCTGCGACATGTTCTGGGGCGACCTGAACCCGGTGCAGAAGTACTTGCGGGGTGAGATCACAGTGAAGGGCTCTCAGGAGGACGTCATGCGCCTGGACGCCATCAGCTACGTGATCTGGCCCGACTCCTGATGTCCGGCGCCGACCCGGCGCACCCCGTCGCCGTGGCCCTCCGCCGGTCGATCGGCACGGCCACGGCCACGGCCACCTCCGCCGGGCTCGCCTTTGCCGCCATCGACTACCTGGGGGTGGTGTCGGTGCTGGCGTACGCCCCGGGCGCCACGGCGGCCGTGGCCATCTTCCTCGGCGGCCTCATCGTCCTGCTGGTGTCGGGGATCTTCTCCGAGCTGAACGGCCTGTACCCCACGGCGGCCGGGATCCGCCTCTACCTGGGCCGGGCCGTGGGCAACAGGACCGCCCTGTCGGTCACCTTCACCTACATGACGACGGTGGTCCTGGTCATCGCCGCCGATGCATTCCTGATCGGCGCGGCCGTCCGTCACGTGCTGGACGAGCCTGCGGAGCTGGCCTATCTATGGATCGCCGTGCTGCTCGGGCTGGCGCTGGCCGCCAACCTGCTGGGAGTGCGCCTCGCCGGCTGGGTGCAGACCGTCGTCACCTACACCGTGCTGGCCGGAACCGTGGCGCTGTCGGTGGTCGCCCTGTTCCATGTGGGGGGTGCATTCCACCACCCGTTCAACCTGTTCGGCAAGGGCAGCTTCTCGGGGATCCAGGCGATTGCCTTCGCCCTCTTCCTCTATGCCGCCTTCGAGTGGGTCACCACCACTTCGGAGGAGGCCAGGACCCCGCCGGTCATCACCCGGGCACTCTTCATCGCCCCGGTGCTGATCTGGATCGTGTCCAGCCTGTTCGCACTGGCCCTGGCCCACCTGGTGCCCTACTCCAGCCTCCACGGCAGCGCCTATCCCCAACTTCTGCTCGGCCAGGCGGCGCTGGGAACCGTGGGCGAGCTGTGGATGCTGGCCCTGACCGTGCTTACGGCCCTCAACACGTTCAACGGGGGCTTCCTGGTCGCCTCGCGTTTCATCTACGCCGCCGCCCGGGAGGGGAACCTCCCGCGCCAGTTCGCCTGGCTGAATCTGCGGGCGGTACCCTGGGTGGCCGTGACCACGCTGGCCGTGGTGTCCGCCGCTGTCGCCGCGGTGGTGTTCGCCACCGGCCAGTGGCTGCTGCTGGTGGCGGTCGGCGCCACCATCGAAGCAGGCATCTACGCCATCGCTTCGCTGTGCCTCGTGGTCCTGCGCAGGCGCGAGACGCGGGAGCGCCCGTTCCGGCTCATCGCCGGCAAGCCGTTGGCGGTGCTCGGGATCGTGCTCTTCAGCATCCTGTTCCTCGCCACCGGGCTCTCCGATCCAAGGAACGCCCACCACCTCTCCATCGCCCCGATCAGCGTGATCGTGGTGCTGGGGGCGCTGTCCACCGGCTACGTCCTCATCTTCGTTCCGAGACTGAGGGCCGCCGCCGCCGCCCGGACCGCCGCCGCCCGGCCCCGGCGCCGACCGCCCCGGCCGGACACCGCGTCGCAGGAGACCGTCCCGGCAGCCGGTCCCCCATCGCCGACCGAGGGCTGAAGCGGCCGCGCCGTGCGCGGTGGGGCCCGGCCCGGTGCTCGCCTCCGAACCGGGGACCGAGTTCGCCTTCGGTGTGGGCCCGGGGTCGGACCAACCGCAACGGCATGCGGACCACCCTCGAACGCATCAGGGAAGAGGTCGAGTAGGCGACAGCCGCTCTGTGCTCCGCCGGCCGGACTCTGGAAGCATGGGGGCATGAATCTCACCGGTCGTGATCGCCCGCTCGGACTCGCCCCGGCCTCGGTTCGCGACTACCGCGAGCTCGCCCGCCGCCGGCTGCCCCGCCAGCTTTTCGACTACATCGACGGCGGCGCCTATGAGGAGACGTCGATGGCCGCCAACACGGCGGACCTCGGCCGGATCCGCCTGCGGCAACGGGTGCTGCGCGACGTCTCCGAGCGGAAGCTGGGGACGACGGTGCTCGGCGAGCAGCTCTCCCTGCCGGTGGTGCTCGCGCCGGTCGGCCTGGCGGGCATGTTCGCCAGGCGGGCCGAGGTGCAGGCCGCCCGGGCCGCCGCCGACTGCGGTATTCCTTTCTGCGAGTCCACCGTGTCGATCTGTGGCATCGAGGAGGTCGCCGCCGGCACGGATCGGCCGTTCTGGTACCAGTTGTACGTGATGCGCGACCGCTCCTATGCGGAGGATCTGATGCACCGTGCCCAGGCGGTGGGTTGCCAGGTACTCGTTCTCACCGTCGATCTCGCCGTGGTCGGTGCCCGCTACCGGGACGTGCGCAACGGCATGGTCGGCCCGTTGTCGGCCGCCAGGAAGCTGGTGAGGGGCTACGACCTCGCCTCCCACCCGACATGGGTGCGTGACGTGGCGGTCGGGGGGAAGCCGCTCACGTTCGGCAACCTCGAGAAGGCGGTGCCCGGGGCGTCCACGCCCGACGCCTTCCGGTACTGGACCGACAGCCAGTTCGATCCCAGCGTGACCTGGGACGATCTCGCGTGGGTCCGCGAGCACTGGCTCGGGAAGCTCGTGCTCAAGGGGATCCTCGACCAGGAGGACGCCCGGGAGGCCGTGGCCAGGGGAGCGGACGCCATCGTGGTCTCCAACCACGGAGGCCGCCAGCTCGACAGTGTGCCCTCGACCATCTCGGCCCTCCCGGCCATCGTCGACGCGGTCGGAGATCAGGCGGAAGTGCTCGTCGACGGCGGGATCCGCAGCGGCCTCGACGTGGTGAAGGCCCTGGCCCTTGGTGCACGGGCGTGCCTGATCGGCCGGCCGTGGGCCTATGCCGTAGCCGCACGGGGGGAGGAGGGGGTGGCCCACGTGCTGCGCATCCTGCGCGGCGAGATGGAGGTGGCGCTGGGCCTCACCGGCGTCTCCGACGTCGGGGACCTGGCCCGGTCCGCACTGGTCGACGCCACCGACGGCTGATCGCGACCGGTGTCCGGCCGGCGTGTGGTGCCCCTGTTTCGGGGCGGCCGCCCACGCTCACGCGTTGGCGGCGGCCTCGGTGCCCGGGCCCTGCGCCGCAGGGCCACCAAGTCGCGGCGTGACTTCGGCAAAGTCTCCTCGTCGCGTCCCTCGACCACGAACCCGGTGGTGGTCGACGGGGCGGATTCCCATCGTAGGGTGGGGGCGTAGACCGCAAGCACGCGGTAGGCCTCTCCATTGCGTGCCGGTCTGCTCCATTGCGTGCCGGTCTGGCGAGCCGGGACGGCCGGAGTCGAATACTGATCGGAGGTGTCCGTGCTGCACGACCGCCACAGAATGCACCACAAGGCGAGTCACGCCGTTTCCAACACGACCACATGGCTCGGTTCGTTTACGGCCATCTGCATTGCTGTGGCGGTCGTGGTCATGTGGGCCGTTGGGCTGCTGTTCGTCAAGGGTGGTCTCTTCAATGCCCATTACGAGATGCTGATCACCTCGATCACCACCCTCATCACGTTCGTCATGGTGTTCATCATCCAGTCGACCCAGAACAGGGAGAGCCGAGCCATGCAAACGAAGCTCGACGCCTTGTTGATCGCCAAACACGGGCTGAACGAAGGCGAGTTGCTCGGCCTCGAGGACAGACCCGATGCGGCGATCAAGGATGTCCAGTCCGGGGTTCACGAAGCCGAGCGGAAGGAAGCCGAAGAGCGGGCCCGCATAGTGATCAGCGCCAATGTCGGGGTCCGGCCGTCGGAGCATCGAGCAGAGGGTGACTCGAGCGCGTAGAAGGCTCACCGAGGAACTCGACAGGGAGTCCGCGGCATCGCCCTGAAGCGTCCCCGATCGGCGTGGGCTCCGCCCCGCGGACGAGGCCACACGGGTCGGTAGATCGCGTGTGCGGTGCCGTAGGCAGCCAGCGAACGAGAGCCGGACGACCGGGATGAGCGGTCAGCGGACCACTCCCTTGCGGGTCTGCTCCTTGTCCTTCTTGGCTTGGCGCTTCTCTTTGAGCGTCTTACCGGACTTCTTGGAGGCGGTCTTGCGGGGAGACTTGTCGGTCATGTCAACCTCCTTCCCTGTTTGCAGCGTACTCTCGTGCCGGTCGCACCGGCTCCGCCCCGAGTGGCGGCCGGTGGGAGGACGGTCTTCGGGCCGTCGCTGAATGCCCGATCAGACGCATCTCCTGCTTTCGGTCGGTCAGGCCGGCCTCTGGCAGACTTCGGGTGGTGGAACACTCCTCCGATCAGCGCCGGCACCCGGCGCCGATCGAGCGCCACCTCCCTTGGATGCTCGCCGGTATCGGCATCGCCGGGCTGGCAGCGGCCACCGCGGTCAGTCCCACGGACGCGAGAGCGGCGGCGTCCCAGGACTGGTCACCGTTCGTGCTCGTGACCGGACTGCTCCTCATCGGCTTGGTGGCCGACGACGACGGACTGTTTGCCGCCGCCGGGCACCAGCTCGCCCGGATGTCGAACGGTGGAGGTGTCCTGTTTCTGGGTGCCACCGCCATTATCGCTGTGGTGACCGCCGTGCTGAACCTCGACACCTCGGTGGCGTTCCTCACCCCGGTGCTGGTCTACACGGCCAGGAGTCGAGGCGGGGGCGAGGCCCCGCTCCTCTATGGCTGCCTCCTGCTCTCCAACGCCGGGTCGCTGTTCCTTCCTGGTTCGAACCTGACCAACCTCATCGTCCTCGGACACATCCGACTCACCGGCGTGGCATTCTTCTCCCGCATGTGGGCGCCGGCCCTGGCCGCCCTCGTCGTGACTGCTCTTGTCGTCATGGCCGTGGAGCACCGCGCTCTGCGGGTGAGCAGTGGCGAGCTGGCGCCATCGGAACGGCCAAGGCTCGGACTCGGCTTGCTGGCGGTGGTGGCCGCCACGGTTCTGGTGCTCGTCCTGCGCTCTCCCGCGCTGCCGGTGGTGCTCGTCGGCATCGTGGCGATCGGAATCCGACTGGGTACCGGCAAGGACGAGCCTCGGCACGTGGCCGAGGTGCTCGGGCTGCCATTGCTCGTGGGCTTGTTCGGGGTGGCAGTGGCGTTGGGAACCCTGGGTCGGGTGTGGTCCGGGCCGGCCACTCTTCTCTCGCACCTCGGTGTGTGGGGAACGGCCGGCGTCGCAGCCGCCGGCTCCGTGCTGGTCAACAACCTCCCTGCCGCATCGCTGCTCGCCGCCCGCATCCCCGACCACCCGTTCGCCCTGCTCATCGGACTGAATCTCGGGCCGAACCTCTTCGTGACCGGATCGCTCGCCTGGATGCTGTGGCTACGAGCGGCCCGGACCGCAGGGGCATACCCGTCGATCATCAGGGCAAGCCGCATCGGGGTGGTCGCCGTCCCGCTGTCGATGGCCGCCGCGCTCGGAGTCCTCGTAGCCACAGGCGTCCGGTAACTCCCCTTACTGGGCACTCATGGTGACCTACGGATAGGCTTCCCCCACCGGTGGAGGACACGCCGGATCGACGGCATGCCCGGGGTCCTAGCCGGAGTGATGAGGGCCCTCGCCGCCATTCGCGGCCCGACTCCCCAGTTCGAACCCTTCCCTCTCGCAGCCGAGCCCGATGGCGATGGCTCGCAGAAGTGACCTTCGTCTCTACCCGGCCGGTGCCGGTCGTGGTTGGCTCGACGATGGGGAGTTCGGGACACGGGCGAGGTCGGCATTGCGTGAACGTGGCCCCGGTCCGGTCGTGCAGGCGTGAACGGAGGTTCCAATGGATACGCTCGATGGGCCCGGCCGCCGTCGGGGGGCGGGCTGCCCCCTATCAGCGCACCCACGACAGATCCACATCGAGGTTCCCGCCCACTTCGACGTGATGCCCCGTCCGGTCGGTGGGATCATGCCGGCGCTGCAGACTGCCGGTGCGCCGGAGTCGAACGGACCGTTGAGAAGAAGGGCGGACTCGTTCCGCCAGAGCATGCACCGGACTAACCGAGACCGGTGATGACCAAGCATGGGGTGCAGGCTGGAAGGGCAGAGCTCGTCGAATCAGCCGGCGTGGATTCGGACATCGACGCCGACTATGCCGCACGGCTCCTGGAAGCTGGCTCGTTCTTCTGGCTCGATCTCTCCGGTGTGCCTCCGGAGCGCATGGTCGAGTTCTCGGCGGCGCTGGAGCTGAACGCCGACGCCGTTCAGCACCTGGTGGATGTCGACCAACGCTCGAGCTTCACCGAGACCCATGACGGAGTCCGCTGGGTGTCCTACGGGATGCGTGACAACAGCCATCTGACACAGGTCCGGGCCGTCTTCACCAAGTCGTTCCTGGTCACTGCCCACGAGGAGCCCTGCCGGGGTCTGGCCGACGCCCGGCACCGCTACGAGCGACTACGGGACAGCGAGCAGGACGATGGACCGCTCGTCTTGTTCATGGTGCTCGATGCGCTGGCCACGACGTTCGAGTCCGTTCTCGCTCGACTGGATGCTCAACTCGACGAGCTCGAGGCGGCGGTCCTCGGAGGACCGCCGATGCCCGGCTACCTCCAGCAGGTCCTCGAGGTGCGCCAGATCCTCACTCCGATCATCAGGGCGCTCGGACCCTACCGGCGGGACCTCGTCAGCATCCTGGGCGACGTCGACCGGATGCCCGGGATGCAGGTAGGCACCCAGCAGTACCTCGATTCCCATCGGAGCCACCTGGTGGCCCTATTCGAAGCGGCGAACGACTGTCGCGACGAGACGCGAGACGCCATGGAGGCCTTCAGCTCGGCCACCTCGGAACGACAGGGTGAGGTCATCAACTGGCTCACGATCGTGGCGGCGGTGTTCCTTCCGCTCACCTTCGTGACTGGATATTTCGGGATGAACTTCTCGATCATCACCCACCTGCACGGGACGCTGACCTTCAGCCTGTTGGCCATCGTCCTCCCCGCCGTGCTTGCGGTATTCACCGTGCTGCTGCTGCGATTCCTCATCCGTCGCCTGGGGGTCCACCTCATCCCGGCTCGCGTCCCGCGGATGGCCCCACGCAGTTCGACCGACGAGTCCGGCGGCGATCGCTCGTAGTGCTGACTTGCCTGCCTGCCTGCCGGGTCGGCGGCGGTGGTGGTCGACTGCGCGGAGCACGGGGCTGGACGGTGATCGCCGATCGAGCTCCGGTGGCGAGGCGACTGGGTGTCGACCATGATGGGAAGATGGGATCCGGTGGTGACAAGCCTCGCAAGCCGAGGCGCAGACAGGCAAAGGTGCCGAAGTACGAGGAGCCGAATCAGCTCGAAGGGGCCGGTGGAGGTTCGGGGTTCGGCCGTTCCGGTCATGCTTCGGACCACCACCAGGCCGGGAAGCCGGGTCCTGTCGGGTCCTACGTCTTGAGACTCCTGGGAAAGCGGCCCAAGCAGTAGGCGCCGGTGTGTCCCGGCAAGCCACTCATGCCCGCTCTACCGCTCGATGACGCGCGCATCCCGGCGCAGTGGATGGTCGGTAGGCACCTCCACCAGGTGGATGCGCAGTCCGTCCGGGTCCTCGATCCATGCCTCGATCAGCCCCCACGGCTCGAGCACCGGGGGCCGGACAACCAGCACCCCGCGACCTCGGAGGTCGGTGATGGCGGTGACCATGGACCGGACCTGCAGCCACAGCGCGATGGCGGGCGGGTGATCGGCCGTCCCTGCGAGGTCGGGTGCGGGGGCCAGGCCCGGTCGCGGGCCGGTGCCCACCACCTCGATCAGACCGCCCCCTGCGAAGAAGACCACGCCCCGGCCGGCGCCGTGGCCGAACTCCCGTGCCACCGGAAGGTCGAGATCCTCCCCGTAGAAGGCGAGTGAGCGATCGAGGTCACGGGGGTGGATGATGGTCCTGCTGGTCAGTACTTCCATGCCTTCAACCTCCATGGATCGGATGCGGGTCCGGCCGACGCGGTGTCACCCCGGAGCGCCCGTCGCCAGCGCCCGGTCACCGGCTCCGCTGCTCAGTGGTGCGCTGCCCGGTATTGCTCAGAAGGTGGTCGAGGAGCGGAGCGACGCGGTGGCGTCCCGGGCCGCCTGGAGCATCTGCTGGCCGGCCACCAGGACGGAGAGGTCCCCCCGGACCCGGATCCGGCCGGCGTTCAGTGCCTCGGCCGGCGTCAGCTCACCAGCGGACATGGCCACCGCGTCCTCGTAGGACAGGGCGATCGTCACATCGGCTGCGGTCTCGTCGGCACCGCACCCGACGGCCGGGAGCGACAGACGGAGGGTGCCGGCATCGACGTGCAGGATGACCCTCAGGTCACCGTCGGGCGCGCCGTGTACCTCCTGGACCACGGTGAACCGACCGTCGGCGGCTGCGAGTCCGGCGTCGGGGCCGGCCCCGGGCAGGACCACCCCTTCCAGGGCGGAGTTGAACTCCTCGACCCAGGACCGGCTCAGGAATTGCGGCACGGCGCGACTTCCGTCGGCGGGCTCACTGTGCGGGCGCGTCGTCGCCGGGTGCCGCATCCGCTGCCCACGCGCCCACCAGCGCATCGTCGGCGTGCTCCGGAGCGGGGATGCCGTGGACCCCTCCCTCGGGCTGTACTGCTGCAGGCCCGGTGGACGGCGCGTCGGCCTCCGCTTCTGCCGGCGTGCTCTTCCTCCGCTTGAGGATCTTCCGTCCCAGCCACGCCACCGGGTCGTAGGACGCGTCCACCACCCGCTCCTTCAGGGGGATGATGGCGTTGTCGGTGATCTTGATGTGCTCGGGGCAGACCTCGGTGCAACACTTGGTGATGTTGCATTTGCCCAGACCTTGCTCCTTTTGTAGGAGCTCCCGCCGGTCGTTGACGTCGAGCGGGTGCATCTCCAGCTCCGCCGAGCGGGCGAAGAACCGTGGGCCGGCAAAGGCGGTCTTGTTCTCCTCGTGATCGCGGATGACGTGGCAGACGTCCTGGCACAGGTAGCACTCGATGCACTTGCGGAACTCCTGGCTCCGCTCGACATCGATCTGCTGCATCCGGTAGCCGCCCGCCTCCTCTTCGTCGTCGGTCTTCTCCCGGGGGTGGAAGGGCGGGATGCGCTTGGCCACTTCGTAGTTGTAGGAGACGTCCGTGACCAGGTCCCGCAGGATGGGGAACGTCCTCATCGGGGCGACGGTGACCGTTTCCCCTGGAGGGAGGGTGTCCATCCGGGTCATGCACATCAGGGCCGGACGGCCGTTGATCTCCGCGGAGCACGAGCCGCACTTGCCGGCCTTGCAGTTCCACCGGCAGGCCAGGTCAGGTGCCTCAGTGGCCTGCACCCGGTGGATCACGTCGAGGACCACCTCGCCCTCCTGGGCGGGCATCACGTACTCGGCGAACTCACCCCCGGTTTCGTCACCGCGCCACAGGCGCATCGTGACCTCGCCCTTCGCGGTGCTGCGGATGATTTCCTCGGCCATCAGCTCGCCTCCTCGAACAGTGCTTTGATATCGTCGGGCATCACCGGGATCGGTTCCGGGGTGACGGTGACGGACCGGACCGACGGCGTGCCCCCGACACCGACGGCGGCTGCATCGGGATCGGGAATCCGCTCGACGAAGTTGACCGTCCCCATCTCGGCCTTCGGCTTCGGGTAGTCGTTCCGGGTGTGGCCGCCACGACTCTCCTTGCGGTTGAGCGCACCCATGGCGGTACATCGGGAGACGGTGAGCATCGAAGGGAGGTCGGTGGTCAGGTTCCATCCCGGGTTGTAGCGGAGGCCACCGCTCAGTGACACCCGGTTGGCCCTCTCCTCGAGCACTTCGATCTTGCCCAGTGCCTCTTCGAGCTCGGATCCGGTCCGGATGATGCCGACCAGGCTCTGCATGGTCTCCTGCAGGTCCTGCTGTATGTCGTAGGGATTTTCGCCGCCCTCGCGCTCGAAGGGCGCAATTGCCGCGGCAATGGTTGCATCGATCTGCCCCTTGTCGACGGTGGGCGACCCGCTGCGGCCCGAGGCGAACTCGGCGGCCCCGATGCCGGCGCGGCGCCCGAACACCAACAGGTCGGAGAGGGAGTTGCCGCCGAGCCGGTTGGACCCGTGCATGCCACCGGCCACCTCGCCGGCAGCGAACAGCCCGGCGACCGTCGTTGCCGTCGAGTCGGCATCCACCCGGACGCCACCCATCGCGTAGTGGCAGGTCGGGCCCACCTCCATCGATTCGGAGGTGATGTCCACCCCGGCCAGCTCCTTGAACTGGTGGTACATCGACGGAAGCCGACGCCGGATGTCCTCGGGGGTCCGCCGGGTGGCGATGTCGAGGAAGACCCCACCGTGGGGGCTCCCCCGGCCGGCCTTGACCTCGCTGTTGATGGACCGGGCGACCTCGTCGCGGGGGAGCAGCTCGGGCGGTCGCCGACCGGCGGTGTGGTCGTCGTACCAACGGTCGGCCTCGTCCTCCGAGTCGGCCGTCTCGTCCTTGAACATCGGGGGGATGTAGTCGAACATGAACCGGTTGCCCTCCGAGTTCCGCAGGACTCCACCGTCACCACGGACGCCCTCGGTCACCAGGATCCCGCGGACCGACAGCGGCCAGACCATGCCGGTGGGATGGAACTGTACGCACTCCATGTCGATCAGGTCGGCTCCGGCCCACAGCGACATGGCGTGCCCGTCACCGGTGGACTCCCACGAGTTCGAGGTGACCATCCAGCTCTTTCCGATCCCGCCGGTGGCCATCACCACCGCCTTGGCCGTGAAGGTGACGAACTCGCCCGAGGGCCGCCAGTAGCCGACCAGGCCGGAGACGGTGCCCTCGGCGTCGTGCAGGAGCCGGAGCACCTTGAGCTCCATGAAGACCTCGATGCCGGCGGCCACCGCCCGTTGTTGCAGCGTCCGGATCAGCTCGAGCCCGGTGCGGTCGCCGACGTGGGCTAGGCGGGCGAAGCGGTGCCCGCCGAAGTCACGTTGCAGGATCAGCCCGTCCTTGGTCCGGTCGAACAGGGCGCCCCAGTCCTCGAGTTCGCGCACCCGGTCGGGCGACTCCTGGGCATGGAGCTGGGCCATGCGCCAGTTGTTGAGCATCTTGCCGCCCCGCATTGTGTCGCGGAAGTGGACCTTCCAGTTGTCCTCGGCGTAGACGTTCCCGAGGGCGGCAGCGACGCCGCCCTCGGCCATCACCGTGTGGGCCTTGCCCAACAGCGACTTGCACACCAGCGCGGTGCGCAGCCCCTTGGACTGCGCCTCGATGGCCGCCCGCAGGCCGGCCCCGCCGGCACCGATGATGACGACATCGAAGTCGTGGGTCTCGTACTCAGCCATTGGTCCGATACCCCTTTAGAAGTGGAAGCCGTAGTCGTGGATGGTCCCGCTCGCCACCAGCCGAATGTAGAGGTCGGTGAAGGCCACGAAGCCTAGGCTCATCCAGGCGAACAGCATGTGCCGGCCGTTGAGGGGGGTGAGGAGCTTCCAGACCCTGTACCGGATGGGGGACTGAGAGAACTGTTTTACCCCACCACCGCACAGATGGCGGCATGAATGGCAGCTGAGCGAGTACGACCACAGGAGGAGGGCGTTGATCAACAGCACCGCAGTCCCGACGCTGAACCCGATGCCGATGCCGGGTTGGCGGAAGGCCACGAATGCGTCGATGGTCAGGATGACGTTGAACACCAGGCCGGCATAGAAGAAGTACCGGTGGACGTTCTGCAGCAGCAGGGGAAATCGTGTCTCACCGCTGTAGGAGCTGTGTGCGTCGGAGACCGCGCAGGCGGGCGGCGCCATCCAGAACGACCGGTAGTAGGCCTTGCGGTAGTAGTAACAGGTCAACCGGAATCCGAGGGGGAAGATCAAGATGAGCAGGGCGGGAGAGATCGTCCACCAAGTGATGATCGTGCCCGGGTGGCTTCCGGGCACGCAGCTCTCGGTGAGGCACGGCGAGTAGAACGGCGAGATGAGGTCGCGGTGGAGGCCCGAACCGGCGTAGTAGTTCTTGTTCACGAACGCCGCCCAGCTGGCGTAGCCGACGAACAAGGTGAGCACGGTGGCCGTGACGACCTGTTGAACCCACCATCTGTCCTTGCGGAGGGTCGGCACGGAGGGACCGCCCCGGACCCCTCCCAGAACGACCGGTGTACTCGTGGTACTCGTCGCTTCCTCCAAACTGGTCAATTCGCTTCTCCCTCATCTGGCTCATCGGGCCACGGCGGACCACCTCGCGCGGAGGTTTCCGCGCGAGATCGCTGGTTGACCATCATCTTTCCATTCCTGGCCGCTGGGTGCGAAACCGGGCGAGGCCGGCGGGACAGCGTCGGACATCGACGCTTCACTGCGGCATCCCCCCGCGTAGGCTCGACTGCATGACCGCGCCGGACCGTTCCGACCACCCTGAGGCACTGCTCGGATCCCTGGATCTCTCGACCCGGCTGACCCCCCCGCCGGACATCACCACCCTGGGTCGGCTGCGCCAGGCCGGATGGAGTTCCATCCCGGTGGCCGAGGAGATCCGGAGAAACGCCTCGGCTCGCATCGCCGCAGGTCAGCCCCTGGTCAGCGGGGTGCTGGGCTTCGATGACACCGTGCTGCCCCAGTTGGAGAACGCGATGATGGCCGGTCACGACGTGATCCTCCTGGGGGAACGGGGCCAGGCCAAGACCCGCATCATCCGGTCGCTGGTCGGCCTGCTCGACGAGTGGCTCCCCATCGTGGCCCACTCGGAGATCAACGACGACCCGTTCCACCCGATCTCCCGGTTCGCCAAGGACCTCCTGGCCGAGGCCGGTGACGATCTGCCTGTGTCATGGGTCCATCGCAGCGAACGATACGGCGAGAAGCTGGCCACACCCGACACCTCGATCGCCGACCTGATCGGGGAGGTGGACCCCATCCGGGTCGCCGAGGGCCGCTACCTCTCGGACGAACTGACCATCCACTACGGGCTGGTGCCGCGTCTCAATCGCGGCATCTTCGCCGTCAACGAGCTACCCGATCTGGCCGAACGCATCCAGGTCGGCCTGCTCAACGTCCTGGAGGAGCGGGACGTGCAGATCCGCGGCCACCGGGTCCGGCTGCCGCTCGACATCGTGTTGGTGGCCACGGCCAATCCGGAGGACTACACCAACCGGGGCCGGATCATCACCCCGCTGAAGGACCGCTTCGGCGCCCAGATCCGCACCCACTACCCGCCCGATGCTGCCACCGAGTTGAGGATCGCCGTGCTGGAGGCTGACCTGCCCGGGCGTTCCGGGGCAGACCGGTCCGGTGACGTCGCCATGGGCACCCCCGGTCGGCCACGGGTCGAGGTGCCCGAATTCATGGCCGAGGTGGTAGCGGAGCTGAGCCAGTTGGCCCGCGAGAGCCCGCATCTCAATCAGCGCTCGGGCGTGTCGGTGCGGCTGACCATCGCCAACTACGAGACGCTGGTGGCGAACGCCACCCGCCGTGCGCTCCGCAACGGCGAGTCCGAGGCGGTGCCCCGGATCTCCGATCTCCAGGCGTTGGTCTCCTCCACCCAGGGGAAGGTGGAGATCGAGTCCCTCGAGGAGGGACGGGAGGAGGCCATTCTCTCGCACCTGGTGTCCGCCGCGGTGCTCCTGGTCTTCCGCCGCCGGGTCCACCTGGCCGATCCGCAGGCGGTGGTGGGGGCGTTCACCGCCGACACCGTCGTGCACGCCGGGGACGACCTGCCGACCAGTGCGTACGAGGGGGCGCTCACCCAGCTGCCGGCGCTGTCGGCCCCGGTGCTCTTGTTGACCGGGGGATCGGAGGACCCCGGCGTCGTGGCCAGTGCCGTCGAGTTCCTGCTCGAGGGGTTGCACCTGACCAAACGCCTCAACAAGGAGGCAGCCGGTGCGCGGGCGACCTATCGGGGCCGGGGATGACCTGGCGCTTCGACTACCGCCGTTGGGACGGGACCCAGGACTCGCTGGTCGACGACACCGACTCGGTGCTGTCGCAGCTGACCGACGACCTCCTGGCCAACGGCGACCTCCACGAAGCGCTCCAGCGGATGCTCAACCGCGGGTGGCGCACCCCCGACGGCGAGCAGGTGCAGGGACTGCGCGATCTCCTGGACCAGCTCCGGCTCGAACGTGAGGAGCAGCTCGAGCGGGGCGACCTGGGTGGCGCCTACCGCGAGGTGGCCGAGGAGCTCCAACAGGTGCTGGCCGAGGAGCGCACCGGCATCGAACGGCTGCAGGCCGATGCCGAGGCCTCGGGGGACCAGCGCCGACGGGAGGTCACCGACGAGGTGGCTGCCGAACGGCGTATGCAGCTCGACCTGCTCCCGAGCGACCTGGCCGGCACGGTGCGCGGCCTGCAGCAGTACGAGTTCGTGTCGTCCGAGGCGCGCGAGCATTTCGAGGAGCTGGTCGAGCGTCTGCGCGAGGAGGTCGCCCGGACCTACTTCGAGCAGATGTCCGAGGCGCTGTCCAACCCCGACCCGGCACAGCTGGAGCACCTGCGGGAGGCGTTCGACGCGCTGAACCGGATGGTCGAGCAACGCGAGGCGGGCGAGCCCATCGACCCCAGCTTCGAGACATTCATGGAGCAGTTCGGCGACCTGTTCCCTGGCAACCCGTCTTCCCTCGACGAACTGCTCGAGCAGCTGGCCGCCCGCATGGCCGCAGCCCAGGCCATGTGGAACTCGATGTCGCCCGAGCAACGTGCCCAGCTCCAGGGCCTGGCCGAGTCGCTGTTGGAGGACCTCGACCTGCGTTGGCAGGTGGACCGCCTGGCAGGCAATCTGCAGAAGGCGTTCCCAGGCGCCGGTTGGGAGCAACGGTTCCGCTTCAGCGGCGACCAGCCCATGGGCATGGGTGAGGGGGCCGATGCCGCCGGGCGGCTACGCGACCTCGACGAGCTCGAGGCCTATCTCCGATCTGCCAACTCGCCGGCGGCACTGGCCGAGGTCGATCTCGACAAGGTGGCTCGCAACCTGGGTGAGGACGCCGCCCGGTCGCTCGACCGGTTGGCAAAACTGGCCAAGCAGTTGACGGACGCCGGGCTCATCGACCAGCGGGAGGGGCGATTCGAGCTGACCCCGAAAGGGATCCGACGGATCGGCCAACAGGCGCTCTCCGACCTCTTCTCGCAGCTGACCAAGGAACGGGTGGGGAACCATGCCACCACCTGGACGGGCACCGGCCACGATCGCGAGGAGACCACCAAGCCCTACGAGTTCGGCGACCCCTTCAACCTCGACCTGTCACGGACGGTGCACAATGCGGTGCGCAGGGCCGGCAGCGGCGTCCCGGTGCGGCTCCACCCCGACGACTTCGAGGTGATCGAGACCGAGGCCCTGACGCGGTCGGCCACCGTGCTGCTCCTGGACCTGTCGCTGTCCATGCCGATGCGGGACAACTTCGTCCCGGCGAAGAAGATGGCCATGGCACTCCACACGCTGATCTCGACGCGGTTCCCCCGCGACTACCTCGGCCTCGTCGGGTTCTCCGAGGTGGCCCGGGTGATCGAGCCCGAAGACCTGCCCACCGTCAGCTGGGACTACGTCTATGGGACCAACCTGCAGCACGGGCTGATCCTGGCCCGCAAGATGCTCGCCCACCAACCGGGGACCAAACAGATCATCCTGGTCACCGACGGCGAGCCGACTGCCCACATCATCCCCTACGACCGGGGCGTCGGCTACGACGTCTTCTTCAACTACCCACCGGTACCCGAGACGCTCGAGGTCACCCTGGCCGAGGTGATGCGGTGCACCAAGGCCGGTATCACCATCAACACCTTCCTGCTCGATCCCGATCGCGGCCTGCAGGGGTTCGTCGAGCAGTTGGCCCGCATCAACCGGGGACGGACGTTCGCCACTTCACCGGACGAATTGGGCGACTACGTGCTGGTCGACTTCCTTAAGCACAAGACGATGCTCCGTACCCGGGGACACCGGGCCGGCTGAGGCCCTGTTGCCTTCGCTGCATGACCGTAACCTTCGTCCACGGCAACCCGGAGACCCCTGTCATCTGGGACGACCTGGTCTCACGACTCGAGCGCACCGATGTCTCCTGCCTCCATCTTCCCGGCTTCGGGCGTTCGGCGCCCGACGGGTGGGGTGCCACCAAGGAGGAGTACGTCGACTGGCTGATCGGTGAGCTCGAGGTGCTGGCCGCCGCCGATGGCCCCGTCGATCTGGTCGGCCACGACTGGGGTGGGATCCTCACCCTGCGCACCGTGTCCCTCCGCCCCGACCTCGTGCGGAGTTGGGTGAGTGACGCACTCGGGGGACTCCACCCGGCCTACGTCTGGCACGACTTCGCGCAGATCTGGCAGACCGAGGGAGCCGGCGAGAAGTACTTCGAGTCGTTCCTGGCGACGCCGTTCCGGGACCGGGTCGCCGTCTTCGAGAGCCTGGGCATTCCGCGTGCGACGGCCGAGCGGTTGATCGCGGCTGCGGACCCGGGGATGGCCCGGTGCGTCCTGGCCCTCTACCGATCGGCGGTCCAGCCGGCGATGGCGGAGTGGGGCCGCGAGCTCGAGCCTGCCGGCGGTCTCCCCGGGCTCAGCGTCACCGCCCCGCTCGACCCCTTCATGGGCCCCGGTGATCTGGGCTCGGTGGTGGCGGAACGACTGGGCGCGCGCACCCATGTCATGGAGGGCCAGGGCCATTGGTGGATGCTCGGGGACCCGGCCGGCGGAGCCAGGGCACTGGAGCAGTTCTGGGCATCGATCTGACGTGAAGGGGACGGTGCCGGACCCCCTGCGATGGCCCCCGGATATTGCGCCCCTGATCACAAGCAGGTTCTTCTTGCGTTTCGTCCTCAGATAGTGGAGGATGACATGGCTGTAGTTACATCAGTGCTATGCGGCTTCACCCGAGACCGCGTGGCTGAGTGGGAGGGAGGCCTGTCGGTGGACATGGTGTCATTGATGTACGGACCCCAAGAGCGGACCTGGCAGACCAAGGCGAACTGTATGGGGGTCGATCCCGACCTCTTCTTCCCCGAGCGGGGGGCATCGACCCGCGAGGCGAAGGAGGTGTGTCGTGGTTGTGTGGTCCGCGAGGAGTGTCTCGAGTACGCCCTGGCAAACGGCGAGAAGTTCGGGATCTGGGGTGGACTGTCGGAGCGGGAGCGCCGCCGGCTGCGCCGCCAACGTGCCATGCAGCGCCGGGCGGTCACCGCTTCGTAGGCATCGGCAGCATCGGGCTCACCTGGTGCCGGCGGTGGGGAACTGGTTGTCCTCCAGACGGCCCTCGATGGTCCGATCCTCGGTGAGATCGAGTTCCGCCCAGCGATGGCGGGGGACGGCGTCGAGCACCTCGGCCGGTGCGAGGCCGACCAACTCGGCTCGCAGCACCCTGCAGCCCTTCGACTCGGCGCCCGACGCCACGGCGTCGTAGACGTCGACAACGGAACGTGCGGCCGGGTCGATCAGGTTGAAGCTGACCTGTGCGCCTGCGTCCACCGCGAAGCCCAGGCTCCGGACGGCGGGTCCTCGGAGGTCGTTCGCCAGCGAACGGGCCACCGCCACCGCCCGGGCGTGCTCCTCCTCGGGAGTGCCATCGGATGCGCCGGCGATCCACAGGTTGTAGGCGACCAGCACCGGCCGGGCGCCCACGGCCGAGGCACCTGCCGTGGGGTGGGGCTCAGAGGGTCCGGTGTCCGGCGCCAGTGACCGGAACGCCCTCCGCCGGACCTCGGGCAGCGTACGCTCCGGGCCGTACAGGAAGCAGGGCAACTGCAGAGTGGACGCGGCCCAGACGGCGAAGCGGTCTCTGGCGTCGACCACGCGGGACCAGGCGTCCCCGGCCGATCCCGTGGACGGCGCAACCGCCGACTGCCCGCAGGAAGCAAGCGGTATGAAGGGCACCACGTCGGCCGCCCCCAGGCGCGGGTGGATGCCGGCGTGTGCTCGCAGGTCGATGCGGTCGACGGCCTCGACGACCACCCGCCGGGCTGCATCCTCCACCGCATCGAGTGGTCCACCCAGGGTCAGAACGGAACGGTGGTGCTCCGGGTCGGAGTGGACATCGAGCACCTCGGGTGCGCCGGCGACGCGGATCGCATCGATTGTCTCCGTGCTGCGCCCTTCGCTGACGTTGATGACGCACTCAGTCAACACCTGGGCCCCGGCCCCGTCAGACCTGGTGGGTCAATCCTCAGACGGAAACTGCGTGCCCGACACGGCGACGACGGAGCATCCGGCGCCGCTCGCGCTCGGAGGTGCCACCCCAGACGCCGTGGTCGACCCGCTCGTCGAGCGCGTACTGAAGGCACGCGTCCGACACGGGACACTCCGCGCAGATGCGCTGGGCCTCTTGCACGCCCACGCCGTCGCTCGGAAAGAAGATGGTGGGAGAGAGGTCCTTGCACTTCCCCCGGTTCATCCAATTCGTGTCCATGGCTCCTCCGTAGATCTCGAGGATGCTGCGGCAGGTGTCGGGTGTAGTGTGCCGACCCTGATGTCGCTGTCATCCGGTGCACAGCTAGTGTCGCATTTCGAAGCAATGCGCAGTGCGAAATGAGCCGGTATTGATGGAATCCTCACAATTTTCTTATCGGGCACCTGGGCCTTCTTATGAAGGCCGCAACGAAGGGGATCCGAACCGGCCTCCGGATAACGACGGGGGAGTCCCCCCCGAACCGACCTCCACGCCCCGGAGTGTCCCGTCCGGCCCGTTGCCGTCCGACCCAGTACCCCCTTCGACGTCCCAACCGGGGACGGGCAGAGGCCCGCCGTCCTCGGTACCGGGCGCTGTGGATCCGGTGCCCGGCGCCTACCCGCGGCCCGCGGCCTACACCCCCTATCCGCCCCACCCGGGCTACCCCCCGTACCCGGTGTATCCCTCCTACCCGGGGTACGCCGGGGGGTATGGCCCCCCCGGCCCCGCGCCCGCCTACCCCTATGGGTACGGGGCCCTGCCCGCAGTCCCCCCTCCGCGCGTGGTGCGCCACACCTTGCAGCGGCGCACGTGGATGTGGGTGGTGCTCCTCACCGCGGTGGTGGCCGCACTGGTCGGCGGCCTGGTCGGAGCACTGGTCGGCGCAGGCAGCCAGCGCACCTTCGTGGAACAGTTCTTCCCGAACAAGAGTGTGCTGGCCCGCCCCCAGGACGTCCAGGCGGTACTGGCCAAGGTCGAACCGGCGGTGGTCTCCATCGACAGCCAGTCCGCATCCGCCTCGTCTGGCGGCGACTTCGTCGAGGCTGCGGGGACCGGGATGATCCTCACGACCGACGGCGAGGTGCTCACCAACAATCACGTCGTGACAGGAGCCACATCGGTGACCGTCACCCTGTTCGGTCAGACCACGGCGCTGGCCGCCCACGTGCTGGGCACCGACCCGGTCCACGACCTCGCCCTGGTACAGATCGACCACGCGTCGAACCTGCCGACAGTGGCATTGGGTGACTCGGGGCAGACCCAGGTGGGTGACGGCGTGCTGGCCATCGGTAATGCCCTGGCACTGGCGGGCGGCCCGTCGGTCACCGAGGGGATCATCTCCGCCGTCGGCCGCTCGCTGACGGCGCAGAACGACAGTGGGCAGACCGAGAACCTGACAGGACTGCTGCAGACGGATGCCGCCATCAATCCTGGCAATTCCGGCGGACCGCTAGTCGACGCGCAGGCGCAGGTGGTCGGCATGAACACCGCGGTGGCTTCCAGCAGCACGGGTAACGCGCCGACCGAGAACATCGGCTTCGCCATCTCGATCGATTCGGTGAAGCCCCACCTCACTGAATTGCAGCATGGTGGCCCGGGAGGCGCCGGCAGCCCGACCCCGCAGCCGGTCCCCGTGTCGAACGCCGCCTACATGGGGGTGACCGTGGGACCGATCACCCCTGCACTCAAGCAGGAGGACGACCTGACTCCTTCGTCGGGGGCGCTGGTCATCTCGGTGCAGCCGGGGAGCCCGGCGGACAAGGCCGGGTTGCAGACCAACGACGTGGTCGTGTCGTTGAACGCCACGGCGATCCAGAGCCCGAGCGATCTGACCGCCGCCATCCACCCGTTCAAACCCGGTGATCGTGTGGCCGTCGGCATCTACCGGGGCAGTACCAAGATGACGGTGGAGGTCACGCTCGGGGCCCGCCCGACCGGCGGGTAGGATCCCCGGTGCCGCAATCCCAGGAGGAAGAACTGCCATGACCCCGGTCACCGACGATCAGACTCCTCCCGAGGAGAGCGAAGAGCCACAACCCCCGGTCGGCCACGTCCGCGTCGTCTACCTCGGACCGGTGGCCCCGCATTGGGAGGTCCGCTCCGACTACGGGGACCCTGCCCTGATCGAGGAGTTCCGTCGCCGGACCATGGCCCGCCTGGTGCTGTTGCCGCCTCACGATCCCCAGTATCGGCGCAATCGGGAGCGGGTGATCCGGGACGCCGAGCGCGAGAACATCCTGCTCGAATGGGACCTGGGCCTGCCGGAAGAGGAAGTCGTCGCCACGCCGGCGGGTGGCGCCGTGGGCACGGACCCGGTCAACGAGGCCTGACCCCAGAGGTCAGCCCGCTTCGGGTTCGTCGAGCTCGGGAAGGCTGATGCGCTCCAACCACAATCCGGGTGCATCCACCTCCGACGGCGTCGGGAGGTTTCTGGCCGATGTCCACAGTCGCGGCAGGCCATCCTCGCCGGCCCGCTCGATGACGCCGTTGATGAAGGACCGGCCCCGGTCGACCTGGGTCTGATCGAGATCGAGGCCGAACAGCGCCCCGGCCGCCTCTTCACCCTTGCCCCGCTCGGTGCGGCGCCGGTACCACGCCTCGGCCAGTTGGCTGTGGGAGCCCACCAACTTCTGGCCGACCCGGTTTGCCACGTGGTCGGCGTAGGCATCGATGACCACGGCGAGCGCGGTCAGCTGGTCGGACGAACGTCGCGATTCGGGGGTCAACAGCTCACCGAGCAGTGCCTCGGGATCGCCGAACATCCCTTGGAGCGACTCGAGATCCATCCCTCCCGGAGCGTCGATGGCGCCCGGGGCCCCCAGTCCCCCGAGCCGTCCGGCCAAGTCCTGCTGGGCGGCGGCGGACGACTTGGCCAGCGCCATCAGCAGCTCTTCCATTCGAGCCCTGACCGACGGCCGGGTCAGTACCGTGTTGGAGGCGAGCTCACGGGCGCAGACCCAGACGAGCGCTTCTTCCTCGGGCAGGCTCCAATCCTCGGCGAAGGAGGTGATGTTGGCCGTCACCAGGAGGAGCTCGTCCGACGGTGCCCACGGAAGTGCCAACGGGTACTGGCCGAGGGTCCGTTGCGCAAGGTGCCCGACCACCGAGCCGACCTGCAGCCCGAAGAACATCGGCCCGATTGCGGTCGCCCACTGGCCGATGAGTCCTGCCAGGCCACGGGTCGGGTCCTCGTCGAACAGGTCCGGCGTCTGGGCCGGTTCGGTCGGGGGCGCGGCGGTCGGTGTCGCGTTGGGCGCGGCCATCGCGGCGAGTATCGGGCGCCACGACTCGAGTGCACGAGCCGTCCAGTCGCCCCTGCCCACGGGCACACAGGTGAGGCGGCGCCCGTCCGGGGAGACGGGCATGCCGGTGGTCTCGATCACATTGAGCTCGGCAACCCGCGAGAGCTGCTCGAGCCGGATCCGCTGGATGGGTTCGACATTGGGCTCGGCAGTTCCGCCGGTGGCCACGTTGAGCGCGAACGACCGCGTCATCCCCCACTGATCGGGAGCAGTGGACCCGATCATGTTCATCAGGTCACCGAGCAGGGACTGGAAGGGGTTTCCCGCGTCCTCGTGTTCGGGTGGTGCCATACCCTCATGCTACGGCGAGGAGCCAACCCCCGGTGCATCGGTGTCGTTGTCGCCCAGCACGACCGAGGTGGCGAGTGTGGTTCCCGCCCGTTGGAAGGTGACGTCGAGCGCTGTTCCCGGCGGATCGGAGTAGAGCCTGGTGCGGAGCTCGGCGATCGAGTGGACCTGGTAGCGGTCGATGGCGACGATGACGTCGCCGGGCAGGAGTCCGCCGAATGCCGCCGGACTGCCGGAGTCGACGGAGCTGACGAGGGCGCCTTCCGGATTCCTTGACGGTGCGACCGGCGATGTGGGTGACGAGGTGGTGGTGGCGGTGAGGGTGGGGGCCGAGGTGACGGCATCGTCATCGCTGCCGGCGACACCCAGCCACCCGGGATCCACCACTCCCGACGAGACCAGCTGGCGGGCCACGCCGAGGACGAGTTCCGCGGGCAGGAAGACCGACCGGGTCGAGGCCCCCGACTGCGTCACCTGCTCGAGGATTCCCGAGACGTTGCCGCTGCGGTCGAGGAGCGGACACCCGATGTCGTCTGCAGTCAGGGGCATGGCCACCGCGGTTCCGGCAAAGGCGGAGGTGAGGTCGCCTCCCTCGAGGGGAAGGCCCGACGAGACCACGGTGCCCGCGTACTCCCTGGACAGCGGTGCGCCTGCCTGCGACCCCGGTTCCATGGCCACCGCCAGGACCGCGGCTCCGACGGAGGGGTCGTCGTCGTCGAAGGTGGCGGCTGGGAGGTCGTCGGCGATCCGTACGACGGCAAGTCCGGAGGCCTGGTCGACGCCGACCGTCTCGGCGGGCTGCCGGGATCCGTCCGGCTCGACGACGGTGATCGACCTGGCATCGACGATGGCCCGTGAGGGGGTGACGATGATGCCCCCCGACTCTGCCACCAGTCCGGTGGCGACGGACCTTCCTGTCTGCTTCACGATGATGAGGGCCACCGTTGACGGGCCGATGGCGGCCAGCATGGAGCGCTCTGCGGAATTGGCCAGCTGGGTCATCCCCGGCTCGGTGGTCGGTGCTCCGGTCAATGACGCCTGCCCCGGTGTTACCGGCGGCGGGCTCTGGCCCGCGCTGCCCGTCGTTGCCATGGTCAGCCCGGCGGCCACCAGCACCAGGGCGATGCACGCGGAGGCCCCGCCGATGATCCAGAGAGCGGTACGCTCATGGCCCTGCACTGCCCCGTGGGGGAGCCGAGCCGGCGATCCGGGCCCTGTCGATGCAGACTCCGACGGGTGGCGCCACAGGCGGTCGTCGGGCGAGATCCATCCTCGCAACCAGTCGGCATCCTCGGACCGACTGTCGCCAGGATCTTCCCCCGGTCCCCGATGATCCTCTCCGTCCACGGGCTTGAGGTTACCGATCACGGCGGACTTTTGGGCGTCGCCCCGCTCTGTGGCACGGTCGGTCGATCGGCCGAAAGGCTGTCCTTCGCGGCTCCGGACATCGTGGCCCTACGATGACGAGGTGGCTCGGGACCTTGCGATCGACCTCGGGACGGCCAACACCCTCGTCTATGCCAAGGGCAACGGGATCATCCTGAACCAGCCGACGGTGATTGCTCTCAACACCAGGACCCACGAGGTACTGGCGGTCGGGAACGAAGCATGGCAGATGATCGGCCGGACCCCGGGCTACATCGTGGCGGTAAGACCGCTCCGGGAGGGTGCGATCACCGACTTCGACATCACCGAGCGGATGATCCGCCTGCTCCTCCGGCGGGCCGGCGTGACCAAGTTCACCCGACCCCGCGTGCTGATCTGTGTTCCTTCGGCCATCACCTCGGTGGAGCGCCGTGCCGTCAAAGAGGCGGCGCGCCGGGCGGGCGCTTCGGCGGCCCACCTGATCGAGCAGCCCATGGCCGCGGCGATCGGAGCCGGTCTCGACATCCACGAGCCGGTGGGGAACATGGTGGTCGATGTCGGTGGGGGCACCACGGAGACAGCGGTCATCTCGCTCGGCGGAGTGGTCGCATCGAGGGCCATTCGGTGTGGTGGCTTCGACATGGATGCAGCCATCCAGCAGTACGTGCGCAACCAGCACGGGATCGCCATCGGCGAGCGCACCGGTGAGGAGTTGAAGCTGGCCATCGGCTCTGCGCTCCCGTACGCCGACGAGATGCAGGCCGAGGTCCGGGGCCGGGAGATCACCACCGGCCAGCCAAAGACCGTGGTGCTCTCGCCCGAAGAGGTGCGCTACGCGCTCCGGGAGCAGGTCGACCTGATCGTGGACACGGTGATCAGCTGCCTGTCCGAGTCGCCGCCCGAGTTGGCCCAGGACATCATCTACGAGGGCATCCACCTGGTCGGCGGGGGAGCCATGCTGCGGGGCCTGGCAAATCGGCTGGCCGATGAGACGGAGGTGCCGGTCCACTTGGTGGCCACCCCGCTGGAGTGTGTGGTGCTGGGCGCCGGACTGTGCCTCGACTCGTTCGACAGCCTCCGGCCCATCTTCGCCGCTGCAGAATCCTGAGCACCCCGGTTCGCCGCGCCGGAGGGCGCGGATCCGCTCACTCCACGGCGAGGAGGTCTTCGGCCACCTGGCGGACCTGCCAGTCACGGTCGTCGAGACAGCGCCGGAGCGCCGCTTCGACAGCGGGCCCGTCGAACGCGGCCAGGGCGACCGCGGCCCGCCTGCGAATGGCCGGCTTGTCCTCGAGCGCCTCCAGCACGGCCGTCAGCCCCGCGGGGTCGCCGATGGCCCCGAGCGCAGCCACCGCTGCCTCCCTGCACAAGGGGTCGGGGTGCCCCGACGAGGCCGAGGCGATCCTCGAGAGCTCGGGAACCACCAGGCGGTCTGCCCGTTCGCCGGAAGCCCAAGCAGCCATCTCCACCACCGAGGGATCGGCGTCGCCCAACGCCGGCGAGATGTCCACGCTCGGGAATCCGGCTGCCAACTCGCACGCCCGGCGGCGCACCTCGGACGCCTCGTCCTCGAGCCCCCGCCGGAGATCGCCGTCGTCGAGGGCCCCGAGTCGATCCAACGCACCGAGGGCAGTGGCCCGCACCGATGGAGAAGGGTCGGTCGTCCCCGACCGTGCGGTCGGCAGGTCCCCGACGTGGCCCGCCAGCGCCACCATCCGCCTGCGCTCGGTGACTCTCGGACCTGGAGGTTCCGTGGCAGGCTTCACCTCACCACTATGACCGACGACGACAGCGATAGGCCGACGGCCGATCCGGGTCCGCCGGCCGCGTGGCGGTCCGACGGCGACAGCGCTCCCGCGGCTCCCGCCCCGGCCCCGCTCGTGGATGTCGACGACGGGATTGACGGCCCGGTGGTGGCAGGTGCGAAGGCCCGGAGGAGGCGGACCTGGCCCTGGGTGCTCTTCATCGCGTTCGTGGTCGGCATAGCCGTGGCCTCCCGGATCAACCTCGACTACTACGCCGTCCAGCCCGGCACGGCACAGTCCGTGCAGCAGTTCATCACCGTCCCGCCCGGCAAGGGCCATCCCGTCAGTCACCCGGTGCTGTTGACCGACGTCGAGATCGGCAGGGTCTCCGCACTCTCCTATCTGTTCTACGAGGCGCAGGGGAACACCACGCTCGAGCCGGTCGAGGCGGTCACCGGAGGGACGCCCCCCTCGCAGTTGGACGCGCAGGGCCAGCTCGAGATGTCCCAGGCCGAGTCCTACGCCAAGACCGCGGCACTGCGACGGCTCGGCTACACGGTGACCGCCACCCCGGCGGGAGCCGTGGTGTACGGGACCTTCCCGGGCACACCGGCGTACAACGCCCTTGCCGTGGGTGACGTCATCACCGCGGTCGACGGGGTGGCGACCCCCACTGCACAGGATCTGGTGTCAACCCTGCGCAAGTACCACTCCGGTCAGACGGTGACCCTCGCGGTGCGCAGGGGGGGTACCGGCGGACCGACCCCGGTGCCGCTGACGCTCAGGAGCACCGTGGTGGATCTGGGAGGCGGGTACAAGGCGACGCTCGACGTGGGCTTCCTTCCTGAAGACCAGGTCGACTACGCCTATCCCCTTCCGGTCTCCATCGACGTCGCCAACATCGGGGGCCCGTCAGCCGGGCTGGCCATGACCCTCGGTGTGATCGACGCCTTGACCGCAGGCTCCCTCACCGGCGGCCACACCGTCGCGGCCACCGGCACCATCGACAGCTCCGGCGACGTGGGCGACGTCGGCGGCGTCCCCCAGAAAACCATCGCCGTGGAGAACGCCGGAGCGTCGGTCTTCCTGGTGCCGCGGCAGGAGTACCGGGCAGCGATGTCCAAGGATCGGCCCGGTCTGAAGATCTTCGCGGTGTCCACGCTCGATCAGGCACTGGCCGTGCTGGCGGCCCACGGGGGCACAGCCATCGGCAGCGCCGCGTCCACGCCTGCGCCCGGACAACAGGCCGATCTCGCGGGATGACCGGATTCGAGGACCGACAGTCGTAGGCTCTCGCCCATGCCCGAGGAACGCCGCAGGACCATCACTTCCTCTCCACACCTGGCGCCCGATGACGTGGCCCGTCACACCTTTGCCTCGGTGCGGCGAGGGTTCGACACCAGCGAGGTCCGCGACTATCTCGAGTCGATCGCCATCGCTCTCAGGGGGGTCGCCGATCGTGAGCGCCAGCTGCTCCAGGAGCTGGCCGAGGCCGAACACCGGGCGGCCAACCCGGTCCTTGACGAACCGACACTGACGGCGGCGCTGGGCCAGCAGACGTCCCGGGTGCTCCACAGCGCCCACGAGGTTGCCGCCGAATTGGTCGCCAAGGCCGAGGCGGACGCAAACCGCCTCCGCGCGGAGGCCGACGAGGAGACCGGGCAGAACCGGGCCCGTGCCGGGGCCCTGGTGGCAGAACAGACCGCCCGGGCCGAAGCGGAGGTCAACGACCTGCGTCAGCGGACCGACCAGGAGGTGTCGGCGGCTCTGGAGTCGGCACGTCATGAGGCCGAAGAGGTGCTGGCCCAGGCCCGGGAGGAGTGCCGGGCCATGGTCGACGAGGCGCAGCAGCTGAGAGCCCGGGTCCTGGCCGACCTGTCCCGGCGCCGGAAGATCCTCCACGCCCAGATCGAGCAGCTGCGTGCCGGGCGCGAGCGACTGGCCGAGACCATCAATGACGTCCGCCGCTCGGTCGATGGCATCGCCGACGATCTGTTCACCGCAGAGGACGACGCACGGTTGGCGGCCGAGGCTGCCGGACGCGAGGCGGTGAGCCGTCCCGCCGAGGGTACGCCCGAGGAACTCGCTGCCGTTCTGTTGGCCGACGAGGCCGAGGTCGCGGGCGACCTGGCATCGTCCGATGGCACGACAGGCGATGCCAGGCACGGAGAGGGGGAGGCGGCGGCCCCCGACGACCTGGTGGAGATTCCGGGCAGCGGCACCACTGTGGCCCAGGAGGCACCCCGTGCAGAGCCACCCCCTGGCGAGGCACCGCCGGCCGACGCACCGCCGGCGAAGTCGGTGGACGCCCTGTTTGCCAAGATCCGAGCCGCCCGGGAGGAGCCCGGGGTCGGGCCCGAAGGGGCCGACGAGGACACCGGTGGAGAGTCGGGGGACGAGCCACCCGAGGAACGGAGCCCCTTCGTGGTTCGCCGTGACGAGCTCGTCAGCCCGATAATCACCGCGCTGGCCCGTCGCCTCAAGCGGACCCTGCAGGACAATCAGAACGATCTCCTCGACCGGCTGCGGTCCAACGGATCCCACTGGTCCCTCGATCTCCTCCCCGAGGAGACCGAGCACATCGATTCCTACGCCACCGCAGCCCTGCCCGCGTTGGAGCAGGCCTCCGAGGCAGGGGCCACCTTCGCCGGCACGGGGCTGTCCCACGGCCCCCATGCAGATGTCCTCTTGGGAGTGGGCCACGACCTCGCCGAGTCGGTGGTCGGCCCGCTCCGCCGCCGCCTGTCCGACGGCGATGGCCTGGCCGATGCGGAGGAGTCGGTGGTGGCCGAGTACGTGGGTTCGGCGTTCAGGGAGTGGAAGGGCGAGCGCATCGAGCGATTGGCCGGCGACCACGTGGTGGCCGCATTCTCCCTGGGGACGATCTCGGCCATCGAAGGAGAGAAGTCCGCCCAATTGGAGTGGGTGGCCGTCCCCGGCACGGGTGACGCGCCTTGCCCCGATTGCGAGGACAACGGCCTCAACGGGTCCCAGCGGCCGGGTGAGGCATTCCCGACCGGGCACGCGCACCCGCCTGCCCACCCCGGGTGTCGATGCCTCCTTGTGCGCTTCGCCCCCTAGGCTGCAGCCGTGCGTTCTCCCAGCGACATTCCCCAGGTCCCGCGCCCGGCCCAGCACCGTCGCCGCCGTTGGATCATCGCGGCCCTGGTCATCGTGGTGGTGGTCATCGCCTCGCTGCGGACGTTCGCCGTTTTCTACACCGACTCCCTGTGGTTCTCCTCGGTCTCGCTGCATTCGGTGTGGGTCAAGCTCTTCGAGATCAAGGGCGGTCTGATGGTGGTCTTCGGGGTGATCTTCGCGGTGCTGCTGCTGGCCAGCCTCATGGTGGCCGAGCGCCTGGCCCCCAAGGGACCCTCCCTCGATGCGGAGGACGAGTTCGTCAAGAGGTACCGAGAGGTGATCGGGCCCTACTCCCGCTGGCTCCGGGCCGGCGTGGTTGTCGTGCTGTCGCTCATCGTCGGGTCCCAGGCGATCGGGCAGTGGCAGAACTGGATCCTCTTCCGCAACGGCGTGTCGTTCCCCAACTCCGATCCGCAGTTCCACCGGAACGTCGGATACTTCGTCTTCACCCTGCCCTTCGAACAGTTCCTCGTCCACTGGACCCTGGTGGCCCTTTTCGTCGTCCTGGTGGTCACCGTGCTCAGCCACTACCTGAATGGCGGCATCCGGATGCAGGGCTCGCGTCCGAGGGTCCGCCCCGCGGTGAAGGCCCACATCTCGGTCATCCTCGGCCTGCTTGCCCTGGTCAAGGCCGTCGGCTACTACCTGGCGCGGTTCAATCTGGACCTCTCCAGCAACGGGTATGTCCAGGGTGCGGGCTACACCGACGTCCATGCCCGCCTTCCCGCCCTCGAGCTCCTCATCCTGGTGTCCCTGGCCGCGGCCGTCCTGCTCATCTACAACATCCGGCGCCAGGGCTGGGCACTGCCCATCCTCGGGGTCGGCCTGTGGTTCCTGGTGGCGCTCAGCGCAGGGACCATCTATCCGGCTGCCGTGCAGGCCCTCAAGGTGAACCCGGCGCAGAACACCTTGGAGCGCCCGTACATCCAGCGCAACATAGATGCCACCCGGACAGCCATGGGGCTCACCGGCGTCCAGAGCGTCGCCTACCCCGCGTCGTCGACGCTGACCGCATCGCAGCTCTCGGCCAACAGCGACACACTGGCCAACGTGCGGCTCTGGGACCCGACCCAGACCCAGCCCACCTTCGACAAGCTGCAGGACATCCGCTCGTACTACCAGTTCAACAGCCTGGACGTGGACCGCTACAAGGTGAACGGGGCGGAGACCCCGGCCGTCGTCGGTGTGCGAGAGATCAACGACCAGGACCTCCCGTCCTCGTCGTGGGTGAACACCACCCTGCAGTACACCCACGGCTACGGGATGGTGGTGTCGCCGGCCAACGCCTCCACCAGCAACGGTGATCCCGAGTTCGCCGTCGGGGGCGTACCGCCGGCCTCCAACAGCGGGCTGGCCACGGTCACCCAGCCCTCGGTCTACTTCGGGCTCAACAACTCCGGGTACGTGGTGGCCAACACGAAGCAGCCGGAAATCGACTTCCAGCTGACCAGCGGCACCAACGTCGAGACCCACTACTCGGGCAACGGCGGCGTGCAGCTCTCGTCCTTCTTCGATCAGGTGATGTTCGCCATCCGCTTCAGCGATCTCAACCTGCTCATCTCCAACCAGATCACCAACAAGTCGCGCCTGATGTTCGATCGCGGCGTGCAGGCACGTGTGTCCAAGGCCGCGCCCTTCCTCAGTCTCGACGCCGACCCCTACCCTGCGCTCATCGGGGGACACATCGACTGGATCCAGGACGCGTACACCACCACCGACAACTACCCGTATGCGCAGAACGCGGACACCAGTGCCGTTGCCCCGGGCAGCGGGCTCGGTGGAAACTTCAACTACGTCCGCAACTCGGTGAAGGTGGTCATCGACGCCTACACCGGCCACATGACCTTCTACGTCATGGACCCCGGTGATCCGATCATCCGGACCTACGAGAAGGCCTTCCCGGGGATGTTCACCCCGGCGTCGAAGATGAGTGCCGACCTGAAGGCGCACATCCGGTATCCCGAGGACATATTCACTGTGCAGGCCACCATGTACGGCAAGTACCACATCATCACGGCGCAGAGCTTTTACAGTGCCGCCGACGCGTGGGCGCTGTCGCCGTCGCCCGGGTCGGGATCGCCCTCACAGGCCCTGGCCACCACCTTCACCACCAACGCCCAGGGCCAAGAGGTCTCCACCGGTCAATTGGTCCGCATGGCACCGATCTACCAGGAGCTGCGGGTGCCGGGCCAGGCCGAACAGTCGTTCACCCTGCTCGATGCTTTCGTTCCTGTGTCGTCGCAGAGCCAGATCCAGACCTTGTCCGGGTTCATGATCGCGGGGTCCGACCCCGGCCACTACGGGCAGCTGCAGATGTTCGTGACACCGCGCGACTCGCCGGTCAACGGACCCTCCATCGTGGCCGCACAGATCGACGCGACACCAGCCGTGTCCCAGCAGGTCTCGCTCTTGAACCAGAACGGGTCCTCCGCGTTGCTGGGCAACGTGTTGATGATCCCGGTGGCCGACTCGCTGCTCTACATCCAGCCCCTGTACGTGGAGTCCTCCCGGAACGCATTCCCCGAGCTGCAACGGGTCATCGCCGTGTACGGGAAGCAGGCGTCCATCCAGCCGACGTTGGCCGCGGCCCTCACCCAGGTGTTCCAGGCGCCGGTGTCGACGACGCCCGCGACTGAAGGTGGGACCGGGAACCTCTCGCCGCAGGTGCGGGCCCTGTTGGACGAATCCCAGACCGCCTACCAGCAGTCCCAGACCGACCTCAAGGCGGGCAACCTGGGCGCCTACCAGACCGACATCAACAACCTCGAGTCGATCCTGCAAGAGGTGCAGCAACTGACCGGTGGCACCGTTGCCACCACTACGACCACGACGACCACCTCGCCGGGCACGGGCACGGGCACGGGCACGGGCACGGGCACGGGGACGGGGACGGGGACGGGGACGGGGACGGGGACGGGGACGGGGACGGGTTGACCCTCCACCGGCCCGCTTGCGCGGCTCACTCCGACATGGCGAGCAGCCGGCGTGGACCGACCGGGCCGGCGGCCTGCTAGATTCTTTTCCTGCGACGCGGGGTGGAGCAGTCTGGTAGCTCGTCGGGCTCATAACCCGAAGGTCGTGGGTTCAAATCCCACCCCCGCCACTAAGGGAAACATGGAGTACCACCGAAAGCCCACGATTTCGTGGGCTTTCGTGCTGTTTCAGCGTACTCCCACGACGTTATCCACAGGTTTATCGGGACTTTTTATCGGGACCAACTCAACCCTTGCGTATGCAGCATATGCACGCGTGCGGGGCGCGAGTGGCCTGCACGCTGCACCCTTGCGACAGAGGTTCGGACCGGCCTGGGCATGCATAGGGCGGCCGTGTGCACACCCTGTGCAGTTGCCCTACTCGACCTTTGAGAGTGGTTTCCTGAGCTTGCCTTGAGAGTTCACGGCCCAGAGCCGGTTGTCACAACGTCGTGGCGGGGGCGTGGTTTACGCGCTAGGTCCAACCGCTCCGATGCCGGGTTCGATCACGGCTGTCCTGCCCATAGCGGATTGACGGCGTGCGACCTATCCGTCGTTCGGCATTCGCCGGCCGCTTCTCGGTGTCGTCCGGGCTGGCGTGTCGGATCTGGGTGATCTGTGTGGGCGTGGTGGGACGGCAGTGCCTGATGGGGACCTCGAACCCAGCGAGCCGTAGCCATATGACGGTGCCGCGGGTAGCCGCTCGTCGGCGGCGTACGGTCCGGCCGGAGCCTGTCCCGCACGCCCCCCCTTCACCGTTCAGTGCACCGGGCGGCCCTTACGGACGCCCTATGCCAGGCCATGGGCCGTGAACTGCACCGTTCCCGCAGCGGGTTCGGCTTACGCGCACTGGGGCACAGATCTGAAGGATGAGCTGGTCGGTGACCCTGGGTGCTGGCCACTCGCGTCACGAGGTATCCGACGGCGAGCACCCCCAGAACGATTGCCGGCAACACCCGCATGAGCGGATCACCGGCACGAACGTGCGTGTGAACCTCGCCGTCGCACTCGAGAGGGTTGTTGTTCACTGGTCATCGAGGTTTTGCCGTCCTTCAACTGATCTGAAGACGTCTTCCGGTGAGGCCCCGTTGAGCTGGACCACTGCCAGGACCATCGACCTTTCGGGGCTGAACATTTGTTTAGTATACCGCATGACAGGATTGATTGGTGTATGCTTGTTCAGGTCGAGCGATCGGAAGAATCCCCTTGAGCATGAGATCCCCCACAGTGCAGGATTCGGACCTCAGCGCCCGAACCAGGATTCGGGAGGCGGCGCTAAGCCTCTTCGGTTCCGAGGGCTTCGCCGTCTCGGTTCGAGCGATCGCCGACGCTGCCGACTGCTCCCCGGGGCTGGTCATTCACCACTTCGGGAACAAGGACGGCCTACGAGAGGCCGTCGACCAATCCGTGATGGAAACACTCCTCCAGAGATTTGGCGGCATTCCGAGGGAACTTCCGGCCGATGAGCTCTCCCGGTCCATGGGCAATGCCCTCGCTGACGTGATCGGAGCTTCCCCCGTGATCCGACAGTACATTCGCCGGTCGCTGCTCGAGGGAACCACGGCGAGCCAGACAATTTTTGACCAGCTGCTCGCTCTCACCAGTGAAAGTCTGCGACAACTGCAACGAGCTGGCGGGTTGCGGGCCGACGCGGATGCACAATGGCGCCCGTTTCAAATCCTGTTCATCGTCCTCGGCACCTTGCTGATGGAGCCAGTCATGCAAAGTCATTTCGACCGGTCCGTCTATGAGCCGGACCTCCTTCGGGAGCGCTCTGCCTCCAACTACGACCTCCTGACCCATGGAATGTTTCTCGGGTCGGCGCCCGTCACCCCGGAGGGAGAAACGTCATGAAGATCACCGGCCTCGAGGTCATCCCGTTCGAGACGTTCGTCGACCGATTCTCCAACGGCGAGCCGTATCCGAAGCAGCGGGTGCTCCAGACGCTCACCAAGGTTGTCAGCGACGAGGGGGCCGAAGGCTATTACTTCGGCGGGCATTTCCATGGCGACCAGGATGGTCTCCTCGCCACCGAGCAGGTCTTGATCACGCAGCTGATCGGACCTTTGCTCGTCGGCCAGGACCCACTCGAGCGGGAGAAGATCTGGCAGTGGCTTCTGGCCGCCAAGATTCCCGAGAACGTCATGAGCGTGATCGACCTGGCCCTGTGGGACCTCGTCGGTCGACTCGCCGGCCTTCCGGTGCACAAGCTCCTCGGGGGTGCCCGGGACAAGATCAGGACCTATGCCAGTACCTTCAACAACCTTGGCCTGCCCGAGGACTATGCGGCCCATGCGCTGGAGTGCAAGCGCCTCGGCTACACCGCGTACAAGATCCACTCGCACTACTACTGGGACCCCACCACGAGGCAAGTCGCTCCTCCTCGACCGTCCCATGTCGATTGGGACATCAGGACCTGCCTCGCGGTACGAGAGGCGGTGGGCGATGACATGGTGCTCATGTACGACCCCTGGGGGACATACAACACCTATGCCGACGCCCTTCGGGTGGGACGTGTACTCGAGGAACTCAACTTCTACTGGTACGAGCACCCGATGCCCGAGCACAAGGTGGCGTCGTACATCAAGCTGGCTGAGGAGCTCACCATCCCGATCTGCTCGCCCGAGATCGCCGAAGGTGGCCTGTTCACCCGGGCCGATTGGATTGCCCGCCGAGCCTCCGACATCAGCCGAATCGATGTACTGCGAGGAGGCATCACCGGTGCCATGAAGACGGCCGCGGTCGCCGAGGCATTTGGTGTGCGGTGCGAACCGCACATGAGCGGCTTTGGCAATCTCCAGATCCTCGGTGCCACCAGCGAGGACGTCTGCGAATATTATGAGCGAGGCCTGCTCGCCCCGGGTGTCGATTACGACGCCACCCCGGGATACCTCAAAACGGCCAGTGACGCCATGGACTCGGATGGATTCGTCACGGTGCCGACCGGACCGGGCCTGGGTTACGACATCGTGTGGGACTACATCGAGGAGCACCGTATCCCTGACGCTGGGCTAGCAGTTGTCTACCCGTGAATCCACTGGCAGAAATCGACTCGCAAGCGACACAAGGTGGAAGAGCGATGTCCGCTGCTTCTGCCAATGAGACACCGTCCGGAGTGGTGTCAGGTCCGAAAAGACCTGGCACCACCGTGACCGGTGCACAGTCACTGATCCACACCCTGGTCACATAGCCCCGGTCGAGGTGCAAGGTCTCGATCTCCTCGAGCAGGCCCTGGTCGTCGACGGCTTCGAAGGTGGCGGGCAGCAGCACGCAGTCGTTGCGGTTCGCCGGCGCCACCGCACAGCCCATGGGGATGCCGTTGGCGTCGGAGGCGATCGACCACTTCCAGCCGAATTTGCCCCGGTCGACTGGGCTTTTGCCCGTTCCCTCCCCGCCGCAGGGGGCCTTGTGGAGCGACCCGTCGACGAGTGCCTCGGCCGGCTCGAGCCCGACCTCGGTGTCGTAGGCGGCGATCATGGCCTCGGCCAGCTGGTCGAAGACCCCCGCCTTGGCCCACTCATCTCGCCGAGCCCGAAGCGTGGTGTCGGACACGACGTTTCCGGTCAGGCGCTCGCCGTCCACCCAGTTACATCCCGTCACGAGCCGCACCAGCATGGCGACCAGGCATTGCCGGTTGAGGATCGGCTTGTGGGACGTGCTCTTGACTCCCGTCAGTCGATCATGGAAACCTGCAGGGTCCGTCTCTTGGTGCGCTCAGGACCTGGGATCGATCCAAGGCCACTACCGGTAGCGCTTGCGGACAGCAAGCACCCTTTGGGTCGGACAGCGTTTGGCACGCCGCGAACCAGTGTCATTGATATGGGGCAGGCCGGGGTAAGGAGTGCGGGAGGGTCTTGAACGTCTATTGTTCGCCGTGCGTCAGCATTGATTCCCGGCAACTTCTGGCACGGGTCCGCTCGGCATGATGGAGGGTTCAGGATGAATCCCAGACTTGGGAAAATCGTGCTGGGCCTGAGCGCAGCGGGTTACCCGCTCACGGAGCTCGCCATTCGACGACTTGGTCGGCGAGGCGCAGCCATTACTGAGGTGGCCTGTTGCGGATTGGCAGTCCGTGATGCAGCCATGGTCGTGGCCGGCGTTCCCACCCGCCTTCGGCTAGGGCCGGCCATTCTTCTTTGGATGGAGTTGACCGCCGCGGTTGCCGCAAGTGGCCTGGGACTCCAGTCCGCAATCGACGATGAATCCTGCAAGCGTGCTCGTGCGGATCCGGGGCCGGCCGAGATGGCCCGTCGCTTCGCCGTTGGGGCTCTGTTCGGTCTGCACACTGTGAGATTCTGGATCTACCTCCAACCCGATCAGGGGCGGAAGCGATCCAATCACTGACTGATCACGCCGTGGAGGCCTTCGTCGCTGGGGGGTAGCGCATCCAGCTCTCAGGGTGCCCCACCGAGCCGACGTACCAGTCAGGTCGGGTTGGCGTACCCCTGATCATGCCCACCATCGGGACGAATCGAGGAACCAGCCGATTAGTCCTCAAGGGCGACAGCAAGGCGCTCGAGGGTGCCGCTCATGGTCCGACGATTTCGCTCCGTGCGGTCATCCACACCAGACACCTGCTTGCTGAACTCCATGGCGGACTCGGGCCGTAGATCTTCGTTCCACTCGGTCACGCGGGATCCCGACTCGGTCGGCTCGATGCGGTACCCCCAGGTCGAGTAGTGGAACTCCATCATCGAGCACTCAAAGGCGAACGCCCGGCCGGGGTCGGCCTCGATGACCTTGGCCTGCGTGGTCCACTCATGCTCGCCATGGCGGTTGTGGCCGTCGAAGGTTGCGCCGACGACCGGGCCGTCGTAGCCCTCGTGCCACTCGCAGTCATGGCATTCCTCGGACCATTCGCCCATGCGTGTCACGTCCGCGATGGCGGCGTACACCAGCTCGGTCGGGGCGGCGATGTCACGGGAGATCTCGAGCCTCTTGGTCATGGGTCGAAGTTCACTACAGGCACCCGATGGGCGTCGAGCCGAAGCCGAGGAGGCAGCACGTCGGCCGAACCTGGGGACCGTGGCGGCGTCGACGACTTGAACGGGCGTCTGATTTGGCGCAACTCGATCCATTGTTCTGGGGCGGTCGGTGCCAGCAGATTTACCCGTCGCAGCAGTGAGCTGACCTCAGGTCATCCAGGTCCAGTGGACTATGGCCGGTAGGTGTCTCGATGGCCTGGCACGTATTAGATCGTCGCCGACTCAGAAGTAAATCGCCGATCAGGATACTGCGGCAAAACTGCCGATTGCCGTGTGCCGACTAACCATTCGGCCGTTGACGGAAATCTGACAGGTGATGGAAGTGTCTACCTTGGTAGGGTTCGCGGCCGTCAAGTTGACCGTGAATCCTCCAAAGGGCCGATGCCCGTTGACCTTCTTTGTCCATGGTGGGAGCACCACCGGATCTTGCACCGTGCCCTTGTCTCCATTTGTGAACGTGTCATAGGAGACTGAGGCGAACCCATCACCCGTGACCGTGTAGACGATGCTGATCGGCGTCCTTGAAAGTCGGTCCAGCCTGTTGAAGACGAAGTTATGAAGGCTCACTTGGGCCACTAGTGCGGCGATGACTACCAGAACCCAGAACCAGGGACGCTTCAGGATCGGTCGGGCGGGTGTGGGCGTTGGGAAGCTCTCCGGCCCATGCCATTGTCCGTCCAGTGCCTGCCACCATCCTGGCCCTGGCGGGGTGTCCATCATCGCTCACACTTCTTCCACCTCAATCGCCGCGACACCCAGAGAGGCTATTGCTTGCCCGCCAAAAGACTCCGGCGATTTCTGGCAGCTCGCGAAGAGTTCATCCGCTGAGCTGAATCCAGTTCGGCACAGTGCCTGTCGCACACCTGGATGGCTGATCGGGTGTCACCGAAATGCCTGGTAGGGGCGGATGCAACTTTTGCCACCACCAAGCCCCGCCGGATGGACTTCTCCGGCGCACATGACGTTCGCCGGAGACCGCAGGGGCTGAAATTGGCGAGGCACAAAACCCCGCTTGATCACGTCCGGCTAGCAGTCAGAGCCCAGGACTTGGCTGACCCTAGGCGGATCCATCACCGTGCACCCGACGCTAGCCTCGCGTAATGGCCACGATCACTGTCGAGCAGTCGCGTGCGATCCCGATCGGACTCCAGCAAGCCTTCGACGTGACGTTGCCGATGCCGCTAACTGCGATCTTCTCCCGGCGCTACGGCCTGCTGCCGCCAATCAAAGAGGTCCGCGGACAGGACGGGGTCTGGGGTCAGGTCGGACAGACGCGCACAGTCGTCACCACTGACGGCGGAACGATGCGCGAGCTATTAACTGAAGTCGATGCCCCGCACTCGTTCAGCTATCTCCTGAGCGACATCTCCGGCCCGATGCGGCCATTGGTCGACAGCATCGACGGACGCTGGGAGTTCGTAACACAGGGCACAGGCACCTTCATTACCTGGCGCTGGACCCTGCACCCAACGGGTCTTGGTGCATACGTCATGCCCCTGATCACCTTGATGTGGCGTGGCTACGCACGCCAGGCGCTGGAACTGCTGACCGAGCAACTGCTCGCGGCGGATTCTGCCTAGCGCACGTCAGGCTGGCGCTTTGTCGACGTTGTCTCGGGCGCCTCGGATGCCCTGCTCCCGGGGAGCCAACGACCTACGGGCCTGTAAAGGTTGCGATCCGTCTTCACAAGGGGATCCCGAAACCTGGCGGCATCAGAACAGATATGGGTCCGGAGCAACCTCTTGGCGGAAGGTGCTGCTCGACAGACCCGGCGGCCGGAGAGGCATCGGAGAATCGGCGCTCGGGCTTGAGGCTGGCGTCACCGGACCAGATCACACCTGTGCCCCTGAAACGGGAGTCTGCGAGGGTCAGGTGCAGGCTACGAGCCCGGATCTAGGATCCAGGTGGTCGATGCGATACCCATTCGTCCGGAATTTTCCGGGCGAGGTCGTAAGCAACGTGCCTCGGTGTGTGATCAGCAATTGCACGCGCGACGTCAGCGCGCGTGGGTGCGATACCCAGGGACAGCGGGTATTCAGCTTGCGGCAACGCACCAATATCGATGAGCCGGAGATGCAGCCCCAACGTCCCATGGTCGGCGCGCTCGACGACCCAGTCTTCAGATCTGACCGGTTCGCGACCTCCCAATGTCGGGTCGTCTGTCACCTGAGTAGCCAACCACTGCTGGGTAAACGGTGCGCGAACTTCAGGTAATGAACTTGTGTCGAGCCACTAGTTCCGGGCGCCGAGCGGGATGGCCGGCAAGCCGGCACCTATCCGGTCTCGATAGAGCGATATGCCGCCTGGCGTCGGCGGATCAGCCGGACGTCCCCTATGGGGAACGGCATCCGGCACTGACCAGCTCATTCATCAGGTCCGTGTCCCAGTGTCCGCAGAGGATGCATGCACGGCACGGCAGCGAACCGAGCGGGGTGACGATTCTCGCGCGCTACCGAGCTGTGCTCTGTCTGGTGGGCCCCAAGGCGCCCTCGACTGGAATCCTCGCTATTGAGCCTGTGCGATCGAACAGCAGCACAACCAGCGGTCTCGACGAGGCCCGAGTCCCCAGGGGAGGATGTGTGCCGAGCGCGGTTGAGCGGCAACCGGATTTCGGTCGAGAGGCTCGTCGGTCCCGCGGCTTCGACAGATCTGCTACGAAGGGATACGTCATGTGCACCACCTTGCGGGTAAAGGCCTCGGACGGCACCGTGCTGATCGGCCGCACCATGGAGTACGCCCTCCCGGTGAACTGGGAGTGGCGCGCCGTGCCCCGAGGGGTCAGGCAGGCGAGCACGGCGCCAAACGGTGAGGGACTGGCGTGGGTGGGGTCCCACGGCTACGTGGGCATCGGCAATGGACAAACCACGTCGTTCGGACAGACCGTTCCGGCGGAGTCCGGCGTTCCGGATGGCGTCAACGAGGCGGGGCTCTACGCCGGCCTTCTGTACCTTCCGGGATTCGCCGAGTACGAGAGTCCCGAGGACATCCCGAACGACCGCCTGCTCGCTCCCCTCGACGTGGCGTCATACATCCTTGCCACCTGCGCCTCGGTTCCCGAAGCCGTCTCCGCTGTCGAGTCCGTCGTGGTGTGGCCGGCACCGATCCCAGTCATCGGCGTCCCGCCGCTGCACCTCATCCTCCATGACCGTAGCGGTGCTGCCGCAGTGGTGGAGTGGGTTGGCGGTGCGCGACACGTCCACGACAACCCCATCGGTGTAGCCACCAACAGCCCACCGTTCGACTGGCACCTGACCAATCTCCGCAACTACGTGAACCAGACGGCAATGGACGTGCCGGCACTGTCGCTCGACGGCGAGGCGATCTCGCCGCTGGGTCAGGGCACGGGCATGCTCGGGCTGCCGGGCGACTTCACCCCACCGTCGCGCTTCGTGCGGGCGGTGGCGTTCGCGGCTTCGGCTCGGACGCCCGCCACCGCGGCGGCCGGCGTCTGCACCGTCATGCATCTCCTCAGCAGCTTCGACATCACCAAGGGCGTGATCCGTGATGCGGTTCCCGAAGGGCTCACGGCTGAAGAGGCGGCCGGGCTCGGTGACTATACGGCCTTCAGCTCGGTCTCCGAACTCAACGACTCGCCGGCGTATACGGTGCGCACATACGACGACGCCTCCCAGCGGCGCGTGACCCTTGGCGAAATCGACCTCTCCGCCGGGCCGTCCCGCACGCTGTCCTTGGTGACCGCAGGACCGATAGCCGTCTCCTTTTGATTCGGAATGTCGACGTTCGCGTTATCCCGCAGCCCAACGTTCGAGTAATCCACCACTGGGCCCCGAGGTTCCTGTCTACTCCATCCCTGCAGGGCACCAAAACCTCGATCGCGCCGCTCGGTCCCGGCCTGAAACCCTTTCTCGCCGCTGCCACGTTGCGATTGCGGCCGAACCCGGGCACAGCACCTACCCTTGCCGGGGGCGAACGATTGCTCCCCCTTCGGGATGTCGAAGGGAAGCTTCGGAGCGGTGACGCGATCCATGCGCCCGACTGGATTCTGTCGAGGAGACGAGGCCGCCGTTCCTCTGAGGCTGATCCGGTGTCGACGGTGCGGTTATGCCGCAACCGGGCAATACTCATGGATGAGGCCACCAAGCACGTCGTGACGGTCGACGCGATGGAGCGTCGGGGGAGTGCAGCCGACCTCACCGGCGGGCACTGCAAGATCGATTCCACGGTGCGGGCGCTGTCGATTGTAATGGCAGACGTACTGGCGAAGTACCCGCTCGAGGTGACCGTGGCCCAGAATGAGCAGCCAGTCGAGGCATTCGGTGCGCACGGTCCTCACCCAGCGCTCTGCGTAGGCATTGGCCCGGGGCGATCGGACTGGCGTCTCGATCACCCGGATGCCCTCGGAGCGAAACACCTCGTCGAAGCTGGTCGTGAACTTGGTGTCCCGATCCCGGATCAGGAACTTGATCGACCGACCGCTGTCCGCGAGATCACCGACCAGATTGCGGGCCACCTGCGTGACGAACGCTCCGGTCCGATGGTCAGTCACACCCAGGATGTGCACCTGTCGCGTCGAGAGTTCGATCATGAAGAGCACATAGAGCTGCTTCAGCCAGACGGTATCCACCGTGAAGAAGTCTGTTGCCAGCACGCTCTGTGCCTGGGAGCGAAGGAACTCCGGCCACGTAGGTCCACCTCGTGGCACCGGTCCGAGACCATTTCTGCGCAGGATCCTACGAATGGAGCTGGGAAACGCGGATCCCGAGCTTTCGCAACTCGCCCTGGATGCGGACACATCCCCAGGGCCGGTTCTCTCGACCCAGACGAATGATGAGTCCGACCATTGGGGCTGGAATCGGCGGTCGGCCGGTGCCTCCCTGTGCCTCCCTGTGCTCTCCATCGCCGCCACTTGCCCCTGGCTGATTCCCGATGCCACCGCAGCGGCGTCCCGGGAGTTACCAGGAAGGATCGCCAACGTGCCCTTGGGAGCAGGCGGCTGAGTGCCGCGAGGATCGCCCGATCTGCTGGTCGATACCGCACGTGCCTGTGGAGTTGGCGTTCGAGAATACGAACCTGATGTCGGAGCACCATGATCTCCATGTCTTTGTCCGACTGGCCTCGCCGACACGACACAACAAGGCCGAGGATGCGACACAAGCCGACGTAGAACTAGGAGAAGGCCACGGCGGATCATGGCCGAACGGTGACGCGCAGTGGCAGTCCAGAGGCCTGATCGTTGTATTGGTGCCCTTCAGCTCTGACTGGAGCGCCCGCGGCTACCGAGGCGCTGGTTGAGAAGGGAGAGCTCACGATCAGAACCTAGCCACTGGCCGCTACACCAGCCCCAGGGGGCGTTCACGGAATTGACGCCGATGCGTTGTCGGAAGTCGCGGTTTCTGACCCCAGCGGCCCGGAGGCCGGGATTTCCACTCATCCACTCATCCACTCATCCACTCAGCCACTGCGCAACACCGGGGAATGGCTCGACAGGCCAGGGGGCGCGCCCTCGACGCCGAGGGATTCTATGGTGTTGCGATCGGGAACTCTCCGAGCTCCCCAACCCCAGAGCCCCCGACGCGGACCCCACCACGGACAATGACCTCCAGTTCCGAGGAAGCCAGTGACAAGCAGCAGCCGGCCGGAGCGCACGTGGTGAGCCAGAGCGGGGACCACCTCAAATCCGGCCAGCTCGGCACCGTGGACGTGACGGCCTCGACGGTCGCCAACATCGGGCCGGGGATCGACTTCTACTTCGCATTCGGAGTGATCGCCGTGACCGCCGGCGTCGCCGCCCCACTGACGATCCTCGCCGCAGGCGTGGCCGTTGTCCTCCTCGCCTTCACGGTGGCCGAGTTCACCAAGGCAGAGCCTTCGGCGGGGAGCTTCATCACCTACGTAGAAACCGCACTGGGAGCAAGGGCCGGTGTCGCTACAGCCCTGCTGGTCACCGTCGGCTACACCGTCGCCATGGCGGCGGTGTTCACCATGTCGGGCGGGATGGTGGCAATGACCATCGCCCACTACACGTCGTGGCACCTCGCCTGGGGACCACTGACCCTCGTGCTGACCGTCGGCGCCATCTGGCTGACAGTACGCGGCGTCAAGCTTTCGACCACCGCAGTAGGCGTGGCCGTCTTGGTGCAGGTCGCGATCATGGTCATGGTCTGCGTCATTGTCCTCGTCGACCAGCGTGGCCATCTCTCGGGAGCACCGTTCTCCTGGGCGCACCTCACAGGCGGCCTGGCCGGCCTGTCCGCGGGCTTCCCATTGGCCCTCTACATGTTCATCGGGTGGGAGAACGGTCCAGCACTCGCCGAAGAGTGCCGCAATCCGAGGCGCACCGTTCCGAGAGCCCTCTATATCTCGGTCGCGATCGGCGGCGCACTATTCGTCTTCTTCGCCTACGCGACCGTCACCGGATTCAACTACGACGTCTCTTCCATCGGGCGATCCTCCATACCGTTCCTCACCGTGGCCGACCACTATCTGGGCGGAGCGGCCGTTCTGGCCTGGGTCGCCGGCATCGTCTCCGTGCTCGCCACCCTGGTCGCCGGCACGAACTCGCAAGCGCGCATGCTCTTCGACGGCGGTCGAACCGGGCTCCTCCCGGCATGGCTCGGTCGCCTGCGCCCACGGGCCGACACACCGGTGAATGCGCTCTTGGTCATGGCGGCCGTGGGACTCGGGATCATCGGGGTCTGGTGGATGTCCCACCTCATCAGCGGAGACACGGGATCAATGAACCCCGTCGGCCTCTACGCCGAGTGCTCGACCATGGGTACGATCGTGATCCTCTTCGTCTACTTCCTGACGACGGTCTCCCTCCCCTTCTTCATGTGGCGCCGCCACCGCGAATCGTTCTCGCTTCTCCGCCACGTTGCAATCCCGGTGCTGGGGTCCCTCACCCTCATCGTCCCGTATGTCGAGCTTTGCAAGCCCGGGCAGCCGGCGCCCTACAGCGAGTTCCCGTTCATCGCACTGGCGATCGTGGCCGTGGCCGCCGTGATCGCCTGCATTGTCGTGCACCGCCACCCTCGGACCGGAACGGGCGAGGGGACGGCGTTCTCGGGGACTTGAGCCGGTGGCGGTGGACGGGCAACCTGAGCGAGGCCACTGTGGACAGGCGGCCGAGAACCTCGCGACGAGCGTGGCCAACGCACCGCTGGTGGTCGGTGGCACTCTCCAAGACTCACAAGTCTGGGAAAATGGAATATCTAGAATTTCTGAAGTTGAAGTTCCGTCCTGGGTGCCATGGACGAGTCACTCTTCAATCTCCAGACCTGGTGAGTCGTCGGGTCGTTGGCATCGGATCCACGAACGAGCTGTTGACGATGACCCCTTACGCCGTTCCTCAGGAATGGGCCCGGGCCCTGTCCGGTGCCGGGTTCCGCACCATCTCCCACAGAACCCGATTCGACCCTGGAGCCACGTCTCGGGGCCACGCTCACTTCGGGCCGAGTGGACGAGCAAGACGAAAGGTGGACAGAGGGCGCCCGATCGGCCCCGATCTCCGGCGCCGACTCAGCGAAGAGTGTGGCGTGCTCGTCGTGGCCGCGCCAAGCCTGGCCGAGCTGACACTCGCCCCCGGGCCGTGATCCCACACGCATACGGCGCCTCTGGCTGGAAGTGACCTCGGAAGGAGGTCGGCGACGCCCACCGGAACGGTGGCCGGCGACGCGGGCCGGTCCCGGCACGGCCCGGTGGCCACTGGCCATCCGGGCTGCAAGAGTGAGGGCCGTGAACGTGCTCTTCGTGACCCTGGACCAGTTCAGGGCCGACTGCCTGTCGGCGGCCGGCCATCCGGTGGTCCATACCCCGCACCTCGACCGGCTCTGTCGCGAAGGTGTCCGCTTCGCCTCCCAATTCAGCCAGGCCGCGCCCTGCGCTCCCGGTCGCGCGTCCCTGTACACGGGGATGTACCAGATGAACCACCGGGTCGTGGCCAACGGGTCGCCGCTCGAGTCACGGTTCGACAACATCGCCAGGCTCGGGCGCCGTGCGGGGTTCGAGCCGGCGCTCTTCGGCTACACCGATCAGGGGATCGACCCCACGGTGGCAGAAGGACCGGCCGACCCGTGGCTCGACACCTACGAGGGGATCCTCCCCGGCTTCGACCCGGTGCTCCCCCTCGACGGCCGCGTCATCGCGTGGCTGGAGCGTCTCGAATCTCTCGGGTACGACACCCTGACCCCCGGGCCGGCGCTCGCCTCCGAGCCGGACCGCCCCTCCGAGCACGGCATCTCCGCCTTCATGACCGACCGACTCCTCGAGTGGGTGGCCCGCAGGGACGAGCCGTGGTTCGCCCACGCCAGCTACCTGCGGCCCCACCCGCCGTATGCGGCACCCGGACACTGGTCCCACAGGTACCGGCCGGAGGACATGCCTGCGCCGATCCCGCTCGGGGAGGTGCTCCATCCGCTGCACCGGTCCGCGCTCTCTCTGCGGGTCTGTACCGCACCGACCGACCCGGGGGGGATGGCCCGGCTCCAGGCTCAGTATTTCGGCATGGTCTCCGCGGTCGACGAACAGATGGGACGGATCATCGAGTTCCTGGAGGAGTCCGGGCGGTACGACGAGACGGTCATCGTGGTCACCGCCGACCATGGCGAGCAGCTCGGCGACCACGGCCTCATCCAGAAGCTCGGGTACTTCGAACAGAGCTACCGGGTGCTCTCGATCGTTCGCCACCCCGGCCACCCCGAGGGGTTCGGCCGGATCGTCGACCGGTTCACCGAGGGCATCGACCTGCTCCCCACCCTGGCCGAGGTGCTAGGCGAGGACGTGCCCGTCCAGTGTGACGGTGGGTCGCTCCTTCCGTTCCTCCGGGGGGAGGACCCGGAGCGGTGGCGGACGGCGGCCCACTACGAATGGGACTGGCGCGACATGTTCATCGGGCCCCACCGGCAGGGCGGGGCAGTCGACCGCAGCCTCGAGCGGTACAACCTGGCGGTGGAGCGCAACGGCTCCCACGCCTATGTGCAGTTCGCCGACGGCAGCTGGCTCTGCTTCGACCTGGCCGCGGACCCCTACTGGCACACCACGACGACCGATCCCTCGGTGGTGCTCCCCCTGGCCCAGTCGATGCTGACCTGGCGGTCGACCCACCTCGGCGGCCCCTACACCCAGCTGCTCCTGGGATCCCAGCGGCGGGGACGCTGGCCGGAGCTCGACGGGGTCGCGTCGGCCTGACCCGGGCGGGGAGCCGGCGACGATGGTCATGCCGGGAGCCCAAGCGGTGACCGAGTCGGTCGACGGAGCCCCGTGCATGCCATCATGGGCCATGGTCGGATGTTCGCTGCAGGCCGGCTGATGCCATGAACGTCCTGGCCATCGACCAGGGGACCTCGGCCACCAAGGCGCTCGTCGTGAGCGATGCAGGCGACGTCCTCGGGAGTGCCGTGCGCCCGGTGCACCCGGCCGCCCTGGCCGGGGGAGCCGTCGAGCAGGACCCGGCGGAGCTGCTGGCCTCGGTCGTGGCGGCGGGCCGGGTGGCGCTCGAGGCGTCCGGCGCCTCTGTCGGAGCGGTCGGGCTGGCCAACCAGGGAGAGACTGTGCTCGCCTGGGACCCGACGACCGGAAGACCATTGACGACGGCGATCTCGTGGCAGGACCGCCGGGCGACCGGCGTGGCGGGTCGCCTCGCCCCCCATGCGGAACGGTTGATGGCACTGACCGGTCTTCCCCTCGACCCGTACTTCTCGGCGCCGAAGATGGCCTGGCTGCGCGAGGAGCGCACCCGAGAAGGGATCGTGACGACCTCGGACAGTTGGCTGCTCCACCAGCTGGCCGGTGTCAACGTCACCGACGCCACCACTGCGTCGCGCTCCTTGCTGCTCGACCTCGATGGCCGTCACTGGTCGGCGGAGGCCTGCGGGCTGTTCGACCTCGACCCGTCGCTGCTCCCCGACGTGGTCGATTGCGCCGGGACGGTGGGGGAGACCGCGGCCTTCGGCGGCAGTCTGCCGATCACCGGCCTCGCCGTCGACCAGCAGGCGGCACTGGTCGGGGAGCGCTGCCTGCTGCCCGGCGAGGGCAAGTGCACCTTCGGCACCGGCGCCTTCCTCCTGGTCACCGCCGGCCCGGAGCCCCGTCGCAGCTCGCACGGGCTGTCCGCCTCGGTGGCCTGGCAGGTGCCCGGCTCGGTCGCCTACTGCCTCGACGGGCAGAGCTTCACCGCGGGAGCGGCGGTCGGGTGGCTGACCCGGATGGGCGTCCTCGACTCGGCCGGGCATCTCGATGCGGTGGCCTCCAGCGTCCCCGATGCCGGGGGCCTGGTGCTGGTGCCGGCATTGGCCGGCCTCGGCGCACCGTGGTGGCGGCCGGCTGCCACCGGTACCGTGGAGGGCCTCGGGCTCCACACCGAGCCGGCCCACCTGGTGCGGGCCATGATCGAGGGCCTCGCCGCCCAGGTGGCGCTCCTGGCCCGCGCCGCGGCGGACGACCTCGGCCGGCCACTCCTCGCCCTGCGGGTAGACGGAGGACTGACCCGCTCGACGGTACTCATGCAGCATCAGGCCGATCTGCTGCAGATCCCTGTCGAGGTCTTCGGCTCGCCGGACGCCACGGCCTTGGGTGTCGCTGCGCTGGCCCGACTCGGGGACGCCCCGGGCACCGGCCTCGACGGAACACCACTGCCCCCGAGGGAGCGTTTCGAGCCGGTGATGGCGGCAGACGAGGCGGCCGAGCGGCTGGCCCGCTTTGAAGGCGCGGCCCGGCGGGCGATCGAGGCGAGCGGGGACGGCGGCCGAGGGTGACCGACGTCACCGACGTCGCCATCGTGGGCGCCGGGGTGGTCGGCTGTGCCATCGCCCGTGATCTGGCCCGCCACGGGCTGAAGGTGACCGTCATCGAACGGGCGGCCGACGTCGGTGAGGGGACCTCGAAGGCCAACACCGCGATCCTCCACACCGGGTTCGACGCGGTGCCAGGATCACTCGAGTCCCGACTCGTGGCCCGGGGCCACCACCTCCTTGCCGCCTACGCCCAGGAGGTGGGGATCGCCGTCGAGCCGACCGGCGCGCTGGTCGTCGCCTGGGACGACGAGCAGGAGTCCGCCCTGCCCGGCCTCGTGGAGAAGGCGCGCGCCAACGGCTATGACGCCGCGCAGTGCATCGACGCCGCCGAGGTCCGCCGCCGCGAACCACATCTGGGGCCGAGGGCGCGATCGGGCATCGAGGTGCCGGGCGAGGCGATCATCGACCCGTGGTCGTTGACGCTCGCCCTCGCCACCGAGGCGGTCAGGGCGAACGCCGCGCTCCGGCTCGGTTCGTCGGTCGAAGGGATCGAGGAGGGCGACGACGAGCACGTGCTCGTGCTGTCCGACGGACGGCTGCGGGCGCGCTGGGTGATCAACGCCGCCGGTCTCTTCTCGGACCGGGTCGATCGCATGTTCGGCCACGACGGCTTCACCGTGACGCCGCGCCGTGGCCAGCTCATCGTCTTCGACAAGCTGGCGAGAGGGCTGGTGAGCCGGATCCTGCTGCCCGTCCCGACGGATCGGAGCAAGGGGGTGCTGGTCTCGCCGACGGTCTGGGGCAACGTGCTGGTCGGTCCCACGGCCGAGGATCTCGAGGACCGAGGTGACACTGCCACCACCGAAGCGGGCATCGCCGAGTTGATGCGGGCAGGCCGGGCGATCCTCCCACCTCTGCTCGACGAAGAGGTCACCGCCATCTATGCCGGCCTGCGCGCCGCCACCGCCGACCGCGACTACCAGATCCGCCTCCACGAAACGCAGCGCTACGTCTGTGCCGGGGGGATCCGATCGACCGGCCTGACCGGCTCGCTGGCCATCGCCGAGCACGTCGCCGATCTGCTCCGCTCCGCCGGCGTGGTGCTGGACCTACCCGGTGATCTCGGCCCCCCACCATCGATGCCCGCGCTGGGCGACGCCCAGCGACGCCCCTACCAACGGGCCGACCTCATCGAGCGGGACCCCGAGTACGGACGTCTGCTGTGCCACTGCGAGCGGGCCACCGTCGGCGAGGTTCGCGACGCCTGCCGGTCCGAGGTGCCGGCCACCGACCTGTCGGGGGTCCGACGGCGGACCCGGGCCATGAACGGCCGGTGTCAGGGCTTCTATTGCGGTGCCGAGGTGGTCGCCCTCACCGCCGCCGAGACGGGGCGGTCCGCCGGTGAGCTGACCGGGGTCGATCGGTGAGCGGGCGCTCCGACGGGGCACTCGGCCCGGCCGACCCGGACGTGCTCATCGTCGGGGCCGGGCCGGCGGGGCTCAGTGCCGCAGCAGAGCTCGGCCGCCTCGGGGTCGCCCCGGTCCTGGTCGTCGACCGCGAGCGCGAACCAGGTGGGATCCCCCGCCACTGCCATCATGCCGGGTTCGGCCTCCAGGACCTGCGCCGCGCCATGAGTGGTCCCGCCTATGCCCGGCGTCTGACCCGACTGGCCGCGGACAGCGGTGCCCGGCTCTCGCTCGAGACGACCGTGACCCGGATCGACCCTTCCGGTGCGGTGTCGCTCGTCAGCCCCTCCGGGCCGGCCGAGCTGCACCCGCGGGTGGTGCTGCTGGCGACCGGGGCCAGAGAGCGGCCGAGGTCGGCGCGCCTCGTCCCGGGGGATCGGTCCGCCGGGGTCTTCACCACCGGGCAGCTCCAGCAATGGGTCCACTCGCACCACCTGCCCGTGGGCCGTCGAGCCGTGGTCGTCGGCGCCGAACACGTCTCGTTCTCAGCGGCCCTGACCCTCCGGGAGGCCGGCGTCCAGACAGCGGCCATCGTCACCGATCTGCCCCGGCACCAGACGCTGGGCGTGTTCGCCCTGGCCAGCCGGACACTCCTCCGGATCCCGGTCCTCACCTCCACCCGGGTGGTCGCGGTGCACGGCAGGGGCCGGGTATCCGCCGTCGAGATCGAGGACCGCATCTCGGGCCGGCGCCGGACCATCGGAGTCGACACCGTGGTGTTCACCGGCGACTGGGTGCCCGACCACGAGCTGGTCCGCCGGGCCGGGACACGGATGGACCCGGCGACGAAGGGCCCGTTGACCGACGGGGGCGGGCAGACCTCGGTCATCGGGATCGTGGCCGCCGGAAACCTGGTCCACCCGGCCGAGACGGCCGGGTCGTCGGCCCTCGGCGGCCGGCGGGTGGCACAGCGCCTCGCGGGTCGGCTCCGTCGCGGAGACGTCGGCCGGGCCGTCGAGGGTGTCGAGGTGCAGGTCGAAGAGCCCCTCGCCTGGGCATGGCCGGGGATTGTCCGACCCGACGACGTACCCGATCGGGTCCTCCTGCGCACCCGCGCCTTCACCGGCAGACGTACGGTCAGCGTCGAGCAGGCCGGCCGGGTGCTCGGTCGGGCCCGCCTGCGGCACGCCACGCCGAACCGGTCGCTGAGCATCCCGGGCGACTGGGTCGCCGATGTCGACCTGCTCGCAGGACCGGTCGAACTCCGGCTGGTGTAGACCCGGAGCGAGCTGCTGCCCGGAGGCCGTGAGACGGCGACGTCACCGCGGGGGAGATCCCCGCAGGCTAGGGCGACGCCGTCGGCAGCGGCTCGGCCAGAGCCTTCAGCTCGTCCACCGCAGCGACGAAGCCGGTGCCGATGTCGGCGACGTCGGGCACCAGGTCGGGACAGGCGATGACACCCACATTGAGGTGGTGCGCCTCGCTGAGCACCGTCATGTTGACGCCGGTGCCCTCCATCACCGGCCCCATCGGGTAGATGCCGGTTACCTTGGCACCGGCGCAGTAGAGGTCCAGTGGCGGCCCGGGCACATTGGAGATGACCAGGTTGAACACCGGAGGGTGGTACCGGGCCAGCTTGAGGCCGGAGTAGAGGCGCGCTCCGGCTGTCATCACCGAGGGGGAGGCGAACCCGGTGAGCTCCTGGAGCGAGTCGGTGCCGAAGGCGGACTGGAGCGCCTTCGAACTGAGCGAGTTGGCGTGTACCGCCAGCAGCCGTTCGACGGGGTCGTCGGGCCGGAGGGGTACCTCCACCATCATGTTGGAGACGCGGTTTCGCAGCTCTCCGTCGTCGTGTCCGTGGTGCGCGCTGACCGGTACCGCCGCGATCAGGTTGCGCGCCGGAAGCGGGCCGCGGGCCTCGATGTAGCGCTTCAACGCGGTGCCCGATGCCGCCAGGACGACGTCGTTGATGGTGACCCCGAAGGCATGTGCGATGTGGCGGACGGTGTCGAGGTCGACCCTGGTGAGACTTGCCGAGCGGCGTGAGGTGATGGCGCCGTTGAGCAAGGTGCGCGGGGCGGTCAGCGGGGTCCTGCTGCCCTCCGCCCGCTGGGCCAGCCAGGTGCGGGTGGTGCCGGCCAGCCCCGAGAAGGTGCGGGCCACAGCTCCGGGCACGTCCTTCTGGCGCGCCACGAGCGACGAGACCGAGCTTGTCACCTGGCGATGCGTCGACGGGACCACATCGGGTACCCACGGTTCGTCCGGGGGCTCGACCGGGTCGGCGTCCGGGGAGAGGTCGAAGAGCGAAGCCAACAGGCTCGCCCCCGCCCCGCCGTCCATCAGCGAATGGTGGATCTTGGTGACCAGGGCCACCGTCCCGTCCTCCAGCGGGTTGACCACCCACATCTCCCATAACGGACGGGTGCGGTCGAGCGGTCGGCCGGAGACATCACCCACGAACTGTTCGAGCCGGTCCCAGGGCACCGGGCCCTCCAACGGTGCATCCTTGATGTGGGCGGAGAGGTCGAACTCGGGATCCTCGATCCACAGGGGATGGTCGATGCCGGCGGGCGGCGGGAGCGCCCGGCGTCGAAGCGGCGGGATCAGGTGGATGCGCTCCGCCATGGCTCGGGTCACCTCGTCGATGCCGAATCCGCCGGGCCGGCCGGCCGGGTCGAGGACCAGTACGCCGACCGCATGCATGTGCATGGCAGGCGTCTCGATATACAGGAACGCTGCGTCCATTCCTCCCATTCGCTGCACGTGGTCCCCCTCAGTCCTCGCCCTCGCGCCCGGCGGCCGACTCGGCCACCGATCGCGCCCAGGGGTAGTCCGGCTTGCCGCTCGGCGAGCGGACGATCCCGTCCGTGGCGATCACCTCTGTTGGCACCTTGTAGGCGGTCAGGTGGTCGCGTGCGTGCCGGCGGAGCGCCTCTGGGTCCACGGGGCGTCCGGGCCTGGGCTCCACCAGGGCGACCACCCGCTCGCCGAAGCGGGGATCGGGCACGCCGACCACGAGGGCATCGCTGACATCGGGGTGGCCCTTCAACGTGGCCTCCACCTCATCGGGGAAGACCTTCTCCCCGCCGCTGTTGATGCACAGCGAGCCTCGACCGAGCACGACGATGGTCCCGTCGGCCTGCGCCGTGGCCAGGTCCCCGGGCAGGGCCCACCGTTGTCCGCGGTGCTGGACGAAGGTGGTGGCGGACTTGACCGGGTCGCCGAGGTAGCCGATCGGGACGTGGCCCCCCCGGGCCAGATGCCCGACCACCCCGGAACCGGGCTGCACCGGTTGCAAGTCGTCGTCGAGTACGTCGGTACGGTCGTCGACTCGCAGGCGGGGCGGGCCGAAGGGATCCCCGGATGGCGCCTCACCGCCGACCTGGCCTGTCTCCGAGGACCCGAAGCGATCGGCGATGATCCGGCCGGGCAGGAGTTCTGCCAGCTGGGCCTTGGTCGACGGCGACAACACCGCGCCGCCCGAGCCCACGGCAAGCAACGACGAGAGATCGTGGCGCCCGGTATCGAGGGCCAGCTCGTCGAGCAGGGGACGCGCCATGGAGTCGCCGACGACGACCAGGGTGTTGACGGCCTCGGCCTCCACCAGGCGCCAGACCTCGGGCGGATCGAAGGTCCCTCCCTCGAGGGTGAGCACTGTCCCACCGCCGAACAGCGTGGAGAATGCCAGCCAGTGCCCGGCCGCATGCATGAACGGGGGGAGGGCGAGGGCGGTGAGACCCGGATGCAAGATCCGTTCGGCCAGCTCCTCGGGAGAGCGGATGTAGTCGCCGAGCGCAAAGGGGTCGCCTCCGCCCATGGCGGCGAAGAAGATGTCGTCGTGGCGCCAGAGCACACCCTTGGGCATCCCGGTCGTCCCCCCGGTGTAGACGCAGTAGAGGTCGTCGGCCCGGCGCGGGGGGAACCCACGGGTGGGAGGCTCCGATGCGATGGCTGTTTCGTAGTCGTCGCCCGGGCCACCGGCTCCCCGGGACTCCGAGACCTCGAGCAACACACGCGTCTCGTGCAGGGAACCGAAGGCCCCCTCCACCGCACGGCCGAAGCGGCTGTGGAAGATGAGGCCGACCAGGGATGCATCCTTGTAGAGGTACTGCAGCTCGCCGGCGACGTAGCGGTAGTTGACGTTGATGGGAACGGCGCGGATCTTGAAGCAGGCGAGCATGCCCTCGATGTACTCGGTGCCGTTGGCGAGTTGGAGGCCGACCCGATCGCCCGGACCGATGCCGGCGCGTGCGAGGCAGTGGGCAAGTCGGTTGGCGCGTTGGTCCAACTGGGCGTAGTCGAGCCTGCGGTTCCCCGACACCATCGCCGTCTGCGCCCCGACCTGGTCGACCACGCTTTCGAAGAGATCGGCGAGATTGAACTCCATGGCCCTCCTGGCTGGTCGAGAGGTGTTCCGGGCTGGTCGAGAGGTCTCCCGGCCCTCTCAGCGCTTACACTCCGGACGTAGTATCTCAGGTGAGCGGGTCCGCCGTATCGGCGGCGGGACGTTGCAGCGGGGGAGGGGGACCGAATGGGGGATGCCGAGCCGGGCGCGGTCGCTGGCAGTCCGGCCCGCGATCCAGGTCCGGTCGGCCCGGGCGACTTTGACGGGGGTGTGCCCGGCGGGTCCGTGACGGACGGTAGCGGAGTGGGTGGATCCCCCTCGGCTGTCGACCGGGTCACCGGGCCCTATCGCGCCGTGGCCGGATTCGTGAACCGGCGCGCGCTCGCTCGTGCCACCCGGGCCGTGCCGCGGACGCTCCACTTCGTGGGATCGGCACTGCTGCGCGGGGAGGTGGCCGATGCGCTGCCGGCGCCGCACCTGTCCATCGGGCTCGCCGCCCAGGTGGCCATGGACGAGGCGCTCCTGGCCATGGCCATGACGCCGCGGAGGTTCCCCCTCCCCGGCGACTATGCCCGGGTGGCCCGGGAGCTCGCCGACGCCGAGGCCCTCTACGTCCGCAACGGGTGGATCGACGACCCCCGCTCCTACCATCGCACCCCGCCTTCGCTGTCGGCGGCGGACGTCACCACGAGCCGGGGCTGGGCCATGGGCCACAATTACGACCGCCTCTTCTGGGACAGCGGCTTCACCCCCCACCCGGGCGAGCCCGGCAGCGACCGGTGGATGGCGTTCGAACCGAACCGCACTGCCACGGCGACCGTACTCGACCACGCGGATGGTCCCCGGCCGTGGGTGATCGCCGTGCACGGGTTCTGCATGGGCTTCCCGTTCATGGACTTCCAGGGGCTCCAGGCCGGGCGCCTCCACGATGAGCTCGGGATGAACGTCGTCTTTCCGGCGCTGCCCCTGCACGGCCCGCGCCGGGTCACCCTTGTCAGCGGCGAGCCGTTCCTGTCCTTCGAGATGATGAACGCGGTGCACGGACTGACCCAGGCCGTGTGGGACATCCGCCGGCTGATCCAGTGGATCCGTGCGAAGGGCGCCACCTCGATCAGCCTCTACGGCGTCTCGCTCGGCGCCTACACGGTCTCGCTCCTGGCCGGGCTCGAAGAGGGGATCGACGCCGTGGTGGCGGGCATCCCCGTCTCGGACTTCCCCGGGCTGTTCCACCGGCACAGTCCCCACCACATCCGGGCCCGGGCCATCGAGCACAAGATCATGGGCGGCGCCGCCGAGAACGTCTACCGGGTTGTCTCGCCGATGAGCTTCGAGACCAAGGTGGACAAGGACCGCCGGTTCATCTTCGCGGGCTTCGGCGACCGCTTGGCGCCGCCCGACCAGGCTCTGCGGCTGTGGGAGCACTGGGACCAGCCCCACATCTCGTGGTACTCGGGCAATCACGTCGGCTACCTGTGGTCGAAGCAGGTCTCCGACTTCCTCATCGCCTCGCTGGCCGAGACCTCGCCGACCGGAGCGGCTGAGGTGGGTGGAGGCTGAGCAGTGGAGATCATGACGGGGCTGGACGCCAAGTTCCTGTACTCCGAGACACCCACGGCCCACATGCACACGGTGAAGGTGGCGGTGTCCGATGTCTCGGTCCTCGAAGGAGGGTTCTCCTACGACGTCCTGATCGAGGTCCTCGAGCAGCACCTCGTTCGGCTCCCGCCGTTCCGCCGCCGGGCCGTGCCGGTCCCCCTGGGTCTGGGGCATCCGGTATGGGTCGAGGATCCCGAGTTCGATCTGCGACGACACGTGAGCCGACGGATGGCCGACGCCCCGGGGGGAGCTCGCGAGCTCGCGGCCGTGGTGGCCGAGTTCTCGGGGACAGCGTTGGCGCGTGACCGGCCCCTGTGGGAGCTGTTGGTCGTCGACGGACTGGCGGGTGGCCGTTCGGCCGTGGTGGTCAAGCTCCACCATGCGGTGGCCGACGGGTCCGCAGCGGTTGCCCTCCTCCAGAAGGTGGTGCGCGGCGCCACCGGCGACCCGACGGAGGAGCCGGTTGTGGACCGGTGGTACCCCGAGCCGATCCCGACCCGACGCCGGCTGCTCTCGATTGCAGCGCGCGGCCACGTGACCCGATGGAAGGGTCTGCCACATCTGGCGGTGCAGTCGGTGCGCAGCACCCGCGCCTCCGAGGCGCGGCGCCGCAGCTTTGCGGAGAGGCCACCGCTCCCGCTCCATCACATCCCGAAGACCTCCTTCAACGTCTCGCTCACCCCTGACCGGACGTTCGCGATGACCAACCTGCCGCTGGCCGATCTCAAGGCCATCCGGCGAGCCACCGGCACCACCCTCAACGACGTCTACCTGGCGGTGTGTGCGGGAGCCCTGCGGCGCTACCTGGCGGACCGGGACGAATTGCCCCGACGCCCCCTGGTGGCCAGCGTCCCGGTCTCGACCGACCCCAACGTGGCCCGCATGTCGGGCAACCGGGTCGACAACCTCTACGTCAGCCTGGGCACCGACATCGGCGACCCCCTTGAGCGCCTCCAGCACATCCACGACGCAGCGATGGCCTCCAAGGAGGTCCGCAGCCTGCTGGGTCACGACCTCCTCGGGCAGCGCGCCGACGTGGTCCCACCGCAGATCTACCGCTTCGTCGTCGACGCCTGGAGCCGCTCGCACATCGCCGACCGGCTCCACCCACCCCTCAACGTGGTGCTCTCCAACGTGGCCGGCCCGCGCGAGCGGATCTATTTCGGCCCCATCGAGCTCGAGGCCCTCTACTCGGTGGGACCCATCCTCGAGGGCATCGGCCTCAACATCACGGCCTGGAGCTACGAGAACGCTCTCGGTGTCTCGCTGCTCGGCTGCCCGGCGAGCGTCCCCGATCCATGGCAGATCGTCGACGCCCTGCACGACTCGCTCGACGAGCTGCAGGGCATCATCGGCACCGAAGCGTTCGCCGATCGGTGATCCGGGCGCCGGGCCGGCTCCGGTGACCAGCGCAGTCCGAGCGTTCAGGCCCGGAACGCCTCCGGTCGCACAGGACTGGCCTCGGCGAGCGCCCGACGCACGCCCTCGGCATCGAGGTCGGTGGCGTACACGGGGGTGCCGGGCTGCTGGCGCCAGGACTCGCCGAGGCCGCCGGCCTCGACCGGATCGAACCCGAGCTCGTCGACGAGCTGCAGCACGATCGACGTCGCCGCGCCGTCGTCGCCGGCGACCGGCAGGGCGATGCGGCCCGGCGTGCCAGCCGGAAGGTGGCGATCGAGCAGGTGTTGGGCGTAGATGTTGTTGAACGCCTTGATGACCGGGTGTCCGAGCTGCTGTTCGACCCATTGGCTCTCCGGCAGGCCGTCCTCGATGGCAGCGATGCGCCCGTCGCGCTGGGGGTAGTAGTTGCCGGTGTCCACCACCGGTGCGCCGTCGGCCGCGCCGTCGAGCACCTCGGAGGGCAAGGTGGAAATGCTCTTCTCCGGGATGGTCACGATGACCAGGTCGGCGCCTTCGGCGGCGCTGATCGCGTCCACGGCCCGGGCGCCCGCCTCTTCAGCCAGTTCCACGAGGGTCTCCGGTCCGCGGGAGTTGGCGATGCGCACGGTGTGGCCGAGGGCGGTCAATCGTCGTGCGAGGTTGCCGCCGATGTTGCCTGCGCCGATGATCCCGATCTCCATGTGTGCTCCTCTACTCGAACCCGCCCGCGACCGTCGGGGACGTCGTTTCCAACGGTCATCACGAGCGGCCTATTCCGCGGCACCGATGACGCGGCTGTCGCCGCCGGGGAGGCCGGTGCGGGGCCACCGACCGCTGGGGGCAGGCGTGGCGATCGCGGACTCACCCACCAAGGGCCGGAACCTCGAGGGAGCCCGTGCCGGGGTCGGTGGACCTTCCGTAGTGGGCGAGGAAGAGCTCCTCGAGCGAGGGCTCCCGGCTCAACAGTTCATGGACCCCCGAAGAGGCCAGCACCTTGAGGAGGGGCTCGACCGTCCCCTGCACCTGGCAGCGCACGACCCGACCTTCGACCTCGATGGAGCTGACGCCGGGGACCCGGGACAGATCCGGCACCGAGCCGTCGAACGTCGCCTCGACGGTCAGCGCGGAGAGGTGGCGCATGTCGGAGAGCGTCCCCATGTCGACCAACCGGCCGTTGCGGAGGATGCCCACCCGGTCGCACAGGGCCTCCACCTCGCTCAGGATGTGCGATGAGAGGAAGACGGTCTGACCCCGCTCCTTTGCCTCGTGCACGGAGTGCCGGAAGGCCAGCTCCATCAGCGGGTCCAACCCGCTGGTGGGCTCGTCGAGGAGCAGCAGGTCGGGCCGGGCCATGAGCGCGGCGATCAGGATGAGCTTCTGTCGGTTTCCCTTCGAGTAGGTGCGGACCCTTTTGGACGGATCGAGGTCGAAGCGGGCGATCAGCTCGTCGCGATAGGCGGCATCGACCTGACCCTGGACCCGGCCGAGCAGGTGGATCGTCTCGGATCCGGTCAGCGACGGCCACAGATTGGCCTCGCCCGCCACGTAGGCCAGGCGCCGGTGGGCCTCCACCGGCCGGCTCTGGCAGTCGAGGCCGAAGATCTCGGCACTCCCCGAGGTCGGCCGGATCAAGCCGAGCAGGAGGCGGAGGGTGGTCGTCTTGCCGGATCCGTTGGGACCGAGGTAGCCGACGACCTCGCCTTGGTGGACATCGAGATCGAGGTCGGAGAGCGCATCGACGTCCGCGTATCGCTTGGACAGACCACTGGTGTGGATCGCCGGCTCTGCCATACTCCGGGGTACCCCGTTCCTCGATGCGGGCCCGTCGATGACAGCGCGGCCCGGGTAGGACTTCAGATCGTACCGGTGGCCGGAGGAGGTTCGGTTGGGGATGCCGACAGCGGCCGGTCGGTGAGGCGGAAGCGGCGCCCGCTCACCCTGGCGACATCGAGCCGCATGAACCTGCCGGGTCGGTCGGTGACCGCCCAGGGAGTGAGCGGGACCGAGCCCGCCACGGCCGCTTCCTCGGGATGGGTCACCTCCGAGGCGATCCCCTGGAGGAGCACGCTCCACGCCGTCGGGCTCTCGGGCTCGTACGAGTCGGCCTGGAAGGCCAGGACCGCCCCGACGGCGGCGGCATCGAACTTCGTTCCCGGAACGGTGCGGAACAGAACCGAATCCCCGAAGAGGGCGAAGTGCACCGGAAGGATGACCGGTAGCGCGTCGATGCTGACACCGACTCGTCCGATCGCAGCACGACTCAACAACTCGAGGCACTCTGCTCGGGAGAGGACCTCGACCGCCCTGTCAGTCATCGCGGTTCACCCTCTCAGGCTGAACGAAGGCGGTCCGAGCGGCTAGGGCCGAAGGTCCCAACGCGCCTGGCCCGAAGCCATCCGCCGGGTGGGCCCGATCCCTCATCCGATGGCGTCGATCCCGCGGTGAGCCGGGTCGTCGTCGTGTTCTGGCGGGTGTCGCGCCGCCTCCTCCTCGGCTCTCGCTCCCACCAGGACGAACACCCCGATCAACAGGAGCCAGACGTCGTACACGAAACCCACGATCACCATGGCCATCCCGAGGTACCGGGCGATGCGCCCGGCCAGAAGCGTGGCCTCCAGGTGGGATCGGTGGCGGGCGAGCGCGGCCCGCAGCACCCTCCCGCCGTCCATGGGCAGGGCGGGCAGGAGGTTGAACGCCCCGAGGAGCAGGTTCAACCATCCCAGACGTGCCCACCAGCTCCCGGCGAACAGGGTCGGAGGCCACACGTGCTGCCCCACCACCAGCCCGATGGCCAGCAGGGCTGCACCCAAGCCGACGCTGGTGAGGGGTCCGGCGATGGCGACCGCCATCTCGTCGCCGGGGGCGGTGGGCATCGACTCCAGTCGGGAGAGCCCTCCCAGGGGCACCAGGACGATCCCCAGGACCCGCGCGCCGCGCCGCCGGGCGACCAGGCAGTGGGCGATCTCGTGGGCGACGACGGAGGCGAAGAGCGCGGCGATCCACACCAGCCCCGTCGCCACAACTCTCCTGCCGCCGCTCCAGTCGACGGCCACCACGAAGACCACCAACAGCCAGAAGGTCCAGTGCAGGCGGATGGGGATCCCCGCCACCCGACCGATCGGCAGGCTGTGCCCGTGGCCGGCGACAGGCGTGTGTGGACCGGTCGAGCGCCTCCTCCTGTTGCCGTTGCTGCCGCCCCGCGGCCCATCTTCTCCGGTGGTCACCACATCCACTGTGCTCCTCTGTGGTCGACCGGGCCAGGGCCGAACGTCCCGCGATCGCAGCCGGATCGCAGCCGGCCATCGCATCCCCGTCAGCGCAGCGCAGGGTGCACCAGAACCGCGGCCCCGTTCACCCGGTCGTGCGCCAGGTCGGCGAGTGCCCGGTCGGCCTGGTCGAACGGGTAGGCCGTGGTCGTCACCCGCAGGGGGATGCGGGCGGCGGTCTCGAGGAATTCGCGGCCGTCCGAACGGGTGTTGGCCGTCACGCTGCGCAACGTCCGCTCTTGGAACAGATGCTGTTGATAGTTGAGCACCGGGATGTCCGACAGGTGGATACCGGCGATGGCCAAGGTCCCGCCCCGGTCGAGCGCCTCGAGCGCAGGCAACACCAGGGTGCCCACCGGTGCGAACAGGATGGCGGCGTCGAGCGGTTCGGGAGGAGGGTCGTCCTCATCGCCGGCGCTGGCTGCGCCGAGCTCGAGTGCGAGCTTGCGGGCCTCGGGCGAGCGGGTGAGCACGTGCACGGTCGCCCCTTCGGCCAGGGCGATCTGGGCGGTGAGGTGGGCCGATCCTCCGAAGCCGTAGATGCCCAACCGTCCGCCCGGGGGCAGCTGCGAGCGACGCAGGGCGCGGTAGCCGATGATCCCTGCACAGAGCAGCGGCGCTGCCTCCTCGTCGTCGAACACGTCGGGGATGGCATAGGCGAACCCCTCGTCGACGACCGCGTACTCGGCGTAGCCGCCGTCCACGTCCCACCCGGTGAAACGGGGCGCGGTGCACAGGTTCTCCCGCCCGTCGAGGCAGAACCGACAGGTACCGCAGGTGCGGGCCAGCCAGGGCACCCCCACCCGGTCACCGAGCCGGAACCGGTTGCAGCCGGGCCCGAGGTCCTCGACGACACCGACGACCTCGTGCCCGGGGATGACCAGGGGACTGCTCGGAACGAGGTCGCCCTCGGCGAGATGGAGGTCGGTGCGGCAGACCCCGCAGACGCTGACCTGCACCCGTAGCTGACCCGGGCCCGGGACGGGCACGGGGCGCTCGATGCGGCGGAGGGGACCGCCGTCGATCGGTCCGGGCTCGCCGACCGCCCACGCTCTCATGGTCCCCGGTGTCACGACCCCGCACGCAGCCCGAGGGCCGCTCTCCTAGGCGCGGTCACGGAGGACCAGCACGGGGCAGTGGGCATGAGCCGTGCAGTGCTCGCTGACCGAACCGATCACCATGCCGGTGAACTCCCCGTGCCCCCGACTGCCGACGGCGAGGAGGTCGGCGTCCAGGGATGCCTTGATGAGGACCGGGGCCGGATGCCCCTCCACCACGAGCGGCCGGAACACCACGTCCGGATGGGCCTCCTGCGCGACCTTCACGACATCGCGGAGCATGGTCTCGGCATCGGCTGCCGGGTCGTAGTCGGAAGGGAGGAAGAGTGCCACTCCGTAGCTTGTCGGCCACTCCCAGGTGGTGATCGCCTCGACGGTCGACGAGGTCAGCTCGGCCCAGTCCGCAGCCCAGTTCAGCGCAGCGATCGAACAGGTGGAGCCGTCGATCCCCACCACGACGCGGTGGTTGCTGCAGCTCCTCATGAGTGACACGGTAATCCTCCCCGGTGCGATCGAACGAACCCGGGCCGACGGAGCTCCCTCGCCCGGACAACCCGGCAGTTAGAGACTGATCGCACCGGATCGGGCCCGGTAGGGCCGAACGTCCCGACGGAATCCGGACTGCACGCATCGAACGGGCCCTCCGGCGCCCTCCCGGCAGCTCCTTGTGACCTTCGGCCCTGGAACGGCAACGCCCCCATCCGTAGGGTGGCCATTGTGGGGTGAGCCGGCAGGCGGGCGGGTCCGGTGGCCGGATCATGCCGATCCGAAGGATCCGGGCAACGGAACAGAGAGAGTGGAGTGAACCATGACCGAAGAGAACGAATCCGTGACGGTGGAGAGCGGTCCGGCCCCATTTGTGCCGCCGGGACAACCGGGCAGCGTGGTCGAGGTCAAGCCGCGTTACGGCAACTTCATCGGGGGAACCTGGGTCGCTCCGGTCAAGGGCCAGTACATGACCAATGTGAGCCCGGTGAACGGCAAGCCCTTCTGCGAGGTGGCCAGGTCGACCGCCGAGGACGTGGAGCTGGCGCTCGATGCCGCGCATCAGGCCAAGGATGCATGGGGCGAGACCTCGCTCACAGAACGGTCCGCAGTGCTCAATCGCATCGCCGACGCCATCGAGGCCAACCTCGAGATGCTGGCGGTGGCGGAGACCTGGGAGAACGGCAAGCCCGTGCGTGAGACCCTGGCGGCCGACATCCCGCTGGCCGTCGACCACTTCCGCTACTTCGCCGGCGCCACCCGGTCACTCGAAGGTCGTTCGACGGAGATCGACAAGGACACGGTCGCCTATCACTTCCATGAGCCCCTCGGGGTGGTCGGGCAGATCATCCCGTTCAACTTCCCGCTCCTGATGGCCGCGTGGAAGATCGCCCCGGCGCTGGCTGCGGGCAACTGCACCGTCCTCAAGCCCGCGTCGCCCACGCCCTGGTCGATCCTGAAGCTTGCCGAGGTGATCGCAGACGTGGTTCCGCCCGGGGTGATCAACATCGTGACCGGCCCCGGGGGAGAGATCGGCAAGGCGCTGGCGACGAGTCCGCGCATTGCCAAGATCGGCTTCACCGGTGAGACCACCACCGGTCGGCTGATCATGCAGTACGCAGCCGAGAACATCATCCCCTCGACCACCGAGCTCGGTGGCAAGTCTCCCAACATCTTCTTCGCGGACGTGATGGACGAGGACGACGAGTATCTGGACAAGGCCGTCGAAGGACTGGTGCTCTACGCCTTCAACAAGGGCGAGGTCTGCACCTGCCCGTCCCGGGCGCTCATCCAAGAGTCGATCTACGACCGGTTCATGGAACGGGCCCTCGACCGGATCGGGAAGATCCGGCAGGGCAATCCGCTCGATCCGACCACCATGATCGGCCCTCAGGTGTCGACCCAGCAGCTGGAGAAGATCATCTCGTACGTCGACATCGGCCAACAAGAGGGGGCCGAGTGCCTCATCGGCGGCAAGCGTGCCGAGTTGGGCGGCGAGTTCGAGGGCGGCTACTACTTCGAACCGACGGTGCTGAAGGGCCACAACAAGATGCGGGTGTTCCAGGAGGAGATCTTCGGCCCCGTGCTTGCGGTCACCACGTTCACCGATGACGCGGACGCGCTGGCGATCGCGAATGACAGCCTCTACGGGCTGGGCGCCGGTGTCTGGACCCGGGACGGCAGCCGGGCGTACAAGATGGGCCGCGGCATCAAGGCCGGTCGCGTCTGGACGAACTGCTACCACCAGTACCCGGCAGGTGCCGCGTTCGGTGGCTACAAGATCTCCGGCATCGGCCGGGAGAACCACCGCATGATGCTGGATCACTACAGCCAGACGAAGAACCTCCTCGTCAGCTACAGCAGCAAACCGCTCGGGCTGTTCTAAGGAGCCGGTGATGTCGGAGCCGATTGCCCTGGCCCGCATCACCGCCACCCCGGCCGCGCGCGAGGCGATCCGTCTCCTCCGCGCGGTCCGGGGCGCCCCGGTGATGTTCATCCAATCCGGCGGCTGCTGTGCCGGCAGCACGCCGATGTGCTATCCCGTCGGGGAATTCCTCATCGGCGACATCGACGTCCTGCTCGGCGACATCGACGGATGCCCGTTCTACATCGACAAGCGCCTGGATGAGGCCTGGCACCAGGAACAGTTTCTGCTCGATGTCGCCCACGGTGAACCCGAAGACTTCTCACTAGCAGCCGGGGACAACCTTCATTTCGTCACCCGCTCCCCCGTCTGCGTCTCGCCGGGCGCACCCGGGCCGCCGAGCGCACCGCACGACAATGTCTTTCCCCCCGCCCCTGAAGAGAGCACACCATGAGAGCAGCAGTTGTCACCGATTTTCACTCCCCCTTGCAGGTGAAGGAGGTTCCGGTCCCAGTGCCGGGCGCAGGTGAGGTTCTCGTCCGGATCGAGACGAGCGGGCTGTGCCACACCGATATCCACGCCGCGCACGGCGACTGGCCGGTAAAGCCGGTACCGCCCTTCATTCCCGGGCACGAGGGCGTCGGCCGTATCGAGAAGC